>JAJDUZ010000028.1 GCA_022826385.1 Silicimonas sp.
GCTTTATCCCAGTTCGTCAGATGACGATATACAGGATTTGCCTGATTTCTTTGTTGATACCGGTCATATGATGCTGTCGGAAGCAATTGCCGCACCGCTTAGGGCGTTCGACCTGGGCCGAACCTATATGGTGCCCGCGAAAATCGTGCTTTCCGACCGAAAAACCGAAAAGCACGCCGACCGCCGATACGTTGTTATGAATCGTTACAAAGTTGTCGATGCCCTCGTTCCCGAAGTGTGTCGAAATATTCGAGAAAACACAGGGCCTTACGCGAATCCAAATACTTGGCTCATCGCGCATGAAATCCAGGACGATGACATCGCGCTGTGCGCGGAAAAACTGGATGTTCCCCCCATTTGGGGCGGCGGAAACCTTCGAGGAGTCAAATTCTTCCGCGGTGACGTGGTCGAAGCCCTCGAGGCTGCGGGCGTCGCGCATTACTTTCAATTCAAACGTTGCCGCGTTGTTTCGTAACGCACACCTGTCCACGCCCGCAGGTCTCTAGTCTTCTGGAGTACACTTGCGTGGCGTCTGTGCCCGCAACGCTCCCAAGCAGAGCAGCACGGCGAAGCCACGACGCAATCCCTCTTGCAGATGTGGCGCTCTTCCGCCCTACTTGACGCCATGACCAACAGCTATGATACCGATCGCCTTGACCTGCCCTTCGTCGGCGTCGCCACCTTCGGCAAACGCCCTCTCGTCACCGACTGGAGCGCCATCGACGCCGATGTCGCCGTCCTTGGCGCACCGTTCGATTTCGGCACGCAATGGCGGTCTGGCGCCCGGTTCGGCCCGCGGGGGGTGCGCGAGGCCTCGACCCTGTTCTCGTTCGGCCATGCCGGGGCCTATGACCACGAAGACGACCGGACCTATCTGCCGGGCGACGTGCGCATCGTCGATATTGGCGATGCCGATATCGTGCATACCGACACCGAGAAGAGCCACGCTAATATAGAAGCCGGCGTTCGGGCCATTCTGAAGGCCGGTGCGTTGCCGGTTGTCATCGGCGGGGACCACTCGGTCAACATCCCTTGCATCCGCGCCTATGACGACCAAAAACCGTTTCATATCTTACAGATAGACGCGCATCTTGACTTCGTGGATGAACGCCATGGCGTGCGCCATGGGCACGGCAATCCGATGCGCCGCGCGGCCGAGCAGCCCTTTGTCAGCGGGCTGACCCAAGTCGGCATCCGCAACGTGTCGTCAACCGCAAAGGAAGGCTATGACGACGCCCGCGCGATGGGGTCGGACATCCTGAGTGTCCGGCAGGCGCGCGCGCTTGGGCCCGAAGGCGTGGCCGACCGAATTCCGGACGGGGCGCGGGTCTATGTCACACTGGATATCGACGCCTTCTGCCCCTCGATCGCGTCAGGCACGGGGACACCCAGCCATGGTGGGTTTCTCTATTACGATGTGCTGGAACTGCTGCAACAGGTCGCCCGGCGCCACGAGGTCGTCGGCTTCGATCTGGTCGAGGTGGCGCCCGACTATGATCCGACAGGCTCGACAGCCATTCTGGCGGCGCAGATCACCCTGAATTTCCTTGGTTTCATCTTCGACGCCCAAAATTAAGCCGCAATCTCCTTAAGCGTGCGCCCAGAAAAGTCGCGCAACCGTCAGATTTCGGTCGCGACAGGACCAAATTCATCCGTCATTAAAGACGCTGTAGGGATGCACACATAAAGTTGGCGGTTTTTAGTGTCGATGTCCCTGTTCCTGATTCTCGGTTTGCTCGCCTATGCGGCGGGCTCCATTCCCCTTCATCGTTTTCTCGGCTTGTCCGACTTTGACGCTGCCCCCGGTTTGCGCCCTTACCTGCGGTCAGTGCTTCGCTTCGTTCTGAACGTGGTGAAAGGCGTCATCATTGTCGAGATTGGAAGCCTCTACGGCCCCGCATTGGCGCTAGCGACAGCCTATGGCGTTTGCCTTGGCCACAACTTCCCGATCTGGTCGACCTTTCGGGGCGGCACCGGGATCGGGGTGATCCTTGGCGCATTGGTGGCGTTCGACCCGTCGCTTGGTCTCTTTGCGCTCGTGTCCTGGCTGACGACCTATTACGTCTATCAGAACCCGACACTGGCGGCAGTGGTCGCGGCACTTGCCACGCCGCTGCTGGCAAGCGTCCTCGTCCTGCCGATCTCACCGATGGACCTTTTGCCCATGACGGCACTCGTCCTGTTCCGCCACTGGACGGCCGTCCTGATGGCGCTTACCCCCGAGCCACAGGAAACCGAGGACGTGTTCCGCGAACTTTGAGCCGTCAGTGCGCCTTGGTGGCAATCTGCTTGATCGGGCGATCCCGATAGAGCAGCGACTGCGTGTTCATGAACACGTGCACTTTCGCGGGATCGGCGGTCAGGGCAACCTCCTGACCGCGCAAGCCTTTGTGGATGCCCTGCAACTTGCCGATGACCGGGTCCGCGTCGCCCTTGGGTTCGAAATAGAGCAGCGTCACCTCGCCCAAGGCTTCGGTGATGCCGACCTTACCCTTGAAGATGAAATCGCCGCTGGCTTCGACGAAATCCTCGGGGCGGACGCCGATGTTCACGGGCTTACCCATATCCTCGTCGCGTGACGGAATGGTCGACACGGCACGACCGCCATCTTCAAGCTCGACCGTTGTGGTCGCCCCGGTGCCAACGATCTTGCCGGGAACAAGGTTCATCGACGGCGAGCCGATGAACTGCGCCACGAATTCATTCTCAGGCGTCTCGTAAAGCTCAAGCGGCGATCCCACCTGGGCGATACCACCACCGGCCAACACGACGATCCGCGAGGCCAGCGTCATGGCTTCGACCTGGTCATGGGTGACATAGATCATGGTCGAGTCGGGCATCTGTTCCTTCAGCTGCGCAATCTCAATCCGCGTGGCCACCCGCAGCGCCGCGTCGAGATTTGAAAGCGGCTCGTCGAAAAGGTAAACCTTGGGATCGCGCACGATCGAGCGGCCAATGGCCACCCGCTGACGCTGTCCGCCCGACAGCTCTTTCGGCAGGCGATCCAGAAGGTTGTGAAGCTGCAGCGTCTTTGCCGCCCGCTCGACCCGTTCTTCGATCTCGGCGGCGTCCATTTTGGCGATCTTCAGCGCGAACTGCATGTTCTCGCGCACGGTCATATGCGGGTAAAGCGCATAGGACTGGAACACCATCGCGATCCCGCGCTCGGAGGGCGGCACATCGTTGACGACCATCCCGTCGATCTCCAGCGTGCCACCGGTGATCTTCTCGAGCCCGGCGATCATCCTGAGCAAGGTCGACTTGCCACAGCCAGACGGCCCCACGAAAACAATGAGTTCCCCGGTTTCGATATCCAGATCGATGTGCTTCAGAACATCGACCTCGCCATAGGATTTGGCGACATCCGTCAACTTCAAATTGGCCATGGTCCTATCCTCCCTCGTGCGCGAACAGCACATGCCATCCCGGCAGCTGCACGCCCTCCCCGTTGTCTTCCACGTCGAACGGCGCGCTCCTGTCGATGGTCCAGTTCCCCTCGGGCAACGCAACCTCGCGCGCCGTGTCCGACAGGTTGAACGCCACGAACATCGCGGTGTCCCCGAACTCCCGACGGATCGCGAAGTATTCTTCCTCGGCTGCGACGATCTCGAACGTGCCTTTCCCCAGCACCGGCTGCGCTTTCCGATAGGCGATCATCCGGCGGTAGAAATTAAGCATCGATTCCGCATCCGCCGCCTGTGCATCGGCCGATTTCGCGGCATGCGTCTCGGAGACAGGTAACCACGGCTTGCCGCTGGAAAATCCGCCATGCTCGGCATTGGACGACCAGACCATCGGCGTGCGGCACCCGTCGCGCCCTTTGTATTTGGGCCAGAACTGGATGCCGTAGGGATCCTGCAGGTCTTCGAACGCCACATCGGCCTCGGGCAGGCCCAGTTCCTCGCCCTGATACAGGCACGCCGAGCCACGCAGCGACAGAAGCAGCGCCAGATAGGCTTTCTGCGCCTCCTCGGACAACGCCCAACGGCTGGTGTGCCGGGTCACGTCATGGTTGGAAAACGCCCAGCACGCCCAGCTGTCCTTGGCCAGCGCATCGAAGCGGTTCAGCACTTCGGCAACGCGGGAGCCCGACGGATAAGGCGCCGAAAGGAAGTCGAACCCATAGCACATGTGCAAGCGCTCGGTGCCTTGCGTGTACTCAGCCTGAATTTGCAGACCTTGCTGGTCGTCTCCGACCTCGCCCACCGAGGTGATATCGGTGAACTCGTTCATCACCACACGCAGTTTTTCGAGGAACACGATGTTCTCGGGCTGAGATTTCGAGAACTTGTGCTCCTGCCAGGTATAGGGATTGACCGAGGGTGCGATCTCGCTCTGCTTCTGGTCTTCGGGCAGTGCGGGGTTATCGCGCAATTCCTTGTCGTGGGTATAGAAGTTGACGGTATCCAGACGGAACCCGTCCACCCCACGCTCCAGCCAGAACCGCGCCACGTCCAGCAGTGCGTCCTGCACGGTTGGTTCGTGGAAGTTCAGGTCGGGTTGTTCGCGGAGGAAGTTGTGCAGGTAATACTGCATCCGCGACGTGTCCCATTCCCACGCCGACCCGCCAAAGATCGACAGCCAGTTGTTGGGCGGCGTGCCGTCGGGCTTGGCGTCGGCCCAGACATACCAGTTGGCCCGCGCATTGTCGCGGCTGACCCGGCTTTCGACGAACCACGGGTGCTTGTCCGACGTGTGCGACAGAACAAGATCGATGATGATCCGGATGCCCAGCTCGTGCGCCCGTTCGACCAGCCGGTCGAAATCGGCCATGGTGCCGAACATCGGATCGACGTCGCAATAGTCCGAGACGTCATAGCCGTAATCCAGCATCGGTGACGTGAAGAAAGGCGAGATCCAGATCGCATCGACATTCAGCGACGCCACATGCGGCAGCCGATCGATGATGCCCGAGAGATCCCCAACGCCGTCGCCGTTCGAATCCTGAAAAGACCGCGGATAGATCTGATAGATCACGGCACCCCGCCACCAGTCGGGATCGGTCACCAGCGTCGAGGAGGTTTCCTCGGGACGGATGTCAACAAAGCTCATTTCTCAGGGTTCCTATTTAACCGAGCCGGCCAGAAGACCGCGCACGAGGTAACGTTGCATGGCGAAGAAGACGATCAGCGGCACAGCGATCGAGACAAAGGCCGCGGTCGCCAGAATTTCCCAGTTGCCGCCTCGGGTGCCCAGAAGTTCGGTGATCTGGTTCGTCATCACCGTGGTCTGACCGGTCGAGTCGATCAGGAACACTTTGGCGACCAGCAGGTCGTTCCACGTCCAGAGGAACTGGAAGATCGCGAAGCTCGCCAAGGCCGGGAACGACAGCGGAAGGATGATCTTGGTGAAGATCTGGAAATCCGTCGCCCCATCGACCTTGGCGTTCTCGATGATGTCCCTTGGAAGGCCCACCATGTAGTTTCGCAGAAGATATATCGCGAGCGGTAACCCGAAGCCCGTATGCGCCAGCCAGACGCCCAGATAGCCTTTCCCGATGCCAATCCCCAGATGCAGTTTCAGAAGCGGGATCAGCGCCAGTTGCAGCGGCACCACCAGCAATCCGACCACCATCGCGATCAGCAGCGCCCGGCCCGGAAAATCCATCCACGCCAGCGCGTAAGCCGCAAAGGCCGCAATCACGATCGGGATGATCGTCGCCGGAATGGTCACCGTCAGCGTGTTGAAGAACGCCTTGGCCATGCCCTCGGAATTCGACGGGTCGAACAGCATGTTGTCATAGTTCTCGAACGTGAACTCGGGCGGCGCCGTGATGGTCGCAAAAACCCTCTGACCACGCCCCGAGATCTCGTCCTCGGAGCCACGCCATTCATAGTTGCCGGCGGCGTCCACGGTGATGGTCTCGGTGCCCTTGAGCTCGGCGGTTTCGCCTGCTGTGTAAGCATCGATCGCGCGCGAGGATGTGCCCCAGACAGTGATCGTGCCGCTTGCGCCTTCGGCCTCCAGCAGGTTTCCGGTCACGACGAACTGGTCGCCATCCGCGACCCGGTTGTCGTCTGGGTCCGCGGCCCGCAGCACGATGTTCTGTTCCGCTTCGCCCAAGGCCGCCCACCAGCCCGAGGTCGCAATCTGATCACCCGTCCGGAAGGACGACACGAACAGCCCGACGGTCGGGAAGAGCCACAAGAGCACCAGCGCCAGAACCGAGATGTGGACCGCCCAAGTGAGCGACGACTTGGAGCCTGCGATATTATCCATGGGACGTTCCCCCTGGGTGTGAGGCGCAATTTTCTGTGGAGAAAATGCGCATGTTCCGTGTGCTTCGATCAGCCATCAGCGCATCTCCTTCCGGGCGTTGTAGACGTTCCAGATCAGGATCGGAGAGACCAGCAGCATGATGATGATCGCCGCCGCCGACCCGACGCCCCAGTCATTGGCGCGGAACAGTTTGTCGTACATGTAGTTGGCCAGAACCTGCGTCTGCCATTGGCCGTTTGTCATCGCGAACACGATGTCGAAGACCTTGAGCACCGTCAGCGTGATCGTCGTCCAGACCACCACGATGGTCGGCATGATCTGCGGCACCTTGATCTTGAAGAAGATCTGGAACGGGTTGGCGCCATCGACAATCGCCGCTTCCACCGTTTCCTCGGGAATGCCGCGCAAAGCTGCGCTCAGGATCACCATGGCAAACCCGGTCTGGATCCAGATCAGCACCACCATCAGGAAGAAGTTGTTGTAAAACGGCAGGGTCAGCCAGTTCTGCGGTTCGCCATAAGGCAGCTCGGCTGTTGCCACGCCCAGCACCGATTTCAGGGACAGAAACACCATCCAGATCGCGAAGAGCCCGCCAAACGCCTTTAGCAGCGTGACCCAGACACCGCCGGTCATGCGCAGGATGATGTAGCCCACATAGGCCACCACCGCGGCAAAGGCCAACAGCATGAGAACCGGCATCACCTTCAGGAACAGGACCGAGCCGAAGCCGCCCTCGAACTGCATCCAGACGGCGTTCAGCACACCGATCTGCGCCGTGCCTTCGGGCCGGGCGTCATAGATCAGCTTGAAGATCACCGAGGCGCCCACGAACGAGATCGCCATCGGCATGAAGATGACGGATTTCGCGATATTGCCCCAGCCGATCCGGTCGGTCAGCTGCGCGACGAGCAACCCGAACGCGGTCGAGGCCGCGGGCACCACAATCAGCCAGAGCATGTTGTTGCGCATCGCTTCCCAGAACTTCGCCTCGGCAAACATCTGGTTGTAATTCGCAAACCCGACGAAAGCGCCGCCCTGATCGCGGTCGGTCAGCGACAGCCGCAGCGTCTCGAAGACGGGATAGCCAAGGTAGAGCGCAAGCGCGAACATGGCCGGGAAGACGAACAGCCATGGCCGGATCTGATTGGCGCGGTTGATATTCCGCCCGGCATTCGGGCCGGTCGCCGGGAACAGAACCTTATCCAGGAAGAGGTTCGAGAAATAGAAATATCCCAGGCACCCCCCAACGCCGATGACGACGGTCATGAGGCCAAGTAACGCGGCATCCATGCTGTTCCCTCCCGTTTCGCGATGCAGGTTTGTGCTTGCGAAATCAGCTAATTGACACGCACTCTTAAATTACAGGCATTCGGTATTTGGGCCGCCTTCGCGCCCGAAGCGGACGCCCCGAAACAGGTCGGGGCGTCCAATCTTGCAACGCTTACTTGAGCGCGTCCCAGCTGGACTGGATCTCGTTGGCGACATCCGTTGCGGACTTGCCGCCGGTATAGTCGACCATGCCGGTCCAGAACGTGCCGGCGCCAACGCCGCCCGGCATCAGGTCCGAACCGTCAAAGCGGAAGGTCGTCGCGTTGACGAGGATTTCCGCCTGACCGCGCAGCGCGTCGTTCAGATAGGTTTCCGGGTTCACCGACTTCAGCGGCGTCAGGAAGCCCGACTGTGCGCCGAAGACTTCATGCGCCAGCGGCAACTGTAGGAACTCCATCAGCGCGTTGGTGCCATCCGACGGATCGGTGATCGCCATCAGCGTGCCACCGCCCAGAACCGGGTTGCCCAGGTCTTTTTCCGCGAAGGACGGGAAATAGAAGAAATCCACGTCTTCGCCGAACTCGGTGTCTTCCGGGAAGAAGGCCGGGACGAACGAAGCCTGACGGTGCATGTAGCAGCCCGGAGGCGAGGCAAACATGCCGTTCGGGCTGTCGCGGAAGTCGGTCGAGGCCACGGCCCCGGCGCCACCGGCGACTTTGGCGTCGTCACGGGCAAACCAGCCGAATTCCTCGATGGCCGCGATGACCTTCGGATCGTTGAACGGCAGGTCGTTGGTGGTCCATGCGTCATAATCTTCTGCCGACACGGTGCGCAGCATCATGTCTTCGACCCAGTCAGTTGCCGGCCAGCCGGTGGCAGCGCCCGAGCCCAGACCGATGCACCACGGCACTTCACCATCGGCGACGATCTGTTCGGTCAGCGCCTTCAGCTCTTCCATGGTTTCCGGCACTTCGTAGCCAGCATCCTCGAAGTTCTCAGGCACATACCAGACAAGCGACTTCACGTTGACGTTGTAGAAGAAGCCATAGTGCTGATCGTTGCCGTCCTTGTCGGCATAGGTGCCGAGGTCGACCCACGACTGGCCAGCGCCATAGTTCGCAGCCACGAACTCATCCATGCCATCGGGCAGCGGATAAAGCAGGCCACGCGCAGCCATATCGGCTGCAAGACCCGGCTGCGGGAAGACGGCGACGTTCGGAGCCGAACCGGCTTCGGCGTCGATCACGATCTGCTGCTCGAAGCTGTCCGAGCCGGTATAGATCACTTCGGCGCCGGTCGCGTCGGCGAAATACGCCAGAACCGAACGGAAGACATCATCTTCCGGCGTCAGCCACGGACCCGAAACGGTAACCTGCTGGCCCGATAGATCCGGTGCGCTTTCAGCCCATGCCGTATAGCTGTCCCAGCTGAAGGCCCCTTCACCGGGGTTGAACGGAAGATGGCCGCCCGCAAGCGCGCCACTGGCAGACAAGGCAAGGACGGCCGCGCCTGCGAAAAGTTGCGATTTCATTCTGGAGATCCTCCCAAGGTTTCCATCTCTGCGCTTTCGGAATCGTTCCCACCCAAAGCGCTTTGGATGCGTCACAGTCGCCGAAGGCACTCCGCTTGTCAATCAGTAATCATTGACATTTAACGCGCGTAAACTCTTTGACCCCGCTTGAAAGCTTGCATAAGGTCAGCCGGGAAATTGAAAGCGCTTTGGAAATGAACCTCAAGGAACTGTCGGATCATCTTGGCTTGTCCCCGACCACCGTCAGCCGGGCGCTGAACGGCTATCCCGAGGTCAGTGAACGCACCCGCAAACGGGTCGAGGAAGCCGCGAAACAGCACAATTACTCACCCAATGCGCGCGCCAAGCGCCTGGCGACAGGCCGCGCAATGTCGATCGGGCACCTGCTGCCTATGTCGAAAGAGCACGAGATGGTGAACCCGGTGTTCGCCGACTTCATCACCGGCGCCGGCAAGCGCTATGCCGAGGAAGGATATGACCTGTTGTTGTCGGTCGTGCGCGACGAGGACGAGGAAGAAACTTATCGCGATCTGGCAACACGCGGTGCGGTCGATGGCGTGGTCATTCACGGCCCCAAGGTCAACGATCCCAGAATCGCCCTTCTGACCGAACTTGGCCTGCCCTTCGTCGTCCATGGTCGCTCCAGCGAGGTCAACGCGGGCTACAACTGGGTCGATGTCAACAACCGCCGCGCCTTCGAGCGCGCCACGGCGCTGCTGCTTGATCTCGGCCATCGCCGGATCGCGCTTCTGAACGGTCTGGCCGACATGGACTTCGCCGCCCGCCGCTTCGCCGGCTTCCGCGAGGCGCTGGCGGCGCGTGACCTGGCCCCTGAAGCCGATCTCATCAGCCATGCCGAAATGACCGAGACCTATGGCTATCAGCGGATGCAGGAATTGCTGGCCCTGCCCGCGCCGCCGACTGCGGTTATCGTGTCATCGATCATCCCCGCACTTGGCGTCCGTCGCGCGCTTGTCGATGCGGGCCTGAAACTGGCCGAAGACATTTCGGTCGTCATCCATGACGACGATCTCAGCTATTTCCGCAATGACGGAGATGTGCCGACCTATACCGCAACCCGTTCGTCGGTGCGCGAGGCCGGACGGATCACCGCCGAAATGCTGCTGAGCGCCATCACCCGCGGTGCGGGCGCACCGCAGAACATCCTGCTTGAGGCCGAATTGATGGTCGGCCAATCCACCGGCCCTGCCCCGGCGGTTCGCAGACTGCTGAACGAAGGATAATCCATGCTCACCCGCGCTGACTTCCCCGAAGGGTTCCTCTTCGGGGCCGCAACCTCAAGCTATCAGATCGAGGGGCACGCCAAGGGCGGCGCCGGTCCCACCCATTGGGACAACTTCGCCGCAACACCCGGCAACGTCGTCCGGGCCGAGGACGGGGCGCTGGCCTGCGATCACTATAGCCGGTGGGAAGAAGACCTTGACCTGGTCGCCGGGTTGAATGCCGACGTCTATCGCTTCTCAACATCCTGGGCGCGGGTCATGCCCGAAGGACGCGGCGCGGTGAACGAAGACGGGCTGGACTTCTATGACCGGCTGGTCGACGGGCTTCTGGCGCGGGGCATCAAACCGGCCCTGACGCTTTATCATTGGGAACTGCCCTCGGCGCTTGCGGATCTGGGGGGCTGGCGGAACCGCGATATCGCGCAGTGGTTTGCCGACTATACAAACGTGATTGCCGAGCGTCTGGGCGACCGTATCTGGTCCGCAGCCCCGATCAACGAACCGTGGTGCGTCGGCTGGCTCAGCCATTTCGTCGGCGCCCACGCGCCTGGCTTGCGCGACATCCGCGCCACGGCCCGGGCGATGCACCACATTCTGCTGGCACACGGCACGGCGACGCAGGCGATGCGGGCGGCGGGCATGTCCAACCTTGGCGCGGTTTGCAATCTTGAATGGGCCTCCCCGGCTGAGGACACGGATGACTGCCGGGCCGCCGCGGCGCGCTATGACGCGATCTATAACCGGTTCTTCCTTGGCGGCATGTTCAAGGGTGAGTACCCCGAGCTTGTGCTAGAAGGCCTTGGCCCCCACCTGCCCGACCGCTGGCAAGACGACTTCGCAACCATCACGACCCCGGTCGACTGGTGTGGTCTCAACTACTACACCCGCACGCTGGTCTCGCCGTCGGATGGCCCATGGCCGCATTACCAGCAAACCACCGGCGACCTGCCGAAGAACTCGATCGGGTGGGAAACCTATCCGCAGGGACTGCACGACTTCCTGATGCGCACCCACACCGAATTTACCGGCGATCTGCCGATTTACGTGACCGAGAACGGCATGGCGGCCAATGACGTGATGAACGCCGACGGAAGGGTCGAGGACAGTGACCGGGTTGCCTTCGTGTCGGATCACCTGAACGCCGTCCACGCCGCGATCGCTGGCGGAGCGCCCGTGCGCGGTTACTACCTCTGGTCGCTTCTTGACAACTATGAGTGGGCCTTCGGCTATGAAAAACGCTTCGGAGCCGTCCATATCGACTTTGAGAGCTTGAAGCGGGTGCCGAAAACCTCTTATCACGCCCTCGCCGAAGCCTTTCGGAAGTAACCGATGACGCAATATCCGCCTGATACCCTGTCTCTTGTCGCCGATGTCGGCGGCACCAACACACGCGTGGCGCTGGCCAAGGACGGCGTCCTGCTGATGGAGACCGTTCGGAAATTTTCGAACAAGGACTTCGCTGGTCTTGCAGGTGTGCTCAGCGCTTATCTGGAGGCCGAACCGGTCGACTGCGCGGGGGCTGCCGTAGCCATCGCGGGCCCGGTGCGCGACGGGCGCGGCACGCTGACCAACCTCGACTGGTCCGCCGACCCCGAGATGCTGGCGCAGGTGACGCGGGCCGAAACCGTGGACGTTCTGAACGACCTGCAGGCGCAAGGTCATGCCATGGGCAAGATCGACGCCACCAACCTGAAGACCGTCATCGACGGGCCGCAAGTGGCCAATGGCACCCGCCTGGTGATCGGTGTGGGCACAGGCTTCAACGCGGCCGTTGTCTATGACACGCCGGGCGGTCGAATCGTGCCCCCTTCCGAGGCCGGGCACGCCAACATGCCGCTTCGGACCGAGGATGAATTGCGCCTGTGCAAGTTCGTCGAGACCAGTCACGGCTTTCCTGCCGTCGAAGATGTGCTGTCGGGGCGCGGGCTTGAACATATCTACGCTTGGCTTCGAAGCGAATCGGGCGACCATGTCGAACACCGCGCCGCCGAAATCATGGGCTCGCTCGACAGCGATCCGACCGCCCGCGATGCGGTGCGCTGGTTTGTCCGCATCCTTGGAACGGTCGCCGGAAACCTGTCGCTGATCCACCTGCCATTCGGCGGCGTGTCCCTGATTGGCGGTGTATCCCGTGCCATGCAGCCCTATTTCGACGAATATGGCTTCACATCCGCGTTTCGCGACAAAGGCCGCTTTGCCGGTTTCATGAACAATTTCCACGTCGACATCGTCGAAGACGACTTCGCAGCCCTCTCGGGGCTTGCGTCGCACCTGCATGGTCTGATGCGCCGAACGGCCGGTTAAGGCCGCTGCAAGTAACGCCATCTTAACGGCCCGCCCTTAAGCACCAAGACGTCCGGCGCTTGCCTGTCGGACGAATGCCAAGCTTCGAGGTGCAGGAATGGTGACACAGGTGGCGCTCGCTCCAAAACTGGACACGGCCGCGTCGGCCGATTTGCGTAAGGCTCTGGTGGCGGCGAAGGACGATGACGTCGTACTCGACGCGTCTGCCGTCGAAATGGTAGGGGCCCTGTGTCTCGAACTCCTGATGTCTGCCGGGGTCCTCTGGCCCAAGGCCGGGCACACCATCTCGATCGAAAACACCTCTCCGCAAATGACAGACGACCTCGGACGGTTTGGTCTGACCCCCGACACGCTTTTGGAGTACGCGTCATGAACATTTCTGTCCTTGCTGTCGACGACAGCAGAACCATGCGCGACATGATTACTCTTGCGCTGACGTCGGAGGGCTTTGATGTCGAACTTGCAGAGGACGGCGAACACGGGCTGGAGGTGCTGGATGGCATCGCCCCGGACGTCATAATCACCGACATCAACATGCCGCGCCTCGACGGCTTTGGTTTCATCGATGCCGTACGCGCACGTGACGACACCAAAACCACCCCGATCCTCGTGCTGACAACGGAAAGTTCAGCCGATCTGAAGACCCGCGCGCGCGATGCCGGTGCGACCGGCTGGATCGTGAAACCCTTCGCGCAAGACAAGCTTGTACGCGCGCTTCGCATGGTCACCGGCTAGGAGAACGACGTGTCCGACCCAATGCAGGAAATCATGGCCTCGTTCTTCGTCGAATGCGAAGAATTGCACGAGGCCCTCATCGACGCCCTTCAGACCATGGCCGACGGTGAACACGACAACGAAACGATCAATGTCGCGTTCCGTGCGGTGCATTCGATCAAAGGTGGCGCCGGCGCATTCGGACTTGAGGACCTTGTCGGGTTTTCGCACCAGTTTGAAACAGTGATGGACGCGTGCCGCTCCGGCGAGCTCGCCATTTCCGACGAGCTGGTGCAATTGTTCCTCCGCTGCGGCGATATGCTGTCCGATCTCATTCGGTGCTCGCGCGATGGCGAACCCTGCGACACAGCGGCTTCGAATGCGTTGATTACGGAGCTCTCCGCTTTTGCCGGGGCCGAGGAGGCCGGAGGCGAGCCCGAGGAAGCGGTCGACTTCCAACCGATGACATTGAGTTTTGACGATCTGGACGACGCCCCGTCCGGCGGAGACGGCCTGCCTGATCTACCACCGCTCGACCCGTTGCCCCCGGAAGCGACGACCGAAGAGGCCACGCCATCCGGCAGCGCCTTGATCGTGAATTTCAAACCGGAACCGGAACTCTACGAAAGTGGAAACGAACCGCTTTTCCTGCTGCGCTCCCTCGCAGACCTTGGGCACTGCGATATCAAGCTGAACTTCACGGCACCCGACAACCTGTCGGACTTGGACAAGCTGGGTGTGCGTCTCGGCTGGCAGGTTGCTGTGGAAACGGAATCTCCTCCCTCCGCCATCGATGAGATCTTCGAGTTTGCAACAGGTCTATGCCAACTTGATGTGTCAGCCCCCGAAAGCGAGGCAACCGCCAACACGGCCAACGAAGACGCACCAGAACCAGTCGCCGAAATCAGCGAAGTCCAGCCGCCCGCTCCTCTGGCCCCAGAACTGCCGACCCAACTGACCGAGTCTACCCCTGCAAAACCTGCCCCGGCGGCTGCCCCTGCACCTGCGGCGGCAGCACCTGCGGCCACGAAGACCACCGCAAAAGTGTCACCTACGGTGCGGGTTGATCTCGAACGGATTGAGCGGCTCGTGAATCTTGTCGGCGAACTGGTGATCAACCAAGCCATGCTGTCGCAATCCATCGCCGAGGAGAGCATTCCGCCAAACTCACCTGTCGCGGCAGGCCTCGACGAATTCATGCAGCTTACGCGGAACATCCAGGAAAGCGTGATGATGATCCGCGCTCAGCCTGTGAAATCGCTGTTCCAACGCATGTCGCGCATCGTGCGCGAAGCATCTGCGGCCGTTGACAAGTCCGTTCGCCTCGTCACCGAGGGCGAAACCACCGAGATCGACAAGACCGCGATCGAATGTCTTGCGGACCCGCTGACGCACATGATCCGCAATGCGGTGGATCACGGATTGGAACCAACGGAAACGCGGATTGCGAACGGAAAATCCAGACAGGGCGAAATAAGGCTGGCCGCCGCGCACAGGTCTGGCCGCGTGGTGATTGAGGTTTCAGACGACGGCGGCGGCATCAATCGGGAAAAAGTCCATTCGATTGCGCGAAAGAAGGGATTGGTGCCGGAAGACGCTTCACTCACCGATGGCGAGATCGATCAGCTTCTTTTCCTGCCAGGCTTTTCGACGGCCGACGAGGTTTCGGCCTTGTCCGGACGCGGGGTCGGAATGGACGTCGTCAAGACACAGATAACGTCCCTGGGCGGCCGAATTGCGATCGAGTCCACTCCCGGTGTCGGAACGAAATTCAGCATCTCGCTGCCCCTGACACTGGCCGTCCTTGATGGCATGGTTGTGACCGTTGCCGGAGAGACGCTTGTTGTTCCTTTGAACTCCATTGTCGAAACGCTTTCCTTGACCGAAAGCGATCTCCGACCGGTTGGACCCAACCAGGTGGTGCTCTGCGTCCGCGAGAAGTTCGTACCGGTCCTGGATTTGGGCAAAGAACTTGGGTACCGCGATGCGCTTTCGATCGAAAAGGGAGCGATTGCGCTTCTGATCTCCCCCGAGGAGGGGGCTTTGGTCGCAATGCTTGTCGATACGATCGAGGACCAGCGTCAGGTCGTCATAAAAGGCATGCAGGAAAGTTACGGCCGCGTCCGCGGCGTGGCGGCCGCTACCATCCTCGGAGATGGCAAGATCGCACTGATCCTGGATGCAAGCGACATTGCACAAAGCGCTTCAGGCGTAAAATTCGACACGGCCCGAAAGGAGGCGTCCTGAGATGACGCAGATAAGTGAAAGAGATCCGAACCCCGCGGACACGAACGGGCATGAACAAACCGAGTTCCTATCTTTCAGAATTGGCGAGAGCGAATACTCGGTCGAAATCATGTCGGTGCGCGAGATTCGCGGGTGGACCAAGACCACGTCTCTGCCTCACGCACCACGGTTCGTTCGCGGGGTCATCAACCTCAGGGGAACGGTATTGCCAGTCGTCGACCTTGCCATGCGTCTCGGCCTAGATG
Source organism: Silicimonas sp. (assembly GCA_022826385.1). GTDB lineage: Bacteria > Pseudomonadota > Alphaproteobacteria > Rhodobacterales > Rhodobacteraceae > JAJDOD01. Next base: position 15,774 of record JAJDUZ010000028.1, read on the forward strand.
AAACGGAACCCGAGGACCGCAACGTCATCATCGTTGTCGATGTCGGCTCCCGCGTTATGGGCCTCCGCGTCGATGCGGTCTCAGACATTCTGTCGTTTACCCGCGACCAGTTGCAGCCCCCTCCCGATGTAGCGACATCCTCCAACGCGCCGTTCGTAAAAGCCCTGACAATTCTTGACGATCGCATGGTTCGACTGCTTGACCTCGAAGTGGTTCTCCCAACCGGAGAAGAGATCGCGGCATGACGCAACCGCAGATCGGAATAACGTTGGGCGAAGCGGATTTTCGCAAGATCGTCGCGATTGCCGCGAGCGAAGCTGGACTCGCCATCCCTGAAGCCAAGAAATCGCTTGTCCAATCGCGTGTCGCGCGCAGGATACGGGCTCTTGGATTGAAGAATTGCGGTGACTACCTGAAGGCACTTGATGCGGATCGATCAGAAACCCAAAACTTGATCTCTGTGCTGACAACCAATGTGTCCAATTTTTATCGGGAACAGCATCATTTCGATTGTGTTCGAGAGCTCTTCCTCGCCGGTGGAGGTTTGTCGAAACTCCGGTTCTGGTCTGCGGGCTGCTCAAACGGACAAGAGCCCTACACCTTGGCGATCGAGATCCTGAAGTCGATTCCCGACGCTGACAAGAAAGACATCCTCGTTCTGGCGACCGACATTGATGGCAGCGTCCTCGAGAAAGCCTCGAAGGGGATTTACACCGAAGCCGAAATCGAAGGCGTATCGCCAGCAGACCGCAGCAAGTTCTTTACGCGCACGCCGACAAATGACTTCGAAGTGTGCCCTGCCTTGAAGCAGCTTGTCCGATTCAAAATGCTGAATCTGAACGGTCCATCCTGGCCAATGCAGGGTCTGTTCGATGCAATCTTTTGCAGAAACGTCGTCATCTATTTCAACGATGAAACTCAGGCCCGGCTTTGGCCCAGGTTCCACGCGTTGCTGAAGCCTGGTGGCGTGCTGATGCTGGGTCACTCGGAGCGCTTGCATCCGCTTGAAGGCAGCGGCTTCGAAACCGCCGGCGTCACCACATATCGAAAAACAACAGAGGCGGGTCCAAACTAATGTCTTTACGGGAAAAGTTGCGCGTGATGGTGGTCGATGACATGTCGACAAGCCGGGGGCTTATCACGCAGGCCCTCGATGCGATCGGCATTCAGAACGTGGCGACCGCCGCCGATGGGCGCACGGCCCTGGCGTCGCTGCAGCAATCCCCTGTGCATCTGGTGATATCGGACTACAACATGCCGGAGATGGATGGACTGCATCTTCTGCATTACCTGCGGTCCGCGCCCGCCACGCAAAAGACCGGCTTTCTTTTGATCACAGGGCGCGCCGACCCGGCTGTCATCAACAAGGGGAAACAACTCGGCATGAACAATTTTCTGCCGAAACCGTTCCAGACCGCCGATCTGAAATCCGCCATCGAAGCAATTGTCGGAAAGCTATGAAGAATGGACAGTCCAGCGCTTCCTGACCAGGTCGGACCCGACGAAGTTGCCGGCGTTCTCACAAATCTTGCCGACTTGTTGGCCGGATTTCATAAGAGTGATGTCGCGCTCCAGGACGCGCTTTCGACAGTGACGCATGCCAGCGGCGAAACCCCCAACATGTTTGAGTTGCAGCATGTTGATTTGCTGACGCAAGCCCATTTCGACATCGCTAAACTTCTTCCAGTCCTCGCGGCCTGCATTTGCGGCACCCCGACAGATCTAAATACGTTGAGGAAAACATTGACGCTGCGAAGCCTGCAGGATTTGCTGATTGATTCAGACAGTTCGGACGATGACGGCTTGGAAGCGGGGGACCTTTCGCTGTTCTGACCTTGGGCTGGATGGCTCACAAGCGAAAGGCGCTCCTATATGTATTTTCTCCGACAGTGTCTCTCGTGAACTTGATGGGTTGCGTGAAACTCATCGTCAGAGCAAAGCGCGCTTGCGGCGTGAACCCGCAAGGTTCGGCTGGCGCGTGATGTTGCCGTCCGCACCCAAACACCATGGTCCCGAGGCCATGGTACCCATCTTGTCGGCGTCCAGACCACGACCGATGATGCAACACGACTGACCTGCGCCTGCCGTCGAACAGCGCGGCCCAAACCGACGCCCATTAACCAAATAAAGGTCCGAAAGACCACCGGACCCCGCCCGATATCGCGGGTCACACCGCGATCGCTGCCGTGCATCATATGCTGTCCGCGGCTGGGTCGCGCAGTAACCACGGAAAGAACACGCCACGCAGGCGAGGTATGTGAACGGCCTGCCCTACCGAGCCTCAACCGGGCACGTTACCCGCGCATGCGGCCCCCGCTTGGGTCGAAGAGCGGTGAGGTCAACCGGCGGGCAACCTTCCGCTCGCCGAGAATTTCAATCGTCACGGGCTCGGTCGACGCCAGCCTATCGGTGGCGACCAATGCCAGAGCGATCGACCTGTCCGACCAATGGGCAAACCCACCCGAGGTGCAGTATCCAACGACATCCTCGCCAAACCAGACCGGTTCCCATGCCACGACATCGGCGTCGTCCACGTCGACTTCGAAGGCACAAAGGGTCCGCGCCGGGCCCTTGGCCCGCTCGGCCTCGGCTGCCGCGCGCCCGATGAAATCGACATTCTTCGAAAACGAGATGAAGCGATCCAACCCGGTTTCCGCCGCGGTGTAGTCCTGGCTGAACTCGCGATGCCATGATCCAAAGAACCGGTCGAGCCGCAACGACATCATGGCCCGCATCCCGAAGGGCCGCATGCCAAACGCCTGCCCCGCGTCCCAAAGCGTGTGCCAAAGGTGCCGCTGCTGGGTCGGGTCACAGTAAATCTCGTACCCCAGATCCCCGGTGTAGCTCACCCGCTGCACCACGCAATCGGCCATGCCCACGGTCAGGCGACGGACCCCGAGAAACGGAAACGCCTCGTTCGAGACATCTCCGCGGGTGACGCTGGCCAGAACCTCGCGCGCTTTCGGGCCGGCAATCTGAAACCCGGTATAGCGGTCCGACATGTTCTCGATCTCGACCCCGGCCTCCAGGTGATCCTGGAACCAGCGCAGGTGAAAATCCTGACTGCCGTAACTGGCGTTCAACCGGAACTCTGTGTCAGACAGGCAGGCCACGGTGAAGTCGCCCACCAGCTTGCCCGAGGGCGCCAGCATCGGCGTCAGGCTCAGCTTGCCCGGTGGCGGAATACGCCCCGCCATCACGCGGTCCAGCCACGCGCGGGCATTGGGACCGGTGACACGGAATTTGCTGAAATTGTGGATCTCGTTGATGCCGACCCCTTCGCGCACTGCGAAGACCTCGGCCTTGGTGGCCTCCCACGCGTTTGACCGGCGGAAGCTGGGTGTCTCGTATCTCTCTTCCCCGTTCAGCGCGAAATAGTTCACGACTTCAAGCCCATAGACTTGCCCAAAGACCGCCCCCATGCTGTCCCAGATGTCGTACATGGGCGTGGTGCGGAACGGGCGCGCGGCTGGCAATTCCTCGTTCGGATACGACACCGAGAAGCGGTTCTGATAGTTCTCGATGACCTTGGGCACGGTATAGCCCGGCGTTGTCCAGCGCCCGAACCGGGCGACATCCATCGCGCGCGGGTCGCGCTCGCATTCGCCTTCGATCATCCATTGCGCCAGCGCCAGTCCGACCCCGCCGCCTTGGCTGAAGCCCGCCATCACGGCACAAGCCGACCAATAGTTGCGCAGCCCCGGCACCGGCCCGACCAGCGGATTGCCATCGGGCGCAAAGGTGAACGGCCCGTGGATCACCCGCTTGACGCCCGACCGCTCGAGCACCGGGAACCGGCGATAGGCAAAAGCGACACTGTCCTCGATCTTCTCGAAATGGTCGTTCAGAAGCTCGTGCCCGAACTCCCACGGCGTGCCGTCGACCGACCATGGCTCGCAGGGCTGTTCATAGAAGCCGATGCAAAGCCCTTTGCCTTCCTGCCGCAGATAGCTTTCGCCACCCGGATCGATGACATGCGGGAACTCGGTCGCACGGTCGGCAATCTCGGGAATGTCCTCGGTCACAAGATACTGGTGCGCCATCGGCAACAGCGGCAGATAAAGCCCCGCCAGCGCCGCCACCTCGCGGGCCCAGAGACCCCCGGCATTCACCACATGCTCGGCCAGAACCGTGCCCTTCTCGGTGACGATTTCCCATCCCTCGGGATGCGGGTTGGTTTCCAGCACCCGGTTGTGGGTGACAATCTCGGCCCCCCCCATCCGCGCCGCCTTGGCATAGGCGTGCGTCGTCCCCGACGGGTCAAGATGCCCGTCCAGCGGATCGTAAAGCGCCCCGAGAATGCCGTCGGTGTTCACCAATTCGGCCATCTCGGCGATCTCGGCCGGTGTCAGGATCGCGGTGTCCAACCCCATGTAACGGTGCTTGGCCCGTTCGGCTTTCAGCATGTCAAACCGCTCGGGCGTGTCCGCCAATGTCAGGCCGCCAACGTGATGGAGGCCACAGGACATGCCGGTCAGCTCTTCCAGTTCCTTGTAAAGCCCGATCGTATAGCCCTGCAGCGCCGCCATATTGGTGTCGCCGTTCAGCGTGTGAAACCCACCCGCCGCATGCCAGGTCGAACCCGAGGTCAGTTCGGACCGCTCGATCAGGCAGACATCAGACCAGCCAAGCTTGGTCAGGTGATAGAGGACCGAACAGCCCACCACACCGCCTCCGATGACGACCACCCTGTACTGGCTTTTCATCCGTCTCTCTCCCGTCCGTCGGCAACCAGTTGTGCGCGGATGTCGCCCGCGCGGGGGTCACCCGCTTCCAATGCATAAATCCAGGCCTGCGTGCGCAGGAACCCGGCGTTGTCGGTGTCTCCGGCCGCGTCACTCACCGCGGCGCCCTCAAGGTAAAGGTCGACGACGCGGCGCAGCGCCCCGGCGTCGATCGCGGCGCGCAGCTCATCGCTCACGCCCCGGTCCCGGCGGCCATGCGCCGGGCGACCCATTGATGAAAGGCCAGTGTCGGGCCGTCCATCGCAGGCGAGAACCGCCCGCCATCGAAACCCGGCGCGCTGCGCCCGCGCTGCATTCCTTCGACCACGCCGATGTCTTCGCGGAAGACGGTCTCCCACAACTCGGCGTTTTTTCGGCGGAGCGCAGGGTCGGTGTCGGGCGCGGCGTAAAACAGGTAGATCTGTTCCACTGTGCGCGTCGGACCCTGAGGTTCAAGGATGATCGCAAACGTATGGTCGCGCTGCACGCCCAGCATGACATTGGGAGTGACGGTGATGTATTCGCCCGCCTTGTCCCACTTGGGCGAGAGGCCCGGGAAATCCGGGAAGGTCGCGCCATCCTCGCCGGTGATCTGCTGATAGACGTCCGTGCCCTGCCCCGAAAACGCGCCTGCCTCGTCAATATGATAGTGGTCTTCCAGCCGGGAATAGGTGTTCAGGCCGGGGTGCACCCATGGCAGGTGATAGCTTTCGGCATAGTTCTCGACCGCGAGCTTCCAATTGGTCTCGCAGGTGAGCGTGAAGCGGCTGTCGGCAAGATCGGTGTAAAGCGGCGCGTCGAACTCGGCCCAGCGGTCGATCAGTTTGGCGTGCGCGTCGGCAAAGTCGGGCGCATCGCCCGAGAGATTGACGAAAACCACGCCCATCCAGATATGGCTCCGCACCTCGATCAGACCAAGCTGGTCGCGGTCGATGTCAGGATGCGCATTCTGGCCGGGGCCGCCCACATGCGGGGTCGCAACAAGCTTGCCTTCGTGGCTGTAGCACCACGAATGATAGGGGCAGCGGATCGCGCCCTCGATCCGCCGGGGCGCGTCGACAAGGATCATGCCGCGATGGCGGCAGACGTTCTGGAACACCCGAACCTGCCCGTCCTTCCCACGCATCGCAAAGAGCGGCACGCCAAGGAAATCGACCGGTTTCGCGTCACCGGGCTCGGGCAACTCTGCTTCGATGCAAACCCCCGCCCATGTCTGGAACCAGAGCGGACCGCGCTCGGCCTCGAACATCTCGACACTGGTATAATGCGCGTTGGGCAGCCCGTTCGCGGTCTCGATGGGGTTCAGAACCTGGGTCAGATCGGTGGCCATGCCGGGCGTCCTCCTTGGCGCCATGCTGGAACCACCGGCCCCGCGCATCGCGTCATTTCACGACTTGCGGGGGGCAAATTCCGACGCGGAATTTGCGCCGGAAAATCCCATTTTCCGGTGACCGTCAGGCCGTCTGTTCGCGGCTGCGTTCGACCCACGCGTCCAGCGGCATGTCGATCGCGGTGCCGCGTGCCGCCGACTCCTGCGCCGCAAGCCCCATTTCGACCGCCCGCGCGCCGTCGCGCAAGGTGACCTCGGGCATGCCCTGCCCGTTCACCACGTCGAGGAACCGCGCATGCTGGAAGAAGGTCGAGCCATTATGGTCGCCCGCCTCCTGAATGGTCGGATCGACCGGGATCTCGACCTGTTGCGGCCCTTTCGGGCTGCGGGGAGACACGATGACCTGCGCCACCGGAGGCTCGCCCAGATGCGTCGGCCAGAACCGGCCCGGGCCGGGCACCTTGACTTCGATCTTGCCCGACGGGCCGACACAGGTGATCTCTTCCTGAAAGGTCGAGCCTTCGGCATACATGCAAAGCTCTAGCATGGCCCGCGACCCGCGCGCGAAATCGACGATCACGAAGGCACCGTCCCAGATGTCAGGCACCTCGCCGTCATAGGCTTCGTCCAGGTGGTTCACGTCCTGTCCGGCACTTGCCATCACGCGCACCGGTTCGTCCTTCAGGATGAAGCGCATCAGGTCGAAGAAGTGACAGCATTTCTCGACCAGCGTACCGCCAGTGTTGCGGTTGAACCGGTTCCAGTCCCCGACTTTTTCAAGGAACGGGAAGCGATGTTCGCGGATGGTCAGCATCGTCGGGCGCCCGCAGGCGCTGTCGATCTGGTCGATGAAGGTCTGGATCGGCGGCATGTACCGATACTCCATCCCAACCCAGATCGGCGCCATATAGCTGGCATCCAGCTCGGCCAGCTTGGCGACATCCTCGGACCGGGTGAAAAGCGGCTTCTCGATCAGCAAAGGCAGATGCCGTTTGCCCGCGATCTGGTCGAACTGGGCCACGTGCAAATGGTTGGGCGACGCGATCAGCAGGCAATCCAGCGCCTCGATCGCCAGCAACTCTTCCAGCGACCCGCAAAGCTGCGCGTTGGGCGCGATCGACTTGGCGGTGTTCGCCATGATCTGGTTCGGCTCGAAAATCGCCGCCACGCGCGCGTCGGGCAGAAGGGCAATGTTGCGCAGGTGCTCCTGCCCCATCATGCCACATCCGATAATACCGTAGTTAACCACTGAACTGACCTTCCTCATGTCATGCGCGACACGTAACGTGCGCGATCGGTGTTGAACCATGTGCGGGAATACTCCGCGACCTCTCCGGCTTCCGTCCGCCCCCAGCGTTCGACATAACCGGCAGTATCGCCTTGAAAGACGTCCAAACTACGACCCCAAGCCGGCACCGGGGCGATCCCGATCCGGTCCTCGGCCTGCGCAATCCAGAGGTTCAGGCTGCGGCGATAAAACAGATAGAGCGACTCACTGAGATCCCTCGCCGTGATCTCGCTGGCCCAGACCCCGTCGAGCCAGATTTCCTCCAGCGCGACCGGCAAGGCCGAGAGGCGACGCAGGCGCTGAATGCGAAAGGCCGTGTTCGATTGACCAAACCACGGCAGGTCCGAGGGTTTTTCCATCCGCCGCACATCCAGAAGGTCCGCCGTCGGCAGGCCCCCACCTTCAAGACGTTCAAGGCGGAAAAACGCATATAGGCCAGACGCTTCCGGCCGATGTCTCACGTAATTTCCCGAGCCTTGAATGCGCTCGACCAAGCCCCTCTCTTCAAGCTCGCTCAGGGCCTTCCGCAAGGTGCCCACCGCGATCCCCATGCGCGCCGCCATCTCGCGTTCGGGCGCCAAGCGCTCGCCATCGCGCAACCGACCCGCCGAGATATCGCGGATCAGCGTCTCGGAGGCTTGCACGTATTTCGGAAGCGCATAGGCTTCAGTAGACATCAGAGAGCGCTCTCTCGCAAATTGATCTACTATTGATGCATCCGTTTTCGGCTGCTATGCAAGCGAAAAGTGATCCCATTTGCAGGGCCGTCCATGACCGTTGTTCCCATCACCTCTCCCGACCTCGATGCCGCTGAAGTAAGCTGGTTTTCTGCTTTATGTTCAGATGATTACCAGTTCCTTGGCGTGCCTGAAGGCGATCTGCGTTCCAGCTTCGCGCATTGCCGCGACATCCTGCTGGAAGCCGAGAAGCAAGGCTTTCGCAACATTCTCTGCCCCTCGTCCTATCAGGTCGGGCAGGACACGCTGAGCTTCGTTGCGGGCATGGCGCCGCTGACCTCGAAGATCAACATGCTGGCCGCCGTCCGCTGCGGCGAGATGCAACCGATCATGCTGGCGCGCACCATCGCAACGCTGGATCACATGCTGGAAGGCCGATTGACGGTGAACATCATCTCGTCGGACTTCCCCGGCGAAAAGGCCGAGAGCAATTTCCGCTATCAGCGTTCGCGCGAGGTGGTGGAAATCCTGAAACAGGCATGGACGCAGGACGAAATCACCTACAAGGGCGACGTGTACGATTTCGAAGGGCTGACGACCAACCCGGCCCGGCCCTATCAGCAAAACGGTGGCCCACTGCTTTACTTCGGCGGCTATTCCCCGGCCGCCCTCGACCTCTGCGGCCAGCATTGCGACGTCTACCTGATGTGGCCCGAGCCGAAGGAAAACCTGGCCGAGCGTATGAAAGCCGTGAATGCCGTGGCCGAGAAATACAATCGCACGCTGGACTACGGGTTGCGCGTGCACATGATCGTCCGCGACACCGAGGCCGAGGCCCGTGAATACGCGGACTACATCGTTTCGAAGCTGGACGACGAATACGGCAAGCTGATCCGCGACCGTGCCCATGACAGTTCATCGCTGGGCGTCAGCCATCAGGCCCGCGCCCGCGAATTGGCCGACCAGTTCGGGTATGTAGAGCCGCATCTCTGGACCGGTGTCGGTCGGGCACGCTCGGGCTGTGGCGCGGCGCTGGTCGGATCGGCGGATCAGGTGCTGAGCCAGATCGAAGAGTACCAGAAGATGGGCATTCGCGCGTTCATCTTCTCGGGCTATCCGCATATCGACGAATGCAAACACTTCGGCGAAAAGGTTCTTCCGCACTTGAAAACCTGTTCGTTGCCCCATGTTTATGGCCGCGTGCCCACAAGCACACCGGCAACCCCTCTTGGCGTAGGAGAACGAGCCTGATGGATCGCGTCCAAATCCCTGGCGGCGTCGAGCTGAGCCGTATCGTCTATGGCATGTGGCGTGTGGGCGATGATGCCGACACCTCGCCGGCGCATATCCGCGCCAAGATCGACGCGTGCCTTGAACAGGGCATCACCACGATCGATCAGGCCGACATCTATGGGGAATACACCGCCGAAGCCCTGCTGGGGGCCTGCTTCAAAGAGAACCCTGGGTTGCGGGACAAATGCGAGGTCGTGACGAAGTGCGATATCGTGGCGCCAGCCGGGCGATATGCCAGTGCGCGCGTGAAGCATTACGACACGTCGGCCGCGCATATCGCGAAGTCGATTGATATATCACTTTCCGAGATGGCGATCGACCATATCGACCTGCTGCTGATCCACCGCCCCGATCCGTTCATGGATCATCACGAAACCGGGCGTGCGCTGGACGACGCCGTGGCCTCGGGCAAGGTCCGTGCGGTCGGTGTCTCGAACTTTCGCCCCTGGGACTGGACGCTGCTGCAGTCGGCCATGGAAACACCACTGGCCACCAACCAGATCGAGCTCAGCCTGCAAGCGCATGACGCCTTCACCAACGGCGACATCGCCTTTTTGCAGGAACGCGGCTTGCACCCGATGGCGTGGTCGCCCTTGGGGGGTGGAGCGCTCTTTCAAGACGGCGAGCCACGCGCCACGGTTTCAAAAATCGCGTTGCAGAACGGCGTCGACGAGGCCGCTGTGGCCATCGCGTGGCTTTTGGCGCATCCCGTCGGCATTCTGCCGGTCATGGGCACCAACCGGATCGACCGGATCGCAGGCTTCAGTGACGCACTGAAGGTCAAGATGGACCGCGAGACATGGTTCGAACTTTATACAGCCGCCCTTGGACACGAAGTCGCCTGATGAACATGATGAACCGCTTCACCCCCGGCCCCGACACGCTGCACGACTTTCGCTCGGCGCTCAGCCGGTTCGCGACCGGGGTTACGGTTGTCACCTGCCAGTCGGACCGCGGGCCTTTGGGGATCACGGCAAACAGCTTCGCCAGCGTCTCGCTGGAACCGCCTTTGGTTCTGTGGTCGCCCGCGAAATCGTCGTCGCGCCATGCGGCGTTTGCCGCGGCCGAACATTTCGCGATCCACGTGCTGGACGCCAGCCAGCAAGAGGTCTGCAAACAATTCACCCGGGACGGCCTAGATTTCACCGGGCTTGAGGTCGACCAACGCCCAAACGGCACCCCGGTCATTCAAGGCTGCCTCGCGCAGTTCGAGTGCACACGCTTCGCGGCCCACGACGCCGGCGATCACACGATCATTCTTGGCAAAGTCGACGCCGCCGCCGCCCGCGATGGCGCGCCGCTGATCTTTTCCGCCGGTCGCCTGGGAACCTTCGGAAACTAATATTTCAGTTCCCACCCGTCATCTCAGCTGCCCACAACTGATATATTAGTTGGAAATTGATATATCAGTTTGGTTGCGCCTCATCCCGTGGCCGAAACTGATATATTAGTTGGTTTGGTCTTCCGAGGCGTGCCAGACAGTCTTGTGTCGGCCCTGTCATCGACCGCGCTGCCATCAATCAAGACTGCCAGCGATCAACGCAATCATCGCACAACCATCAACCTTGTGCGTCGACAGCCGCCCCACCTAACCCAGCCGGGATTTCACCATTGGCCCAACCGTGCCGAAATCCATCTGCCCGGTATATTTCGCCTTGAGCGCGCCCATCACCTTGCCCATGTCCCGGATCGACGCGGCGCCGGTTTCCGCAATCGCGGCCTCGACGGCTGCGGCGGTTTCGGTCTCGTCCAGTTGTTTTGGCAGGAAATCCTCGATCACACCGATTTCCGAGCGCTCCTGCTCGGCCAGCTCCAACCGACCGCCTTCTTCATAGGCGCGCGCAGACTCGTGGCGTTGCTTGACCATTTTCCCAAGGATCTGAAGGATTTCGTCGCCACCGACGCCCTCGTCCGCACCGTCGCCGCCCTCGCCGCGCTTGGCAATGTCACGATCCTTGATCGCGGCGTTGATCAGGCGCAGCGTCGAAAGCCGTGCGGCGTCCTTTTCGCGCATGGCCGTTTTCAGCGCTTCGCCGATGCGTTCTCTCAGTTCCATGTCCATCTCATCCCGAAATCCCCGAGAGTCGCGACAATACCCGAGCCTTCGCAGCCCCGCAACCAGCGGAGTTATGCCTAAGCCATTGAAAAATATGGAATTGGCAAATTATTAACCTGACTTGACGCGCCCGCGCGAAGCCCTTACACGCTAGGCCGTTTACCGAAAAACAGGAGGCAGTCATGTCCACGGCCAAAGCAAAACCGACCGCCTGCCTGGCGCTCGCAGACGGCACCCTGTTTTACGGCAAGGGCTTCGGATCGACCGGCCAACGGGTCGCCGAGCTTTGCTTCAACACCGCCATGACGGGCTATCAGGAGATCATGACCGACCCCTCCTATGCCGGCCAGATCGTCACCTTCACCTTCCCCCATATCGGCAATACCGGCGTCAATCCCGAGGATGATGAGACCGCCGAACCGGTCGCCGAGGGCCTTGTCGTCAAATGGGACCCGACCGAGCCGTCAAACTGGCGCGCCGCCGAAACATTGTCAGCCTGGCTCGCCCGCCGCGACCGTGTGGGCATCGGTGGCGTCGACACCCGCCGCCTGACCCGTGCCATTCGTCAGCAAGGTGCGCCGCATGTCGCTCTGGCGCACGACCCCGACGGCAATTTCGATATCGAGGCCTTGGTCGCCGCTGCCCGCGCCTTCCCGGGGCTGGTCGGGCTGGATCTTGCCAAAGACGTGACCTGCGCTCAATCCTATCGCTGGGACGAAATGCGTTGGGCGTGGCCGGACGGGTATCCAAAGCAGGACAACCCGGTCCACAAGGTCGTCGCCATCGACTATGGCGCCAAGCGGAACATCCTGCGCTGCCTTGCCAGCGTGGGCTGCGACGTCACCGTGCTGCCCGCGACGGCAACGGCCGAAGACGTGCTGGCGCTGAACCCCGATGGTCTGTTCCTGTCGAACGGTCCGGGCGATCCGGCGGCAACCGGCGCCTATGCCGTGCCGATGATCCAGGGCGTGATGGAGGCCTCGGACATGCCGATCTTCGGGATTTGCCTCGGCCACCAGATGCTTGCGCTGGCGCTCGGCGCCAAGACGGTCAAGATGAACCACGGGCACCACGGCGCGAACCATCCGGTGAAGGATGTCGAGACCGGCAAGGTCGAGATCACGTCGATGAACCACGGCTTCACGGTCGACAGCCAGACGTTGCCTGCAGGCGTGATCGAGACACATGTATCGTTGTTCGATGGCTCGAATTGCGGGATCCGGATGACCGAACGACCCGTCTTCTCGGTTCAGTATCACCCCGAAGCCAGCCCCGGCCCGACCGACAGCATGTATCTCTTCGATCGCTTTGCAGCGGCCATGGTTGCGCGCGAGAAAACGCCCGTCTGACCAGTTCAATTTGGACAGAGCAGTTGTCTGGCGCCGGAAAACGTGACGTTTTCCGGACCATTTTCCGCCTCGGAAAATGCCGCCCGGCTTAAGACGGACTTAACCATGTCCTGCGATGGAGGCGCGATCTTTTCCCGGTCGGGTTCCGTTCATGCTGACATTGCACCGTCCTCCGCCTCTGGTCCTGACCCCGGCACAGCGCTGCGATGCCGGGGGGGCAAGCAACCCGACAGGTGATGCGCGTGGCCTTGACCGGATTGGTGTCGAAACAGCTTTGCGCAATCACGTTCTGCCTCTGACATCCGCCGGAGCGGTCACGCCGGTGGCCGCCGCCAGCCTTCGAAGTTTCAAGAAAATCGAGCCGCATCTGCGCTCGCGGCTGGGGCCGGTCGTCTGTCGGCTGGCACCGCGAGACGTGATCGAGAAGGCACTGCTCGACATCCGGCAGGCCCATCTGGCGCGCCGGGCCGAGACCCGCACGCTTTATGCCGAAAGTTGCCGCTCGTGGTCCACCGCTCGCCTGATGGTCGGCTTCGCTTTGACGGTTGCCCTCTTGGCGGCCATGGCCGTTTTCGCCCCCAACGGCATGCTATGGGCGCTGTTCGGTTGGGCCGTTCTGACACTTGTGGCTGTCACCGGGTTCAGAACGGTCGCCTCGGCGGCAGCACTTCTGGCGGCGCGAAAACACAGCCGCGCCTGGCGCAGCACAAGGGCTTTGCCCCGCGGCCCCGACCGACTGCCCCGCATCTCGCTTCTGGTGCCGCTCTATCGCGAACGGGACATCGCCGCGCGCCTGATCAAGCGGCTGTCGGCGCTGGACTATCCGCGCGACCGGCTTGAGGTTGCGCTGATCCTCGAATGGGGGGATCTCACGACCGAGGTTGCATTGCGCGCCGCAAACCTGCCGGGCTGGATGCGGATCGTCCGCGTGCCGCGCGGGCATCTGCGGACCAAACCGCGGGCCATGAACTTTGCCATGGACTTCGTGAACGGCGAGATCATCGGCATCTATGACGCCGAGGATGCACCGGCCCGCGACCAATTGCGCAAAGTCGCACTGGCATTTGACCGCGCTCCACAGAACGTCGCTTGCCTGCAAGGGATGCTCGATTTCTATAACGCCGCAAAGAACCCGCTGACCCGCTGCTTCGCCATCGATTATGCGGTCTGGTTTCGCCTCATCCTGCCGGGGTTCGAGCGGCTTGGCTGCGTGCTGCCCCTGGGCGGGACGACGGTGTTCTTCCGGCGGAGTGCCCTGGAAACCCTTGGCCGCTGGGATGCGCATAACGTGACCGAGGATGCCGATCTTGGTTTGCGGCTGGCCCGGCGGGGCTATCGCTGTGCCATGCTGCCCTCGGTGACCGAGGAGGAGGCGACCGCAACCCTGCCCGCATGGCTGCGCCAGCGCAGCCGCTGGATCAAGGGCTATGCCATGACATGGGCCGTGCATATGCGCGACCCGCTCAGACTGCTGGGCGAGTTGGGGCCGCTGCGCTTTCTCGGCGTGCAGATCTTGTTTCTTGGCACCCTCAGCCAGTTCCTGCTGGCGCCCCTGCTCTGGTCGTTCTGGCTGATCCTGTTCGGTCTACCGCACCCCCTGACCGAGATCATGCCGTGGTCGGCGATCATCGCATTGGGCGCCGTGTTCTTTGTCTCGGAGGTTCTGACCCTGTTGACGGCAGCCATGGCGGTTTCGCGCCCCGGGCACCGCTGGCTGGTCAAGTGGGTGCCGCTGATGCATCTCTATTATCCACTTGCGGCAGTGGCGTCGTGGAAGGGGTTTGCCGAGATGCTGGTGCGCCCGTTCTATTGGGACAAGACCGCTCATGGGCGCGATCAGGCCAAACCGTCAAGGCGCGTGGCCTGACGACGAATGTGCCCTCAGATGTCGGACGGCTCCGACGCCGCAGCGTCTTCGGCGTCCTGCCGCAAACGCGCCTCGAACGCCCGGCTGATATGGGTCTTCAGCCCCTCATAAGCCGCATCCCCATCGCCGCGCGCGATCGCGTCGACCACGGCGGCGTGTTCATCCACCGCAACGGCGCTCCGCCCCTCGGCGGCAAGCGACGTCGTCGCCATCAACGCCATCGAGCGATAGACAAGGTCCAACTGCTGCACGAGGTAACGGTTGTGCGATGCCAGATGCACCTGCCGGTGAAACCGCCGATTGGTACGCGACAGGGCAGACGGGTCCTCGACCAGCGCACGATCCTCCTCGACCATCGCCTGCAACAGCCGCACTTCCTCGGCGGTTGCGTGACGCGCGGCGAGACGCGCCGCAAGCGCCTCGAGCTCGGACCGGACCACGTAAAGCTCGGCCATCTGGTTATGATCCAGCGATGCCACCACCAGCGAGCGCCCGTCGCGCGCCAGAAGCGACTGCGTTTCCAGCCGCTGCAGCGCCTCGCGAATAGGCGTGCGCGACATTCCGAACCGGTCGGCCAGTTCGCTTTCGACCAGACGGTCGCCCGGTCGATAGACCCCGCTGTCGATCGCATTCAGGATAAGTTGATAGGCGTCTTTCTGGCTGGCGCGTGTGTCCGACATGTCTTCGTAGTCCTCCGTGCGCCAAAACTAGTCGGCGAAACCCCGCAAAGGCAAACACTTCTGCCCTCTGCCGTTGCGAGCCCCCGCCCCACCGGCTAGAGAACCCCCATGCCCAAGGACGCTTTCCGCCATGTCACGACATGGGTCTTCGACCTCGACAACACGCTTTATCCGCCCGAGATGTGCCTGTTCGACCAGATCGAAGTCCGCATGACCGACTGGGTGATGCAGGCGCTTTCTGTCGACCGGGACCGCGCCGACCACTTGCGGCAGCACTATTGGGCCACCTATGGCACGACGCTTGCCGGGCTGATGGAAGAGCATGATGTTGATCCAACGCCCTACCTTGTCGACGTCCACGACATCTCGTTCGATGTCCTGTCGCCTGACCCAAGGCTGGCCGACGCGCTCGCCGCGCTGCCGGGCCGGCGCATCGTTTACACCAATGGCACGGCCCCTTATGCGGAAAACGTGATCGAGGCCCGCGGGCTCTCGGGGCTGTTCGATGCCGTTTACGGTGTGGAACACGCGGCCTATCGCCCGAAGCCCGAGGCCGCGGCCTATCAGGCGATCATCGCCCGCGACGGGTTCCGCCCCGGCGAGGCCGCGATGTTCGAAGACGTCGCCCGCAATCTGGCAGCCCCGCACCAGATGGGCATGGCGACGGTGCATGTCGCCCCGGAGGCTGAACCGGCGGACCATATCCACCACCACACTGACGATCTGGCCGGTTTCCTTGAACGGCTGGTCTGAGACAACGCGCCGCTGGTCGCAAAGACCGGCAAGGCCTATGTCACACGCATGAGCCGGATCACGACCGATATCTTCATTTCAGGCGGCGGCATCGCTGGTCTGACCGCAGGCATCTCGCTGGCACGCGCCGGGTTCAGCGTGGTGCTGGCCGATCCGGCCCCGCCTCCGGCGGATGTGGCGTCCGAAGGGTCTGACCTGCGCTCGACCGCGTTCCTGCAACCGGCCCGCGCCCTGCTGGAAGCGGCCGGGCTCTGGTCACGGCTGGAAGACGCCGCCATGCCGCTGGAAGCGCTTCGCGTCATCAACATGGGCGACACCCTGCCCGACATCGCAACCGAGCGTACCTTCGAGGCCGCCGATCTGAATGAACCGGCCTTTGGCTGGAACCTGCCGAACTGGCTGACCCGCAAGGTGCTGACCGGGGCCGCGGCTGAAACACCGGGGCTGGACCTGCGCCTTGGCACCGGCTTCTCCAAGCTTCTGACCCGCGAGCGCGAAGCACTGGTGACGCTGACGGATGGTACACGCCTGACCGCGCGATTGGCTATTGCGGCGGATGGGCGGGCGTCGCCGTTGCGCGAGGCCGCCGGGATTGGGGTCGAGACGACCCGCTATGGGCAGAAGGCGCTGGCTTTTGCGGTGCGCCACCCGGTGCCACACGGCAATGTCTCGACCGAGCTTTATCACAAGGGCGGCGCTTTCGTGCTGGTCCCCCTGCCCGATCACGAGGGCCAACCGGCCTCGGCGGTGGTCTGGATGCAGGATGGACCCGAAGCGGTGCGCTTGGCCGCGATGGAGGATAGTGCGTTTGGAGAGGCCGCCACGCGTCGCGCGGGCGAGGTGCTGGGCACCCTGACCCCGATCACGCCAAGACGCGTCTGGCCCGTGGTCACGCAGACCGCCGCCGCGCTGACGGCCGAGCGGGTGGCTCTGATCGCCGAAGCCGCGCATGTCATGCCGCCGATCGGGGCGCAGGGGTTGAACACCTCGCTCCACGATGTCCGGGCCTTGCTGGATCAGGCGGCCAGCCAGCCGGACGCTCTCGGCACGCCCGGGTTCCTTGACGCCTATGCCAAGCGCCGTGCCCGCGATGTCGCGGCGCGGGCGCGGGTCATTGATCTCTACAACCGGCTTTGCCGCAGCAATCTGCCGCCCGCACAGGCGGCCCGGTCGCTGGGCCTGAAACTTGTGCATGATGTGTCGGCGGTGCGGCGCGGCGTGATGCGCGCCGGGATGGGCGGTTAGAGCACTTTTCCGAAATGTCGGGAAAAACGCGCCCCGCCACGAACATCTCAACGAAGCATTAACCGACCGTCCGATATACTAGGGGTGGGAGGACGGTGGCACAAATTCTCGCGAAATTAACGAAACTTAACGACGCCCGCCGTCACGCCGCCACCTGATCCAGTGCGGCCTTGAACCGGTCCACGCTGGCCTCGACGTCGCGCAACTTGTCCAAGCCGAAAAGCCCGATCCGGAAACTGCGATAGTCGTCGCCCTCGCCCACCATCAGCGGCACACCGGCTGCAACCTGCATCCCCACCTCGGCAAACGGCTGACCGGTCTGAAGCCCGGCATCTTCGGTAAAGGCCACGACGACGCCCGGCGCCTCGAACCCTTCGGCGGCGACCGAGCGGAAGCCCTTGGCGGCAAGGGCGGCCCGGATCTTCTGACCCTGATCCCATTGCGCCGCTTTCATCGCATCGAAGCCAAGCGCCTTGGTTTCCATCATTGCATCGCGGAACCCGCGCAGCGCATCCGTCGGCATGGTTGCGTGATAGGCGTGGCCCCCGTTCTCATAGGCTTCCATGATCGCCAGCCACTTGCCCAGATCGACCGCGAAGCTCGACGATTGCCGCGCCTTGGCGACATCGCGCGCGCGCTCGGACATCATCACCAGTCCCGCCGAGGGCGAGGCCGACCAGCCCTTTTGCGGTGCCGAGATCAGCACATCGACGCCAAGCGCTTTCATGTCGGCCCAGATGCAGCCCGAAGCGATGCAATCCAGCACGAACAGACCGCCGACGCCATGCACCGCTTCGGTCACGGTCCGGATATAGTCGTCGGGCAGGATCATCCCCGACGAGGTCTCGACATGGGGCGCGAAGACGACCGCGGGTTTCTCGGCCTCGATCCGGGCCACGACATCCACCAGCGAGGCGGGTTGAAACGGGGCCTGCGGATCATTCCCGATCCGGCGGGCCATCATCACATGTTCGTCTGCCGGCAATCCGGTCGCTTCGAAAATCTGGCTCCACCGGTACGAGAAATAGCCGTTCCGAAGGACCATCACCGTCTCGTCCTCGGCAAACTGGCGGGCAACGGCCTCCATCGCATAAGTCCCGCCCCCCGGCACCAGGGCCACGGCATCGGCGTTATAGACCTCGCGCAGAAGACCCGAAATATCGCGCATCACCTCCTGAAAGGCGGCGCTCATATGGTTCAGCGAGCGGTCCGTGAAGACGACCGAAAACTCAAGCAACCCGTCCGGGTCAATGTCATTGCGCAGAGCTGGCATGGGGCACCTCGTTTCTGATGCCTCTGGCTACTGCGAAGCCCGCACGGCGGCAACAGGTAAGACTGTCACGCCCAGTCCGCATTCGCCCGGATCACGTCCGCGACGGCACTGGCCTGACGCACAAGGTCTTCGGGCGTTCCGTCGGCAAGCGCCAAAGCCTCGATCCGGTCGCAAAGGGCGCGCGATGTATAGAAGGCGAAAACCTGACTGTTGCCGCCGCCTTCCCAGAAGGCATCGATCCAGATGCTTTCGCGGCCCGGAACGCAATGCGCGCACCAGTCCTGCCAGAACCGCCGCGCCAATACCTCGTTCGGTGCCGCGGCCACTTGCGCCAGCAAATCATCCAGCGGCCAGCCCGCAATCCCGAACATGCAAAGAGTGTCGTCCAAATAGCCCTGAACCCGCTCGCCGCGGCCCCGCTGCAATTCGCGCGCCAGATAGGCCCGCTGGAACCGGTCCAGCACATCCCACTCGGCCGCGCTCCAATGGTCTGCGACACCCGTCGGAAAGCGCTTCAGCACGACTTCCTTCCCGACCGAGGCGGCCTCCTCGTCCGCTGCCAGCACTTCCAGGACACGCGGCAGCAGATAGCCCCAGATCGCCTTGCTGACGCCCGGCGGATCATAGGCCGCAAAGAACCAGTCCTGCACATAGTGCAGCGGTAACTCCCGAATGTCCGGAGTGAAGAAATCCGCTTCGATCTCGGGCTCCATGCAGCAGCCCTTACACACCTCAAGCTCGGTCGGCTTGCGATAGGCAAACACCCGATAAGCGTCCTCGATAATCCCGAAGAAGGGATGATCGTCAGCCAGTTTCGCCTTCACCGGCTTGAGGGTCTTGCGTGGCATGGGACAGGTGCAACGTCATTTCGAAGGGTGCCCCCAGACTAACCCCGCGTCGCACGTGTGAAAAGCGCCCCACGGGCGGACGGCGCATCAGAGGCTCCGATGCGCCGTGCCGGTGGATCAGTAGCTGTACCGCGAGAACTCGACATAGGAGTGCGACAGATCCTCAAGCCGCACCATCTCCTCGACCATGTGCTTGAACAGGAAAACCTGCGTGTCGCGATCGATCATCTCACCCGCGACCAGCGTGTCCAGCACCGGACGGGTCTCGCGCCAATCCACCTGAATGGCTTCCAGTGCCGAGGCAATCGCCGGTGTCGGCGCGGGCAGAATGCCAAGCTCGGGCAAGCCGTTCAGCAACGCATCGAGCGAGGCTTCATAGATCCCCATCGACCGCGACAGGTTGTCTTTCAGCACCTGCCGGTCATCCCCGGTGAAGATCTTGCAGGCATCCTTCGCGATCTTCTGCGTCATCATCGCCTGCCGGCCCACGATCTCGAGCTTCAGCGCATCGACCTGCATGATGATCGACGGATCGGAATACTGTGCCGAGACATGGGTGACCAGAAGGTCGGTCATGTCGAAGAGTTTCAGATTGTTGGCCTTGATATGATCGACAGCGTCCGAGTTCGACGGGTCGGCCATCAGCGTGTCCACGGCGGTTGCCATCTCCTGCCAGACCTCGCCCACGGCGGACAGCTTCACCTGCGTCTTCCGACGGGCTTCGCCGCCGATGATCCCCAGCGAGGTGTCACCATTCATCAGCGCGTTCCAGCGCAGGTCAAACCCGTCGCGCGCTTCTTTCAGCAGATCGCGACTGAACACAGGGTCGATGTCATTGTAAAGGAAACAGGCCGCAGCAGCGACCTCTTGCGAATAGGTCCGCAGGTACTCGGCAGACTCGATCCGCACCACGTCTCCGGTGTCTTCCGCAAAGGTGCTTGCCGGCACCAGCTCGGCGTCACTTGCAGAAGCCGCCGTGCCCGCGAAAGCAAGGCTCATACATAACAGGGTCGTCTTGTACATTGGTCACTCCAGTTCATCCCCGCAACAAGGCTATGGCGAATTGGGGAATTTCGGTGACGAACCCTCGTCAACATCTGGATCGAGATCGAATATACGCCTGTTTTCATTGAGATATGTCAGTCCTTTCGGACAGTTTCCCGTAAAAGGAGAAATCAGCGTCAAGCGAAAATTACAGTTCTCCTAATATATCATCAGATTTTCTAATTCATTGAAGTTTCCCATCAATAAAATGCGATTCATCGAACGAATCGATTTTATGGCCATCCATGAAGCCAAGCGAACAAGGTCCATTGCACGCTGGCCCATTGCATCCCGCACGCATTTCGCTAGAAGCGCGTGAGTTTGAAGAACACACGGAACCGAGAGGGACGGACGAGATGCGCGTTTACTATGACCGCGACTGCGACATTAACCTGATCAAGGACAAGAAAGTGGCGATCCTCGGCTATGGCAGCCAAGGTCACGCCCACGCGCTGAACCTGCGGGACAGCGGCGCCAAGAACCTTGCCGTAGCGCTGCGCGAGGGCTCGCCCTCGGCCAAGAAAGCCGAAGGCGAAGGCCTGACGGTCATGGGCATTTCGGAAGCCGCTGCATGGTGCGACGTGATGATGTTCACCATGCCGGACGAATTGCAGGCCGAGACCTACAAGAAATACGTCCACGACCACCTGAAGGAAGGCTCGGCGATTGCCTTCGCCCACGGCCTGAACGTGCATTTTGGCCTGATCGAGCCTAAAGCCGGTGTCGACGTCATCATGATGGCGCCCAAGGGCCCCGGCCACACGGTGCGCGGCGAATACGTCAAGGGCGGCGGCGTGCCCTGCCTCGTGGCGGTCGACAATGACGCCTCGGGCAAAGCACTGGAAATCGGCCTCTCCTATTGCTCGGCCATCGGTGGCGGCCGCTCGGGCATCATCGAGACCAACTTCAAGGAAGAATGCGAAACCGACCTCTTCGGCGAACAGGCCGTTCTCTGCGGTGGTCTGGTTGAACTGATCCGCATGGGCTTCGAGACGCTGGTCGAGGCGGGCTACGCCCCCGAGATGGCCTATTTCGAATGCCTCCACGAAGTGAAGCTGATCGTCGACCTGATCTATGAAGGCGGCATCGCCAACATGAACTACTCGATCTCGAACACCGCCGAATACGGCGAGTATGTCTCGGGCCCGCGGGTTCTGCCCTATGAGCAGACCAAGAAGGCGATGAAAGAGATCCTGACCGACATTCAGACCGGCCGCTTCGTCCGCGACTTCATGGCGGAAAACCAGGTTGGCCAGCCGATGTTCAAATCGACCCGCCGCATCAATGATGCGCACCAGATCGAGGAAGTCGGCGAGAAGCTTCGCGGCATGATGCCGTGGATCTCGGACGGCAAGATGGTCGACAAGGCCAAGAACTGATCCGGGTCACATACCTTTTAAAGCGCGCGGTCTCTCATCAGGCCGCGCGTTTTTCATTCGCCTGTTTGACAATATCCCGGGGGCGTTACCAAAGGTGACGGGGGGCAGAGCCCCCAACCAAAGAATGGAATGCGTGCGAAGCACGCGCCGCTCAAAGCGTCCGGCCTTTAACCTGAGGCATCCAACATCACTTTTCGCGTTCGACCGAAGGGAGAGGCAGCGAACAAGTGATTCATGTTTTAGGTCGGACGCTCTAACGCGCTTTGACTGCGCCCCGCCGTTCGGTCAGATAGGCCAGAAGGCGCTTCAAGCCGATGCCCGTCCGGATCTCGAACAACTCATAGCGGAACCGGCGCGCTGAAAGCCCATGCCCTTTCAAGCCCTCCCAAAGCGCGTCGCGCAGGGCCGCGGGGCCGCAATACATCACGTGAAGCCCAGACAAATCACCCGCAAGCTTCCGGACGTCGTCCGCGGTCAATCGCCCCTCGGTCGCGGTTTCCCGCACCACAAGGCGGAATTTCCCCGAAGCCGCCTTGGCCTCCAACTCGGACAAATGCGCCGCCGTCGCACGCTTGCGCACCGAATACAGCAGCGTGACTGGCCCGTCGCCCGCTTGCAGCGCCCCTGCCATGGCGGCAAAGGGCGTGATGCCGATCCCCGCCGCCACCCAAAGCTGCGGCCCCTTGACCGCCCCGAAATGCCCGAACGGCCCTTCGATACGTGCCTCTGCCCCCTCCTCCAACCGGGACATCAGCCGGATGGTATAGTCGCCCAGCGGCGCAATCGTCATCCTAAGTGCCCCGCTCTCGTCCGGGGCCTGGCTGAGGGTGAAGGGATGCGGCTCGGTCAGGCCAAGCTCGGGAAAGCTGATGAAGGCAAACTGTCCGGCCCGGTGGCGGAGCGGCTTGCCCACCGGCTCTAGCGTCACCGCCAGCGCATCCCCTTCGGGCGTCAGGCTTCTGATGCGATAGGGTTTCGACGGACGACACCCGCGCGGCGCCGACGTATAGGCATAGGCCATGAGCCCGATTAGGCAGACCGCGCCCATATAAAGCCCCAACGGATCGCCGTTCGAAAACGGCTTCAGGATAAACAGGTAATGAAAGGCCGAGAGGACAAAGAACACGCCAATGAAACGGTGCGTCCATTTCCAGAGGTGATAGGGGATGAACGTCGCCACGGTGATCACCACCAACAACAACAAACCATAGAGACTGATCTCGCCCGCCGTTTCGGCCGCGTCGACCAACGCGGTTTCCGCACCAAGCCCCCGCATATCGGCGTCTATCGTGTCGTGCAGAAAACTCGCCGCCAGCGCCCAGAGCCCCAGCCATTTGTGCAGCCGATAGGATTGGTCCAGCGCACCGAAAACCCCCTCGACCCCGGGCCAGCGGGTGGCAATGACCTGCGAGGTTGCCATGGCAATCAACGCGGTCATGCCCAGATACTGGCTGAACAGAGCCCCCAGATCACGCCCCGCGGCAATCCCGGGCAACCAGATCAACGGCGCCGCAAAGAGTGCCGCCGTCGCGACCAGCCCAATTGGTTTCAGTCCCATGCGCATGTTCCCCCACAAGCCCGTTCTTTCTCTCGCGATACACGAGCTTTCCCGCGGGGGGAACAGGGGGCCACCTTCGGCGGTCAGTGTCCTTGGAAAACGCTCGGCATGTCGCGATGCGACACGCCTGTCGTCGTTTCATTTTCTGCCTGAATCTGAACGGTCCGCTCTCGGCGCTGCAGCGCAACGCCTGTCGCGCGTCGACTTTCGCTTCGCAAAAGATCGACGGTGGTGGGCGACCTTGGAATCGAACCAAGCGTGAGTCGCCTCGAGGGAGTTACAGTCCCCTGCCACACCTTGCGGCCTGTCGCCCACCGGGCGTGCGTTTCAGCACGTCGGGAGCAGATACCGAGGGCCGCTTTCCCGGTCAAGCGGCTTTTGCAGCTTAAACCTTATGCTTTGCCGAAAAGTCGCCTGAGCGCCCCCCATTGCGACAGTGCAACGCCCGCAAGGATCAAGCCAAGTGCGAGAAACAACGTGGCTTCAACCGCTTCGCCCAGGAACACGATGCCGAAAACCACCGACCAGACCGGCACCTGGTAGTTCACCAACGAGGTAAAGGTGGGGCCCGCGCTCTGGATCACCATGATGCGCAGCAGGTTCGCCATCGCCGTCTGCACCAGCCCCAGCACTACGATCACCCAAAGCGCCCCAGCCGTGGGGATCGGCGGCCAGCCTTCCACCGCGATCGCCACGCCGGTGACCAGCGCGCCCCCGATCCAAAGCGTCACCGCCGAAAGCCCCACCGGGTCAACGGGCGGCATCCGCCGGGTCAGGATCGACGACGTCGCATAGCAGGTCGCGGCCCCGAGACAGGCGAGCCGCCCCAGCATCTCGCCACTGGCGCCGCTGGATTGGAAGGCTTGCGGGCCGATCAGCACGCAGACGCCAACGAAACCCACCGCCAGACCAATGGTCTTTCGGACGCTCATGCGCTCATCCGCGAAGAAATGCGCCATCGGCAGCACCAGAAGCGGCATCATGCCCATGCAGACACCGGCAAAGCCCGCTGTCACGTATTGCTGCCCCCAACTGAGCGCCATGAAGGGCAGCGCCGTGCTGGCCGCACCGACGCCCAGCATCAACGGCCAGCCGGCCCGCCGCTCGCCGGTATAAAGCCTCCCGCCCCGCACCTGCCAGACCAGCGTCGTGACCAGCCCCGCCAGCAGGATGCGCGAGGCCGCCAGCCAGAACGGCGACATCCCCCGCAGCGCCAGTTCGATGAACATGAAGGACGCGCCCCAGACCACGCCCAACGTCGCAACCATCGCCCAGGCACTGGGCGGGATATCGGGCGAACTGACCTTGGCGGATGCAGACGACATGACAAACCGGTGGAAGAAGGTGGAGCTTGGCTTTACGACGTCCCTGCCCGCGGTACCAGCCCCGGACCGTCAGGCGACACGCATCTCAGAAACGTCCGTTCCTCCTCCAGCAGAAACTTTTCCCGCTGGGCAAAGGCATAATTCTCGCGCCCCAAAGGATCCTCGGCCAGCCGCGCGCGATAGGCCTCGTAAGCCGCAAGGCTCTCGATATGATAGATGCCATAGGCCAACGTGCTTGATCCCTCATGCGGCGCGAAATAGCCCACAAGGTCCGCGCCGTTGCGCGGGATCGCGGTGCCCCAGGTCCGGGCATAGGCGGCAAAGGCGTCGTGTTGGGTCGGGTCGATCTTGTAGCGAATGATGCAGGTCAACATGGGGTCTCCTTCAGCTTGATGCACCAGCCCTAGCGGATTGTGCGACACGAATGGTTTGGCTACGATCAAACTATGCGAGAAGGCCCCGACATCTCCCGCCTCGCCGCGCTGATCGGCGACCCGGCGCGCGCCAACATCCTGACCGCTTTGATGGCGGGGCGGGCCCTAACCACGTCGGAACTGGCCGAGGAAGCCGGCGTCAGCCTGCCGACCACCAGCCAGCATGTGACCAAGCTGATCGATGGCGGGTTTCTGACCGCCCGGAAGCAAGGGCGCCACAAATACGTGACGCTCGCGTCCGAGGACGTGGCACAGGTGCTGGAAGCGCTGATGGGCTTGGCCGAGGTGCAGGGGCTGAAACGCGTCCGACCCGGGCCGAAAGATGCCGCCATGCGCGAGGCGCGGGTCTGTTACAACCATCTGGCGGGCGCCCGTGGTGTGCAACTCTATGCAGCCCTTGTTGCGCGGGACTGGTTGCAGGTTGACGGCGCGGGCCTGAACCTTTCGCCGGAAGGGCGCTGTTTCATTGAGGAATTCGGAATAGACCTTGGCGCGCTCGAAGCCAAACGCGCCCCCCTTTGCCGCATCTGCCTCGACTGGAGCGAGCGGCGTAGCCATCTCTCGGGCAGTCTTGGACGCGCGCTTCTGACCCGGATGGAAACGCTGGGCTGGGCAAGACGCCAGCCCGAGAGCCGGGCCATCCGCTTCAGCCCCGAAGGCGCCCGGGCCTTTGATGCAACCTTTCCCAAGGGCACCGATTTCTGACGCAGAAATCGGACCGAAATCCGTGTCGGATTTCGGTCACACACATGGTTTCGCCGCGATTTTGCCGCATGGCGCGCAACGTGGCAGCGGACAACACTTGCCATGACCATGTCCGAGACACCGAGAAGCCAGCCATTCGCGATCCGGTCCCCCGTGCTTTGGGGCCTGATCGTACTGGCCGCCTTGCTGACCGGTTTGCGCGGCATCGAGGCGCTGCGCGACCTTGTCCGGGGCGACGAGACCCTGTTCCTTGCCTATCCCCTTGCGGTCCTGACCCCGGCGCTGGCCTTTGCCTTTCTGGCGACCCGCCGCAGGATCGTTTCGGAGGAAGGGGTGCTGATGCAGTTGGGCGCGATGATCCAGCTGATCCTGATCCTCGCGTTCCCTGGTTTCGCGCTCTACCTCGCGCTTGGCTTCCCGGTGGTCTTCCTGGTGGTGGAACTCTTCGAGACCCGCTGTCCCGCCAGCCTGCGCCAGCCCCTGAAACGGATGGTGGTCGCATGATAGCGCTGACCCTGCCCGAGCCGCTGATGCTGGCGCTCCGGTGGGCGCTCTTCCTTGGCCCGATCGCGCTGGTTCTGGCGCTGGTCCGGCTGCGCGGCCTGAACCGCCGCGCGCAGATCGGCGGCCTCTTCGCGTTTCTCTATGGCGCCGGCATGATCTTCGTCACCCATCAGGTGGCGCTTCACATGGGCTGGTGGCGCTATGGCTGGGACGCGTTGATGCTGCGCGGCATGCCGGTCGATATCCTTCTGGGCGGGGCAGTTCTGTTCGGGCCGGGGCTGGCCTTTGCCTTTCCGAACACAAGGCCCCTCCTGATCTGCCTGCCCATCGTCATCGGGCTGCATGGCACGATCTTCTCGTCGCTCGAGCCGCTGGTCTTTGCCGGGCCGGGTTGGTTTCTGGGCGTCGTCTTCGTCTTTGCCCTTGCGCATATTCCGGCGATTTATCTCGCCAAATGGACCGAAGCGGACACCCATCTTGGCGCCCGCTGCGCCCTTCTGGCGGTGATGACCGGCACGATGATGTTCGCGCTGCTGCCCAGCCTGATCATGACCGCGATGGGCGGCGACTGGGCGCTGTTCGAGCGCCCCCTCTGGAGCTATGCACTGGCCCTGCCCCTGCTTGCGGTGACTTGCCTGATCGGGGTCTCGGCCAACCAGATGCTTTGCCTCGAAGGCGACGGCACGCCGATCCCGCTGGACCCGACCAAGCGGCTCGTCCGGTCGGGCATCTATGCCTATGTCTCGAACCCGATGCAGCTTTCTGCGGCGCTGTCCTGGCTGATCCTTGGCGCGTTCCTGCAAAACCTCTGGATCATGGCGGCGGCGGCGATGGCGTGGGTCTTCGTCCAGGGCATGGTCCGCTGGCACCACCGGCACGATCTTCTGAAGCGGTTTCCCGACGGCTGGCCCGAATACAAGGCGAACGTCCCTGAATGGCGGCCACGCTGGCGCCCGTGGATGCCCGAGACCGCCACGCTTGCCCTGCCACACGGGCATTGGGCAACCCGCGTTTTCGCCGCCGCCTCCGGGCTGACCCTGACGCATGGCCCCGCAACTTACACCCCCGCTCATAACCGCCACAGCTATGCAGGCTGGACGGCCCTTGCGATGGCGCTGACCCATGTGAATTTTGCGACCGCGCTGATCGGGCAAGCGCTCCTCTTGATCGCGGTGCCGCTGCAGCGCCTCTGCGCCCGCCGCGCCAGTGCCCCGGCCCCCGCATGAGCGCGCCACGCCAGACCGGAACCCAGCCCTCGGCGGCACTTCTGGGGGTCGATCACCTCTATCGGATCAAGACCGACCAGTTGCGCTTCTATCGCGAGGTGCAGGCCAGTCACGGCGACACCGTGCGCCTGCGGCTTGGCCCCTATCGGTCATGGCTGCTGTTCCATCCCGATCATATCGAGGCGCTCTTGACCCGGAAATGGGCCTCGTTCATCCGCTTTCGCAAACTGACCGATGTCGTGCGCCAATGGAACGGAGACAGCCTGCTGCTGGCCGAGGGCGACAGCTGGCGAACCCGCCGCCGCAAGGTGATGCCCGCCTTCCAGACCAAGCGCCTACCGGCCTACGGGCGCGAGGCGGTGAAGGAAGCCGGGCGGCTGGCCGACCGCCTGACCGAACGCTCCGAGAACGGGCGCGTCACCTTCGACACCGATGCCACGATGGCCCGGCTGACGCTGGACATCGCCACCCGCACCTTCTTCGGTGCCGAGCCACGCGCCAATGGCGATGAAATTGAGACCGCGATCCAGATCCTCTCGGAAACCGCGTTCCGCGAAAGCACGTCGCCCCTCACCCTGCCCGACGCCCTGCCTTTGCCTGCCAAGCGCCGTAAGCTTTGGGCCATGCAAGTGATGGACGATCTGGTTCGTGGTCTTGTGCACGAACGGATGGCCCGCAGCGATGGCGATGACGACCTTCTGACCTCGCTGATCGAGCACCACGCAGGCGATGCCGAAGAGGTGCGGAACGATACGATGAGCCTGCTTATCGCCGGTCACGAAACCTCGGGCGCGCTGTTGAGCTGGCTGTTCGCCTGCCTTGCCACGGAACCCGACTGGCTGGCGCAATTGGCCGACGAACTGGACACTCAATTGTCGGGCCACCCGCCCACGCCCGAGGACCTTCCGAAGCTGCCCATCCTCCGTGCCGTGGTGAATGAAACGCTGAGGCTCTATCCCCCCGCCTATACGCTGTTCCTGCGGCAGGCCGACGAACCTGTCGACGTTTTGGATGTGTCCCTCCGCCCCGGTGACCTTGTTCAGATCGTGCCCTTTACCACGCAGCGCGACCCCCGCTTCTTTCCGGACCCCGACCGGTTCGACCCCGCACGGCATTTGACCGAGCCAAGCTGGCCGGCCTACGCCTATCTGCCCTTTGGCGCCGGACCACGGGTTTGCATTGGGCAGAATTTCGGATTGATGGAGGCCTGCCTTGTGGTCGCAACCCTGCTGCAACGCCTGCGGCCCGAGCCGATGACGACGCTGCCCGAGCCTATGGCCCGGTTCTCGCTGAGACCGAAGGGCGGGTTGCAGATGTCGTGGCGGGTTGTCGGCTGATGGGGGCTGTTCATCGCACGCATGGCTCTCTGGCTTGCGTCCCATGCAAGACGGATGGTGCCAGATGTCCCGCCCGCGCATGTGAGGGGTGCACTTGGCGTCCGGTTCAAGGGCGCGGATGACACTTCAGGTGCAAGCGCGGGTCGAATGCCTTTACAGCGAGGAAGATGGCCGGAGGTTAGCAAAGAGACCGCTTCTGGTGCCGCAGGCAACCCAGTTCCCTGGGCCTTAAGGAAACCACGGTTTCATTGGGTACCCGCTGCCGGTTCTGTCGTGAGGCAAACTCTGGCTCTGTCGGAACCCCGCTTCCGGCGCCGCAGACAACCTGCTTCCGGTTCTGTTGGAAAACCTGCTCCTTGCCGCTAGCCGCCCACTGGCTCCGTCGGGAAATCACCTCCGTGGTGCCGCTGTGAACCCAACGGTTTGATCGGGAAGTCATGTACTGTGCCGAGCCGAAACCGCTTCCGCTTCCGATTCCGTCAGGAATTCGCCTCCCGTGCCGCAGGCAAACCGCCAGCCCCGTCAGGATTTGACCTCCAGTGCCGCAAGGAACCCAACGGCTTCATCGGGAATCCGCCTTCCGTGACGGGTCGAAACCACATCCATTTCCATCAGGACCTCGCGGCCCACGCTGCAACGAAGCCGCGTCCGGTTCCGCAACAAACCCGCTTCAAGCACCCCAAGAAAACCGTCTCGAATGCGGCCCACATTCACCGAATCTTCAGCACTCTCACCTAAAAATTAGGGCGGGTGGCGGTGGCTTAAACCGTTGGCAAAAATGGTTAACAAGGGCTTGCTGTCAAAAGTCCGTCGGCGCGCCCCCTTCCGCCTTGCGGCGCTCCACGAAGTCCACCAACGCCTCGCGCCGTGCAATATCCATCGGCGGTGCTTCGAAATGCGCGACGATCTCCTTGAACCGGTGATGCGCCCGCTCGGCGGTCCAGATGCCGCCCTTGGCCTCGAACGCCTCGAAGTTCGACCAGTCGCTGACAAACGGCGCATAGAACGCGCTTTCGTACCGATCCTGCGTGTGCTGGATGCCGAAGTAATGCCCGTTCGGCCCGACCTCGCGGATCACGTCGACGGCCAGGTCGTCCGGTTCGGTTCCTACGATCTCGGGCTCGAAATAGCGCTGGATCATCTGGATCACTTCGCAATCCATCACGAACTTCTCGGGGCAGGCAATCAACCCGCCCTCCAGCCAGCCCGCCGCGTGATAGACCATGTTGGTGCCCGACTGCACCGCTGACCAGAGACTGTTCGACGTCTCCCACATCGCTTGCCCATCCGGCACATTGGCCGCACACACACCACTCGCCCGCATCGGCAGGCCATAGAACCGTGCCATCTGCCCGGTCATCTGCGTCGCGCGCATGTATTCGGGCGTGCCAAACGCGGGCGCGCCGGTCTTCATGTCGACATTCGACGTGAACGTCCCGATCACGCAGGCCGCTCCCGGCGCGACATACTGGAACAGCGCGATCGCCGACAACGCCTCGGCAATCGACAGAACAACCGCCCCCGCCATCGTCACCGGCGCCATCGCGCCCGCCAGAGTGAACGGCGCCACCACGACCGCCTGCCCGCGCCGCACGCAGCGCAAACAGCCGTCGATCATCGGCTGGTCATGCTTCAAGGGTGAGGTCGAATTGATGTTGGTGTACATGTAAGGCTGCGCCCGGAACGCGTCTTCATCCAGTCCGCAGGCGATCTTCACCATCTCCATCACGTCCTCGACCCGCTCTTTCCCCAGCGAATAGGCGTGCATCACCTTGTCGGTCAGCGTCAGCTTGTCGAAAAGCACGTCCAGATGCCGGACACTGGCGTGAATATCGACCGGCTCCACCGGATAGCCCCCGGCGAAATGGATGCAGTTGAAATGCTGGGTCAGCTTCAGCAGGTTCTGGCACTGCGCCCTTGTGCCGGGAACCTTCTTGCCCAGTTCCAGATCATAGTAGTTCGGCGGTGACGAGACATTGCCGAAGACCATGCTGTCCCCCCCGATCGTCAGGGCGCGCGCAGGGTTCCGCGAAGACAGGGTGAATTGCGAGGGCGCCTTGCGCACCATCTCCATCACCCAGTCGCGTCCCATCTTCACATTGGTCCCGTCGACAGTGCAGCCCGCTTGCTTGAACAGCGCACAGGCCTCCTCGTTCAGGAACTCGATCCCGATCTCTTCCAGCACCCGCATCGCCGCGTCATGGATGCGCGCGACACCCTCGTCGTCCAGAGGTTCGGTCGGCCGATCGGTGTTCTGCGGCACCCGCCACGGCATCTGCTTGAACAGCTCCTGGCTTCGGCGGTCGATATTTGCCGCCCGTCCCCCGGCGCGTCGCCTGCGTGCTCCATCGGCCATGTCTGTCACTCCCTTGGGTTGCCCCAAGTTTCGGCAGGGGCGAACCAAAACGCCGAAACATTCGCGACGCATTCTGTCGCTTTTCGCGCAAGACGCCCGTTCGCCGGTTTCCAAATGTCCTGGGAACGTCACCGCGGGGAACGGGGCCGAGCCTCAAATCGCGCTACCGTCGCGCCTCGATCCAACGCCCGAGATGCCCGATATCCGGCAACACGACCTCGGCCAGCGGCGCCAGCTCGGCCTCGCCCGCCGTGCCTGTCAGGACCGCCACCGGAACCATCCCCGCCGCCTCTGCCGCGATCAGGTCGTGCCGGCTGTCACCCACCATCACCGTCGCGCCGGGCGCCACGCCAACAGCCTCGGCAAAGCCCAGAAGTTGCCCCGGCCCGGGCTTCGCCCCAAACCCGCTGTCGAAACCTGCAATAAAATCGAAAAGATCGATCACGCCCGCGTCCTGCAAATGCGCCCGCGCTGGCGCTTCGGAATCGTTGGTTACCAATCCCAGCGGCCCAACGCGGCGCAACGCCGTCAGGCAAGGGCGCAAAGGCACCGCCTCAACCTGCCGCGCCGTGCTGCCAACCCGGTCCATGACCGCCAGCACTTCGTCCGGGGTCCGGTCCACCGCGGTGGCCAGCGCCCGTGCGATCTCGCCCGAGGTTCCCGCCACGGCAATGCTGCCCGGCAGAATGCGCCCCGACACTGGATCAAAGCCAAGCGCCGCCGCCGCCCCCGCATATTGCCCCTCGGTCGCCAAGGCATCGAGGAAGGCGCGAAACGGCGCCGTCCACGTGGCTTCGAAGTCGAAAAGCGTGCCGTCCTTGTCGAAGAGGATCGCTTCAATCATGCCCGGTGCGCTGCCGCCAGCGCCTCGACCCGCGCCAGAACCTCGGGCTTGGGCGGGCACGAGGACCGGGTCTCAAGGCTGACATGCAGAAGAAACTGGTCGCAGGTGGCCAGCACGGCACCGTCTGACGCGCGCTGCATCTCGTGCGATATCCCCAGTTTCTTGCCTTCGCCCGTCGTCACCCGGCTGACGCAGCGAATGCGCTCGCCGGCATGGGTCTCGGCCAGAAACCGCGTCTTGGTCTCTACAGTGAAATAAGACAGCCCCCCGCCCACATAGTCCGGGCCCGCACCCACATGCGCCATCACCGCATCGGCGGCGTCCGACCAAATCTGACCATAGCGGCTTTCGTTCATATGCCCGTTGTAGTCGGTCCAGTCCGACGGGATCACACGGGCCACGGTCACCATCGGCGCGCCCGACATATCCGGCACCGGCAACGCTGCCTCGTGGTCCGAGATCACGGCGCCTGCCGCGCTGCCTTCCCGCTTCAAAGCTCGCAACATCGCCACAAGGTTCCGGTCCCGCAGCCGCTCGAGGTCGCGGATCGACAGCGCGCCCGATTGCGCATCCGATTGCTCGCCGATTTTGGTGACCAATTCTTCGGTCAGCTCCGGCACATCCATCAGCTTGGTCCACGGCCATTCCAGCGCCGGGCCGAACTGGCGCACGAAATGCGCCATGCCGCCCTCGCCGCCCGCGATCCGATATGTCTCGAAAAGGCCCATCTGCGCCCAGCGAAGCCCGAAGCCCATCCGGATCGCTTCGTCGATCTCCTCGGTGGTGGCGATGCCGTCATTCACCAGCCAGAGCGCCTCGCGCCAGACCGCTTCCAGCAAACGGTCGGCGATATGCGCATCGATCTCGGCCCGCACCTTCAAGGGATACATGCCAATCCCCGTCAGGATGCCCGAGGCCGCCTCCATCGCATCGGCATCGCCCACCAACTCGACCAGAGGCAGCAGGTAAACCGGGTTGAAGGGATGCGCGACCACCAGCCGGGTCGACGCTGCCAACCCTTCGCGCAGCTCCGACGGCTTGAAGCCCGAGGTCGACGAGCAGATCAGAGCATCCGGGTTCGCCGCCTCGATCTGGCGATAGACGTCGTGCTTCAAGGAGAGACGCTCGGGCACGCTTTCCTGAACATAGGAGGCCCCCGCAACAGCGTCTTCCAGACGATCCACGAAGCGCAAGGTGCCCTCGGCCGGCAATTCAGTCTCATAAAGCATCGGCAACGCCGCCCGGGCATTGGCCAGCACCTCGCCGATCTTGCGCTCGGCCTGCGGATCCGGGTCGAAGACGGACACGTCCCATCCGTTCAACAGGAACCGGGCCACCCAGCCGCCGCCGATGACGCCACCGCCAATAATTGCTGCCTGCATTACGTCAGTTCCTTTAC
The DNA here is from genome assembly GCA_022826385.1 of Silicimonas sp. Taxonomy (GTDB): domain Bacteria; phylum Pseudomonadota; class Alphaproteobacteria; order Rhodobacterales; family Rhodobacteraceae; genus JAJDOD01. The sequence continues at coordinate 49,268 of JAJDUZ010000028.1, forward strand.
CACATCCGCCAAAGCCTCGCCCAAGATGGCATGCGCTTCGGCCGACCAATGGATGCCATCCGACAGATCAACGGCGATCACCGACCCCGCGTCAAAAAATGCAGCCCCCTCCTCGGCCGCGAACCGCGCCATCTGGGCCGCAAGACCCGCACAGCGTGTCTCGGCACCCGCAAACATCTCGGCAAAGTCACCGCATTCGCGCACCGGCGGCGGTGCCACAACCAGAACTTTCGCGACCACGCCCGAGGCCAGCGCCTCGCGCGCCAATCGCGCCACCCCAAGCGCCACATCCTGCCCCTGAAGACCGAACCGCGCCTTCTGGTCATTGGTGCCAAGACAGATCACCAGGACATCAATCGGACGGTGCGAGTGCAGAATAGCCGGCAGAACCGTCAGCCCGTTGCGATAGGCGCCTTCGATCGGATCGTCATGCACGGTGGTCCGACCGGGCAAGCCCTCGATAACCACCTCCCAACGCGCCCCAAGCGCCCGGGCCAGAACATCGCCCCAGCGGACACCGGGCGCGTGCACGACATCGGCCCCAAGCGTCGGCATCGGCCCGATGCCGCACGTGTTGCTGTCCCCGTAAAGCAGAACGCGCGGCATCAAAGCCTCCTTGTCGCATCACCAAAGGAACCGGTGTTTCCATCGGCCCTGAAATATCCCGGGGGTGTCACCGAAGGTGACAGGGGGCAGCGCCCCCTTAAACAGAAAATGTGCGCGCCTTGCGCGCTCACTCGTATTGCCGCTGGTCTTCGATCACCACGCCGTCGCGCGGCAGGGCCTCACAAAGCTCAACCGAAGCGCCCAGTTTGAACACGTCGCGCGCCGCACCGGCCAGAGCGTCGGCATCCAGCCCCTGCCCTTCGACCTGCAGCGTCATCACATCGGTCTCGCCCTCTCGCGTGGCAATGACGCGGGCGCGGGTGACGCCCGCATGCCGTGCGACGAACTCGGCCACTTGCTCGGGCCGGACGAACATACCCTTGATCTTGGTCGTCTGGTCGGCGCGCCCCATCCAGCCCTTGATCCGCATGTTGGTCCGCCCGCACGGGCTTTCGCCCGGCAGCACCGCCGAGAGATCGCCGGTCGCGAAGCGGATCAACGGATAATCGGGATTGAAACTGGTCACCACGACCTCGCCAACCTCGCCCTCGGGCACGGGATCACCGGTGCCCGGCGTCACGATCTCGACCAGCACGCCTTCGTCGACGATCATGCCTTCCATCGCCGGGCTCTCATAGGCAATCAGCCCCAGATCCGCCGTGGCATAGCATTGCAGGCAAGCGACGCCCTGGTCCGCATACCAATCACGCAGCGACGGGAAGAGCGCACCGCCCGAGACAACGGCCTTGGTGATGCCCAGCGACACCTCCATTTCGGCGGCTTTCTCGAGAATGACCTTCAGGTAGTCCGGCGTCCCGGCATAGGCCGTCGCGCCAAGCGCGCGGGCGGCCTGAACCTGCAACTCGGTCTGACCGGTGCCTGCCGGGATGACCGCTGCGCCGACCGCATCGGCGCCATTTTCAAAGATATGGCCCGCAGGCGTCAGGTGATAGCCAAAGCAGTTCTGCACCACGTCGCCCGCGCCAACACCCGCCGCATGCAGGAAACGGCCCAGGCGCCACCAGTCCTTGGTCACCCGCCCCGGCTCATAGATCGGCCCCGGCGACTGGAACAGACGATCGAAGCCCGTCGCCCCCATCGTGGTCAACCCGCCGAACGGCGCCACCTCGGCCTGCCGCCCCATCAAGTCGGACTTCCGCAACACCGGCAGCGCTGCCAGAGCAGCCGCATCTCTGACGGTCGCGGCATCGACGTCACCAAGGCGCTCGGCATAGCCCGGCAAGGACTGCGCCAGTGCAACCTGACGCGGCAAGGCCTCGGCCAGCGCGGCGGCCCGGGCATCAGATGTTCGGGTCTCTAAGAGGTCGTAGGTGCTTTCCATTCCCCGTCCTTGTCATAAAGGTACAGGGTCACCTTGCCTTGCAGTTGCTCGGCCCACAAGACGGCTTCGCGCACCGTCACGTCTTCGCGTTCGGCATAGTCGATTTCGACCCCCGAACTGGTGTCGACAGGGTCCGCATCCTCGGCCGCATTGTTCTTTGCGGCACTTTCGATGACCGCCACCACCGACTTCCATCGGTACGGCTTTTCCCGAAGATCGATCACATTCATTAACATCAGTCACTCCACACCACTGGCCGTGACACGAATGTGCCGTGCAGCATAAGACCGGGGAGCCACCCCCGGACATCTGCGCGACACATGCCCCACCACAACACGTTCCCCGACGTTAAGCAGGAAGTCTGGAATTGTTAAGGGGAAACAACTGATACGGGAGAACTGTTTCCCGATTTCCTTACTATCGGCGGAAATTTACCAACAATAATTCAGTCTGTTAGGGAAAACCGTTCACAAGGGCGGCGACAGTGTCATCCATTGGTTACGTTTTGTTAACGTGTAATTGCAACCTTTGGTTGTGTACAGTCTCGGCCTTCAACTTAGCCAGCGCTTGCGCCGGCGATAGGACCGCACGTCGCGGAAACTCTTGCGCCCGTCATCGGACATGCCGAGGTAGAATTCCTTCACGTCCGGGTTCTCTTTCAGCTCGGCCGCCGGCCCGTCCATCACCACGCGACCGGATTCAAGAATGTATCCATAATGCGCGAAACGAAGCGCCACATTGGTGTTCTGTTCGGCCAGAAGGAAACTGACGCCCTCCTGCTCGTTCAGCGTTTTCACGATGCCAAAAATCTCTTCGACCAGCTGCGGCGCAAGGCCCATAGACGGCTCGTCCAGCAGGATCGTCTCGGGCTTCGACATCAGCGCGCGTCCGATCGCGCACATCTGTTGCTCGCCGCCCGAGGTATAGCCCGCCTGGCTCTTTCGGCGTTCCGAGAGCCGCGGGAAATAGGTATAGACCATCTCGAGATCGCGGTTGATCGCCGCCGCCCCGTCCTTGCGGGTATAGGCGCCCGTCAACAGGTTCTCTTCCACGGTCAGGTGTTCGAAACAGTGACGGCCTTCCATCACCTGAATGACGCCTTTCTTCACCAGCGCCGCCGGATCAAGGTCCTGCACCTTCTCTCCACGATAGCTGATCGTGCCCTTGGTCACCTCGCCCCGCTCGGAATGCAGCAGGTTCGAGATGGCTTTCAGGGTCGTCGTCTTGCCAGCGCCATTGCCGCCCAGAAGCGCGGTGATTCCGCCTTCCTGCACTGCAAGGCTCACCCCCTTCAGGACAAGGATCACGTGATTATAGATCACCTCGATATTGTTGACCTCGAGAAGCGTGGTCTTGGTCGGTTGGCTGTCCAGCATGGGGTCTCCTCCGGTTGGGTCCCCGCCTTTTGGCAGGGACCCCGAGAATGCGTGTGCAACGCATCTTAGCTTGGCGCGTCACAGCTCTCGTTCATCGGCCAAGGCGCGTTTGCGGTTGCATATTCCGCTGCCTTTTCCGCGATCAGAGCGGCATAGTCCGAGGTGTCCGGCACCAGGTGATCCGACGCTTTCACGAACTTGGAGCCATCCCATTCCAGCATCCAGCCACCCGAGTTGCCGGTGTGGTTGGCGCACGAGGTCGAGAATGCCGGCACCATGCCTTCCATGCCAAGCTCGGCCAGACGGGCTTCGGTGATGTTCAGGTTCTCAAGCCCCCAACGCAACTGGCTGGCGTTGATCTCGGCCGTGCCGAACTCGGCCTGAGCCGCTGCGATGCCTTCGGCCAGGATCATCGACATGACCACGCCGCGGCCATAGAAGACGCCCGACATCTCGTCCGCATTCGACAGTGACTTGCCCGCGTCGACGACATGCTTCTGGATGTCCGCCATGACACCCGCATCCGGGTTCGGGAACGACCAGCTGATCGACTTGTAGCCCTTGCCGGCATCGCCCACGAGCGCGAGGTCAGCGTCGTGACCCGACCACCAGACACCGATGAAGTTCTCCATCGGGAACTTGGTCTTCACGGCCTCGGTGATGGCGCCCGCATTCATCGCGCCCCAGCCCCACATGACCACGTAATCCGGACGCTCGCGGCGCACCTGCAGCCACTGGGCCGACTGGTTCTGCATTTCCTTCAGACCGACCGGGATCGGCAGGAACTCGAATCCCATCTCGGCGGCTTTCTTTTCAAACAGAGGGATCGGCTCTTTGCCATAGGGGTGATCGAGGTGCAGGAACGCAACCTTCTTGCCCGACAGCCCGCCATCTTTGCCGTCCAGATACGACACGATCATCGACGCACCGTCCCAATAGCCAGACGGCGCGTTGAACGCCCACTGGAAGGTCTTGCCGTCGGCCATCGGCGAGAATCCATAGCCGGGGGCAAGGATCGGAATTTCGTCAACATTGGTCTTCGGCAGGACCTGCAGCGTGATGCCGGTCGACCATGGCTGGGTCACGATGGCCTCGCCCTTGGTCTTTTCATAGCATTCGACGCCCTTCTCGGTCGAATAGCCGGTCTCGCATTCGGTGAAGTCGATCTTGATGCCGCCGATGCCGCCATCGCGGGCGTTCAGCATCTCCATATAGTCTTTCTGACCGTTCATCAGCGGAATGCCAGTCGCGGCAAACGGCCCGGTCCGATAGCTGAGGTTCGGTGTCACCAAACCTTCGGCCAGCACGGCCGACCCGACCGTCGTGGCCACCGCCGCTGCGGCGAGTGTTTTCCAGTGTTTCATAAGTAGTCCTCCCTTATGCGTTGTTGTCGTTCTTGCGACCGGCCCCTAATGCGGGAACGGCCAGAGTATCAGTTTCTCGCGGATGAGCCGCCACAAGGCCGCCAGCCCGTGCGGTTCGATGATCAGGAAAAAGATGATCAAGGCGCCGACGATCATGATGTTCAGATGCTCAACCGTGGCCGACTTGATATCCAGACCAAGCGCTTCGGGCACAATATTCAGAACCACCGGCAAACCGACGATCAGGATCGCGCCCAGATAGTTCCCCATGATCGAGCCGAGCCCGCCAATGATCGCGATGAAAAGGATCCGGAAGCTCAGCGGAATGTCGAACAGGTTCGGCTCGGCCGCGCCGCGCCACATGAAGACGAAGAGCGCGCCCGAGACCCCGATGATATAGCTCGACACTGCGAAAGCCGTCAGTTTCGACTTCATCAGGTTGATGCCAATCAGCTCGGCCGCGATATCCATGTCGCGCGTGGCCTTCCAGATGCGCCCCTGATTGCCACGGGTCAGGTTGATGCAAAGCACTGTCATAAGACTGACGATCGCCAGCACGATGAAGTATTGCGTGACCGACGCCGCCTGCGGCCCCGAGACGAAGACACCGAACATTTCAAGGTTCGGCACCTGAATCGCTCCACTGGCGTTGTAGTTGTAAAGCCACGCCCATTTCTCGAAAAGCCAGACCAGAAAGAACTGCGCGGCCAGCGTTGCAATCGCCAGATAGAAGCCCTTGATCCGCAGGCTGGGAATGCCGAACATCACGCCGATGATCGCGCTGAAGACACCCGACAGCAGAATGGCGACAATCGGGTTCATCCACGGGAAGATCGTGATCAGCTTATAACAGGCATAGGCCCCCACCCCCATGAACGCGCCCGTTCCCAGCGACAATTGCCCGGCATATCCGGTCAGAATGTTCAGCCCCATCGCGGCCAGCGCATAAATCAGAATGGGGATCAGCAGCGTCTGGAACGCGAACTCGCTGGCGGTCAGCGGAAAGATGATCCAGGCGAAAACCAGAATGATGGTCAGCAGGACCGCGTCCTGCCGGACCGGGAACAGCGCCTGGTCCAGACGGTAGCTCGTCTTGAATTGGCCAACCGTGCGATAGATCATGTGCGTCTCCTGATGGCAGGCTCGAAGGCCAATGCCAGAAGCCCGACACCCAGCAGAAGCGGCGGGACGTAAAGCAACCAATCCGCCAGATTGATCACAAGGTTGTAAATCATCAGCCCGGTCAGGATGACGCCGACAGCCCCGCTGACGATCATCGTCAGGAACTGCACCGGCCCCTGCCGGACCCGTTGCAAGAGCACCAGAAGAATGGCGATCATGATCGGCGGCGCCATCGCGAAGAAGAGGTAGGGCACGTCCCCTTCCTCGGCGCTATAGAAGGTGCCCGAGCTTGCGACAAAGAAGGCCCCAAGCGCCGTGACCCCAAGGGCCAGCCAGCAAAAAATCTGAAGGGCCGCCGACTTCATGTGTCACCTCGCGATCCGCCGCGCGGGCCACCGCGCAAGACCAGCACAAGGAGCCCGAGGCCCAGCAACAAAGGCGGCACCCAGAGCATCGCATCGCCGCTGTCGACCACCAGCCGGTGCCCGAAGAAGCCGACCAAGGCCAATCCGGTGCAGGCGGTCGCAAACAAAACGATCAGCCAAAGGACGCCGCTTGTGCGCGGCAACAGGAACAAGAGCCCGGCCACGCCGATCACCGGCCCCAGCGTTGCGCCAAGATACTTTGCCCCATGCTCGGGGGTATAGGCGGCCCCGATCGCCGCAGCGCCGATTCCCACCAAAGCCGACAGCCCCAGTGCGATCCAGCAAAGCGATATGAGCGTGTAGTCGTTCATCAAACCCGCTCGATGATCTTTTCACCAAAGAGACCCTGCGGCCGGAACAACAGGATGATCAGGGCCAGTACGAAGGCAAACCACGTCTCGGTATTCCCACCCAGCAGCGGCTGACCCCAGTATATCTCGAAGAGCTTTTCCAGCATACCGATCATCAGCCCACCGATAATCGCGCCCGAGATGCTTTCCAAACCGCCCAGCATCAAAACCGGAAGCGCTTTGTAAGCAATCACTTCCAGTGCAAAACTGACCCCGGCGCGCGCGCCCCAGGCAATGCCCGTCATCAGCGCGATGATGCCGGCGATGAACCAGACCAGCACCCAGATCGTCTGCAGGCTGATGCCCACTGACATCGCGGCCTGGTGGTCGTCGCCCAACGCCCGGATCGCGCGGCCCATCCGTGTCTTGCCCAGAAACGCCAGAAGCCCGGCCACCAGAAGACCCGAAATCACGACGATGGTGATGTCCTTTTCCTCCATGATCAAGAGACCGCCCCAAGGCTCCAGCGTGATCGACCCGGTTGGAATCCCAAGCTCCGAGGTAATCATCTGCTTGGTCTCGCCGCCGAAGATGATCTCGCCAAACCCGATCAGGAACAGCGTGATCCCGATCGTCGCCATGAACAGAAGGATATCCGGCTGCCCCACCAAAGGCCGCAGGACAACGCGCTCGATGCTCCACGCCAGCGCGAACATCACCCCCAGTGTTAACGCGAACGACACCCAGGCCGGCACGCCCATCGCGTGGAGGCCGACTAGCGTCAGGGCGGCGAACACCACCATGATCCCCTGAGCAAAGTTGAAGATGCGGCTCGACCGGAAGATCAACACAAAGCCCAGCGCGATCAGCGCATAAAGCACGCCCGAGACCAGCCCTTCCCAAAGCACCTGCAACAGGAAGTCCGGGGCAGCGATCATATCCGCGAATGGGGCGATGAAGATGTCATTCAGCATTTGACACGTATCCTGTTGGATCTGCGGTCAGCCATATTGAGATTGAAGGGGCGGTATCGCGGGCGCTGGCCACGCAGTTGGGGTCAAAGGCGCTCAATGCTCCACCCCCAGATAGGCGTCGATCACATCCTGATTGCCGCGCACCTCGTCCGGCGTCCCGTCCCCGATCTTGCGGCCGTAATCCATCACGACGACCCGGTCGGAGAGGTCCATGACCACGCCCATATCGTGCTCGATCAGGCAGATCGTGGTGCCGAATTCATCGTTCACGTCCAGGATGAAGCGGCTCATGTCCTCTTTCTCTTCGACATTCATGCCGGCCATCGGTTCATCCAGAAGCAGAAGCTTGGGCTCGGCGGCCAGCGCGCGCGCCAGTTCCACCCGCTTCTTCAAGCCATAGGGCAAACGCCCCACCGGGGTTTTCCGGATGTGCTGGATTTCGAGGAAGTCGATGATCTTCTCGACCTGTTCCCGGTTCGCCACTTCCTCGGCCTCGGCCTTGCCCCACCAAAGCGCCTGCCGCCACATAGGGCTTTTCATATGTGTCAGCCGCCCGGTCATGATGTTGTCCAGCGTCGACATGCCATCGAACAGCGCAATGTTCTGGAACGTCCGCGCCACGCCTTGGCGTGCAACCTCGTAGGGCTTCATCGCGGGCCGCTTTGACCCACGGAACCAGACCTCGCCTTCCTGCGGATGATAAAACCCGGATATCACGTTGAGCATGGACGATTTTCCAGCCCCGTTCGGGCCGATGATCGCGCGGATTTCGCCCTCGTGCACATCAAAGGAAATGTCGCTGATCGCGGTGACGCCGCCGAATTTCAGCGTGATGTTCTTCATCTCCATCATGACGCCACCGATCTGGCGCCCGTCTGCGGTGGTATAGTTCCCGGCCATCGCGTTCATGTCGGCTCTTTCCTGAAGATATGCTTGAGCGCCCAAAGGCCGAAAGCGGCGGTGCCAACGATCCAGATCAGGACAAATGGCAGGAACCAGAGGCTGGTCGTCTCCTCCCCTTTGCCGAACATCACGTCCGCACCAAAGAACCAGAGGAAGACGGGCAGCATGATCGCCTGAAATATCCAGAACGACCGCTGCCCTTTGCCGTAAAGCGCCACACCGCCGATAAAGGCCGCGCCAAGAACGAGGAGAAGCGGCTTCATCGAGTGCCCCCACGGGATGGCGGGCGGGGCGATGGCGAAGCCGAGCGGCGGCCGATCATTCCGCCGCCTCCAGCGTCTTCGCGGTCACCTCGGCCGTCTTGGCGTCCCGAATTTCCAGAGTCGCCTTGATCGAGCCTTTGCGTCCGTCCTCATACGTCACTTCCGTCTCGGTCGAGACCTTGTCGGACCCGTCATAAAGCGCGGTCACCAGATCGTGGAACTTCTCGCCAATGATCTTGCGCCGCACCTTGCGGGTCCGGGTCAGCTCCCCGTCATCGGCATCCAGTTCCTTGTGCAGCACAAGGAACCGGTGGATCTGGCAGCCGGACAGCATCTCGTCCGTGGCAAGTGAGCGGTTCACTTCTTCCACATGGCCCTGCACCGTGGACAGCACCTCCGGATGCCCGGCCAGTTCCTGATACGAGCCATAGGCGATGTTGTTCCTCTCGGCCCAGTTGCCCACCGCCGTCAGGTCGATATTGATGAAGGCCGTGCAATAGTCGCGATCCGCGCCATGCACCACGGCTTCCAGAATGTTCGGGAAGAACTTCAGCTTGTTCTCGACATATTTCGGCGCGAACAAAGCCCCTGACGCCAGCTTCCCCACATCCTTGGCGCGGTCGATGATCCGCAAATGCCCCGAGCTTTCCTCGATGAACCCGGCATCGCCCGTAGCGACCCAGCCTTCAGCATCCTTGGTGTCCGCCGTGCTTTCCGCGTTCTTGTAATACTCGACGAACACGCCGGGCGAACGATAGAAGACCTCGCCGCTTTCCGCGATCTTCAACTCGACCCCCGGTGACGGCACGCCCACCGTGTCGGCGCGCACTTCGTTGTCCGGTTGCTGGGTGATGAAGACGCTGGCTTCGGTCTGGCCATAGAGCTGCTTCAAGTTGATCCCCAGCGAGCGCCAGAACTCGAAGATCTCAGGCCCAATCGCCTCGCCCGCGGTATAGGCCACCCGCACATTCGACATGCCCGCGCGATTGCGCAGCGGGCGCAGCACCAGAACATTGCCAACCGCGTGCTTCACCCGGTCCATGAACCCGACCGTCTCGCCGTCGAGGATCTTCGGCCCGACCTTGGCGGCGTGCTTCATGAAGTAGCCATACATGCCGCGCTTCCACGCGCTGGCATCTTCCATCCGGATCGTCAGGATGGTGATCCGTTCCTCGAAATAGCGCGGCGGCGCAAAGAAATAGGTCGGCCCGATCTCGTGCAGGTTCTCGTACATCGTGGCGGTCGATTCCGGGCAGTTCGTGCAGAACCCGCACCAGTACGCCTGCCCGACCGAAAAGATGAAGTCGCCCACCCAAGCCATTGGCAGATAGGCCAGAATGCTCTCCGCTTCGGTCAGCTTGTCGAACTCGGCCGAGGCTTTCGACGTCTCTATGATGTTCCGGTTCGACAGCACCACGCCCTTCGGCCGCCCGGTCGTTCCCGAGGTGTAAAGCATGACACACGTGTCGTCATAATCCGCCGCATCGCGCCGTCGGTTCAACTCGGCCTCGTGCCGCCCCTTGGCGGCCCGCCCCATGTCCTGCACCTCGGAATACGGCGTCATGTGGGAATGGTCGTATTTCCGCATCCCCCGTTTGTCGACATAGAGGATATCCTTCAGCCCCGGCAGCCGATCCTTGATCTCGATGATCTTGTCGACCTGCTCCTGGTCCTCGACGATGGCCATGCGCGCACCGCAATGGTCCAGCACATAGGCGATCTCTTCAGCGACGCTGTCCTGATAGACCGGCACCGGCACCGCACCCACCGACTGCGCGGCCACCATGGCCCAATAGAATTGCGGACGGTTGCGGCCGATGATGGCGATATGCTCGCCCTCTTCGAGGCCGATATCCAGAAGGCCCAGCGCCAGCGCCTCGATCTCGTCCGCGGTCTCGGCCCAGGTCCAGCTTTGCCAGATGCCGAATTCCTTTTCGCGATAGGCCGCACGCGCCCCGAATTTTTCGGCGTTGCGTGCCAGAAGCCTCGGTATCGAGGTCAACTCCGGCATATGTCCTCCCACATTTTCGACAGAGTGTGCGAAGTTCCCCGCGCGTGGTCAACAATTAAATGAACGGTCGTTCATAAATCTGCCGACCCGACTGTGGCTGCCCCCTTGCAGAGCGACGCGCGCGCGTAACCTCAGCCGTCTACCGCCTCGCGCTGCCTGCGCGTGATCTGCCGTTTCGACAGAACCGACGCGACGAGAACCCCCACTGTCACGATCCCGATGATGATCGTGGACAGGGCATTGATCTCGGGACTGACCCCCAACCGGACGGACGAGAATATCTTGATCGGCAAGGTCGTCGCCGACGGCCCTGCGGTGAAACTGGCGATCACCAGATCGTCCAGCGACAGGGTGAATGCCAGAAGCCATCCAGCAATCACCGCGGGCGCAATGATCGGCAACGTGACCGAGGTGAAGGCCTGCAACGGCGTGCAGCCCAGATCCAGTGCCGCCTCCTCCAGCGACCGGTCGAAACTGACCAGCCGCGACGACACGACGACCGAAACATAGCACATCGCGAAAGTTGTATGCGCCAGCACGATCGTCAGCACGCCCCGGTCCAGCCCGATCGCGATGAAAAGCAACAAGAGCGACAGACCGGTAATCACCTCGGGCATCACCAGCGGCGCATAGATCATCCCACTGAACAGCGTCCGTCCCACGAACGCCCCCCGCCGCATCATCGCGTAGGCCGCCATGGTCCCCAGAACGGTCGCCACCGTGGCCGAGAAGAACGCCACCCGCACGGTGACCCAGGCCGCATCCAGAAACGCCTCGTTCCGGACGACCTCGCCATACCACTTGGTCGAGAAACCGGCCCAGACCGTCACCAGTTTGGATTCATTGAAGCTGTAGACCACAAGGATGACCATCGGGATGTAGAGAAATGCGAAGCCCAAGGTCAGCGACACGATATTGAACGCCGAAAGACCCCTCATCCGCCCCGCTCCCGCTGGCGCGTCTCATGGCGCTGGAACAGCACGATCGGGATCACGAGGATCAACAGCAGGATGATCGCCACCGCACTTGCCACCGGCCAGTCCCGGTTCGAGAAGAACTCCTCCCACAGAACCTTTCCGATCATCAACGTGTCCGATCCCCCCAGAAGCGACGGGATCACGAACTCGCCCACCGTCGGGATGAAGACCAGGAAACACCCGGCAATCACACCGGGCCGTGCCAAAGGCCAGGTCACATGCCAGAACGCCGTCAGCCGCGAGCACCCCAGATCCTCGGCCGCCTCCAGCAACGACGGGTCCATCCGATCAAGCGAGGCATAGATCGGCAGGATCATGAATGGCAGATAGGTATAGACGATCCCGATATAGACCGCGGTCGTGGTGTTCAGAATTTGCAGCGGCTCGGCAATCAGCCCGGTCCACAGCATGAACTGGTTGAGGAACCCTTCATTCGCCAGAATACCGATCCACGCATAAACCCGGATCAGGAAACTGGTCCAGAACGGCAGGATCACCAGCATCATCAGGGCCGGACGCCATGCCTCGGGCGCGCGGCTCATGGCATAGGCGATAGGGAAACCAACGCCCAATGTCAGAACCGTGGACACCAGGGCGATTTGCACGCTCGACAGATAGGCTTTCCAGTAAAGATCGTCCTCGGTCAGGAAGACGAAATTCTCGACATCCAGCGCCGCGAAAAACCCCCGCAACCCGGCCCAGCCCTCTGACAGGTCCAGCGTCGGCGTATAGGGCGGGATCGAGATGGCATAATCCGACAGCGAAATCTTGGTGACGATCGCAAAGGGCACAAGGAACAGGATCAGCAGCCAGACATAAGGGATCGCGGTGAAGAGCCTCAGCATGGGGGTCTCCCGAACCGCGTCTCCATCGGCCCAAAAATATCCAAACACGCCGCAAGCCGTCGGGTGCCCTCATCTGGATAACCGAGACCACGGCGCGACAAGACATCGCCCGGCCGCGCATCCCCTAACCACCTGCCAAAGGCGCCACGGCGCCACCACGCCCGGCGGCGCTCAGCCCCCGGAGTTAACCCGATGTGCAGAGCGGCAAAGGCAGAAAAGCGCTCAGGCTGACAAACATCTGACGTCCTTATGAATTTCGAAACCGAGTCCCCCCAACATGCGAGGGAGGTTGGGTGGGGGAAAAACGCGCGCTGCGTTAACGAAATTTTAAGGCCCCGCGCCACCATCACGACGTCAGCACGAGACCGGCCGTGTCGCTCCACGACAGCCACACCTCGTCCTCCCATGTGAAGTCCCGTCGCGCGATCCGCGACCGGTTCCCGACCTCGCATTTCACCACCGGGCCTTCCGGCAATTCCACGTGATAGGTCGAAAGATTGCCCAGATAGCCGATATCCAGAATCTTGCCTTTCACCCGGTTCGGCGCCTCGGGCACCTCGCGGCTGATGGCGATCTTCTCGGGTCGCACGGCCAGCGTCACCTCCTGCCCGATCGTCAGATCACCGACGGGTCTGGCAAAAAAACGTTTCCCCTCGGCCCAGTCCAGCATCACCGTCTCGCCCAACTGCCGGACCCGCGCCTTGATCAGGTTCACGTCACCGATGAAATCCGCCACGTAAACCGAGTTCGGCTGCTCATAGATCCGGTCCGGCGTGTCGACTTGCACAAGCTGGCCCTGGTCCATCACCGCCACGCGCGAGGCCACCGTCATCGCCTCTTCCTGGTCATGGGTGACGATGACAAAGGTCGTGCCGGTCTTCTCCTGAATGTCCATCAACTCGAACTGCGTTTCCTGTCGCAGTTTCTTGTCCAGCGCGCCCAAAGGCTCGTCCAGCAGCAGCAGCTTCGGCCCTTTCGCCATCGCCCGCGCCAAAGCCACCCGTTGCCGCTGCCCCCCCGAAAGCTGGTGCGGTTTCCGGCGCGCCAGCTTCCCCAATTGCGTCAGCTTCAGCATCTCGTCGACACGGGCCGCGATCCGGTCCTTGCTCAACCCGTCGCGCTTCAGACCGAAAGCGATATTGTCCCAGACCGAGAGATGCGGAAACAAGGCATAGGACTGGAACATCATGTTCACGGCCCGCTTGTTGGGCGGCACACCTCCCATGTCGACACCGTCAATGCTCAGTCGACCCGCACTTGGCGTCTCGAAGCCCGCCAGCATGCGCATCAGGGTCGTCTTGCCACAGCCTGATGGCCCCAGCAGGGCAAAGAATTCCTTGGGATAGATATCCAGCGAAACATCGTCGATGGCGGTGAAGTCACCAAAGGCCTTGCTGACCCCCTCGATCCGGATCAGGGGCGTCGCCGCAGGATCCTCCCATGGCGCGAATGCGGTCTCGTTCACCATTGCCAGCCCCCGGAAAAACGGGGCCCCGGAGCAAGTCCGGGGACCCCCAAGCGACTTATGTCCCCGACTTCACCTTGGTCCAGAGACGGGTCACTGTCCGCTGCACCCGTGGCGGGTACGGCGTTGTCGTATAAAGGTTTTCCAGCGTGGCCTCGTCCGGATAGATCGCCGGATCGCCGATCACGTCCTCGACCAGAAACTCCTTCGAGGCCGCGTTGCCGTTGGCGTAATACACATAGTTCGACGCCGCCGCCATGTTCTGGGCATCCATGATGAAATCCAGGAACTTGTGAGCGGCCTCGGGGTTCGGCGCATCGACCGGGATCGCCATCTGGTCGAACCACATCAGCGCGCCTTCCTTCGGCGCGTTATAGGCCACCTCGACCCCGTTGTCGGCTTCCGCTGCCCGGTCGCGCGCCTGTAGCACATCGCCCGACCACCCGACGGCGACGCAAATCTCGCCATTGGCCAGCGCGTTGATGTATTCCGACGAATGGAATTTCTGGATGTAAGGCCGCACGCCCATCAGGATCGGCTCGACCTTGGCGATCACGTCCGGGTCATGGCTATCCGGATCCTCTCCAATGTATTGGAGCGCCATTGGAATGATCTCGGTCGGCGCATCCAGGAAATGCACGCCACAGTCTGCCAGCTTCTCCATATTGGCCGGGTCCAGAACCAGTGCCGCGCTGTCGATCGGCGCATCTTCTCCCAGAATCTCCTGCACCTTGCCGACATTCACGCCAAGGCCCGTGGTGCCCCACATGTAGTTGATCGAGTAAGCCGCACCTGGGTCATAGGCCTCGGTCCGCGCCTGCACGACATCCCAGAGATTGCCGATATTCGCGAGCTTCGACTTGTCCAGCGGCTGGAACGCCCCGGCCTGAATCTGACGTTGCAGGAAGGTGCCCGACGGTACGACAACATCATAGCCCGACCCACCGGCCAGAAGCTTGGTTTCCAGCACCTCGTTCGAATCGAACACGTCATAGATCAGGTCGATCCCGGTCTCTTCCTCGAACTTGGTCAGCAGCTCTTCGTCGATATAGTCCGACCAGTTATAGACGCGCACTTCCTCGGCCATCGCCATGGACACCAGCGCAGTAGAGGCCAGCGCGGCCCCGATCAGTTTCAATCCCATGAAATCACTCCCAGTGTGGTCTTTCCGCGCGATATTCGGGCAAGTCAAAACCGCCGACAAGCGAATTGATGCACGGCCAGCCCATAATTCGCCTCTCCCTGCCCGAAACTTCCGCATCGAAAGACGTCCCTGCCTCCATCGGCCCTGAAATATCCTCGGGGGAGCGCGAGGGGGCAGACAGCCCCCTCGCCCCCCGCGGCCCGTCCCGTCGCACCGGCGCCAGCCGGTGTGGTGGGACGGGTCGCAACTGACGTCCCGCGATTGACGCGCCCGGCGAAAGCCCCCTAGATGCCCGAAACCCATGCCGGAGCGCGCGACCCATGCCCCTGACCAATATCCGCCCCACTGCCGAGCTTCAGGCGATGGACGCGGCCCATCACATGCATCCCTTCACCGCCGGGAACGATCTGGCCACCAAGGGCGCGCGGATCATCGCGCGCGGCAATGGCGTCTGGCTGACCGACAGTGAAGGCACCGAGATCCTCGACGGGATGAGCGGGCTCTGGTGCGTGAATATCGGCTATGGCCGCGCCGAGCTGGCGGCCGCAGCCGAGCGGCAGATGCGCGAACTGCCCTTCTACAACACCTTCTTCCAGACCAGCCACGCGCCGGTGATCGAGCTTAGCGCGAAACTGGCCGAACTGGTGCCGGGCGATTTGAATAACGTCTTCTTTGCCAGCTCCGGCTCGGAAGCGAACGACACCAATATCCGCATGGTCCGGCACTATTGGTCCCTCAAGGGCAAGCCCGAAAAGACCGTCATCATCAGCCGCAAGAACGCCTATCACGGCTCGACGCTGGGCGGCGCCTCGCTGGGCGGCATGGTGCCGATGCACCAGCAAGGCAGCTTGCCGATCCCGGACGTGCATCACATCAACCAGCCCAACTGGTGGGCCGAGGGTGGTGACATGTCGCCCGAAGAGTTCGGGCACGCCCGCGCCCGCGAATTGGAAACCGCCATTCACGAGATCGGCGAAGACAAGGTCGCAGCCTTCATCGCGGAGCCGATCCAGGGCGCGGGTGGCGTCATCGTGCCACCTGACAGCTATTGGCCCGAAATCCAGCGCATCTGCGACGCGCATGACATCCTTCTGATCGCGGACGAGGTGATTTGCGGCTTTGGGCGCACCGGCAATTGGTTCGGCCATGAAACCGTGGGCTGGCGACCGGACATCATCACCATCGCCAAGGGTCTCTCCTCGGGGTACCAGCCGATTGGCGGATCGGTCGTCTCGGACGAGATTGCCGGCGTCATCGGCTCGGACGAGTTCAACCACGGCTATACCTATTCCGGCCATCCCGTGGCCGCGGCCGTCGCGCTTGAAAATTTGCGCATCCTTGTAGAAGAAAACATGGTCGCCCGCGTCCGCGACCAGATCGGCCCCTATCTGAAAGAACGGTGGACCGCGTTGACCGACCACCCGCTGGTCGGCGAGGCCAAAATCGTCGGGCTGATGGGCTCGCTCGCCCTCACTCCCGACAAATCAAGTCGCGCCGCCTTCGCGGCCGAGGCCGGAACGGTGGGCTACATCTGCCGCGAGTTCAGTTTCGCCAACAACCTGATCATGCGCCATGTCGGTGACCGGATGATCATCGCCCCACCCCTCTGCATCACCGAGGCCGAGGTCGACACGCTGGTCGAGCGCGCGTGGACGACATTCGATCAGACACATGCCAAGCTAAAAGCCGAAGGGATGCTGCGCGCGGCCTGAGGACAAGCCGCGCGCGGCCCCACGGGAAAGGCGTCGGCAATGGGACTGTCGCCGACACCGGGACGGAACCGTGGGGAAGGCGCGCCACTCGCACAGCCTTCCCCGTTACCAATCACAGCACCAGACCCACCCCCTCACGATCGGGGCGGGACCCCTCACTCATCACACCACTCACTACACGTACCGTCAGCCGAACAATAAGCCGTCGGTCGAGCCATTCTGGCTCTCGTGAACACTGTTCAAGAAATAGATAGGGCGATTCTGAACGCCGTTCAACTTTTAATGAACGGCGTTCAGAAAATACGTAGCGTAACGGATAGGCCGCCGCCTAGGTTTTCATCACTGGCTGGCATTCAAGTCCCAACATTCCGGCACCGGCGTCTTGACGGTCTTGCCTGCAAGCCATTGATCGACGTTATCGCACACCAGATCGCCCATCATTTGACGGGTCTCGACCGAGGCACTGCCGACATGCGGCAACAGCACGACATTCTCCAGCGACTTGAGCGCGTCCGGAATCTTCGGCTCGTCCTCGAAGACATCCAGCCCTGCCCCGCCAAGCCGGCCCGACACAAGCGCGTCGGTCAGCGCCGCCTCGTCGATCACCGTGCCCCGCGCCACGTTGATCACGATGCCCTCCGGGCCCAGCGCGTCGATCACCGCGGCATTGACCAGATGCCGGGTCGCGGCACCACCGGGCGTGATGACAATCAGAACATCCGCCTGCCGCGCCATCTCGACCAGATCACCAACATAGGTATACGGCACGTCCTTCGGACTGCGCGTGTGATAGAGGATCGTCGGATTGAACGGCTGGATCGTCTCGGCAATCGCCTGCCCGATCCGACCCATGCCCAGAATGCCGACCGTTCGGTTCCGGATCGAACGGGTCAAAGGATAGTTGCCCTTGGCTTCCCAGTCCCCCGACCGCGCCCAACGTTCCGAGGGCAGCAATTCGCGCGACACGGCCAGCCAGAGCATCAGGGTCGTGTCCGCAACCTCCTCGTTCAGGACGTCGGGCGTATGGCTGACAAGAATGCCCCGGCGGGCCGCTTCGGCAGCATCGATCGTGTCATAGCCCACGCCGAAATTCGAGATCACCTTCAGGTCGGGCAGCGCGTCCAGAACCTCGGGCGAGATCACCCAATGCCCGAACATGGCAATCGCCTGAATGCCCGCACCATCGGCCAGCGCCGCCGTGAACGCCTCCTGCGTTTCCGCCTGCGTGACTGCAGCGCTGGCGGTCAGACGCTCCACATACCGATCCGCGGGAGACCCGAGCAACAACAGGCGGGGCGCATCAGACATCGGCACGCACTTTCTGGGTCTGGATGCCCAGCCCTTCGATATAGAGAGACACCTCGTCACCATCCTTTAGGTAAACCGGGGGCTTCATCCCCATGCCCACACCAGGCGGCGTCCCGGTCGAGATGACATCGCCCGGATGCAGGGTGAACAGCTCTGACAGGTGCGAGACGATCTGCGCCACTGTGAAGATCATCGTCCGCGTGTTCCCGGTCTGCATCCGCTGGCCGTTCACGTCGCACCACATGTCCAGGTTCTGAACATCCGCGATCTCGTCCTTGGTGACCATCCACGGGCCCGTCGGCCCGAACGTGTCGCAGGATTTGCCCTTGGTCCACTGGCCCGAGAGATGGATCTGGAAATGCCGCTCGCTGACATCGTTACAGACGCAATAGCCCGCCACGTAATCCAGCGCATCCGCCTCGGAAACGTATTTCGCCTCGCGACCGATGACGACGCCAAGCTCGACCTCCCAGTCCGTGCTTTCCGATCCGCGCGGCATGACAATATCGTCATTCGGGCCCGAGATCGCCGAGTTGGCCTTCATGAAGACAATCGGATGCTCGGGGATGGGGTTGCCGGTTTCCTCGGCATGGTCGGTGAAGTTCAGACCGATGCAAACGAACTTGCCGATGTCGCCCACACATGAGCCAAGACGCGGCGTGCCATCGACCACCGGCAGGTCCGCCGGATCGATCGCCTTGAGCCGGGCCAGCGCCTCGTCACCCAGAACAGCCCCGGTGATATCGGCCACGTGGCCCGACAGGTCCCGCAGCGTTCCGTCACCGTCGATCAGTCCGGGCTTCTCGGTGCCGACATCGCCATAGCGCACAAGTTTCATCTCAGATCTCCCTGTCTTGGACCCCGCCTGCCACGGCGGAGCATGTTGTTACCCGGCCCAACCGCCGTCGATGATCATTTCCTGACCCGTGACAAAGGCACTTTCGTCCGACGCCAGATAAACGGCCAAAGCCGCGATTTCCTCGGGCGTGCCGACGCGGCCCATCGGCTGGCGCTCGGTAAAGGCCTTCAACGCCTCTTCATAGCTGCCCATCGTCTCGCCCAGCGCCCGGACCCGGTCATGCCACGAGGGGCTTTCGACGGTGCCGGGGCAGATTGCGTTCACGCGAATGCCCTTGGCGATGTAATCCTTTGCGACGGCCTTGGTCAGCCCGATCACCGCGCCCTTGGTTGCGCCATAGACCACCCGGTTCGGCGCACCTATGATCGAAGACGCCGCCGACGAGACATTGATGATCGAGCCACTGCCCCGCTCCAGCATTGCCGGGATCGCGGCTTTCATCGTGCGGAACATCGAGGTGACGTTCAGGTCCGTGGCGAAGGCCCATTCGTCTTCCGTCGCCGCAAGGATGTCGCCGTGATGCACGAAGCCTGCGCCATTGAACAGGATATCCGGGCTGAAGCCAGTGACCACCTCGTTCACGGCAGCGCTGTCCCGTACATCAAGGACCGTGGTGCTGACGCCTTCGGCAGATAACGTGGCCAGCGTCTCGGCATTGATATCCGTGGCCAGAACCTCGGCCCCTTCGGCCGCCATCGCCAGAGCCGTCGCCCGACCAATCCCCTGCCCCGCCGCCGTGACCAGCGCGCGCTTCCCGTTCAAACGTCCTGACATGCACACCTCCCGTCTGTTGCTGCATGGCTAGTGCGTTCCGGGCCGGATGACCAGCAGGAAGGTGCCGCGACGTTGGAACGCACCGCCAACACCGCGTTTTCTGCACGGCCGCTTCATCTCTTCCCTAATACGCCCGCCGGAGGCGTCGCGGCGGCCGCAGGCTGCCGCAAATGAAAGTATACGCCGCAGGCGTGCAATTGGGTCAGCCCGTGACGCGCTCCCTTGACAGTTCGGGCAACTTCTTCTCACCGTCTGGGAAAGACTTGCAGGGACGGAGCAGCAGATGCGCAAGATTCTCATTTTCGGTGGTGGCGGCATGGTCGGTCAAAAACTGGCCCAGTCGCTGGCGGACAATCCTCTCGCGGCGGGCGACCGGGTGACGCTCTGCGATCTGCACTTCCCCGAAAACGGTGCGCCCGTGGCCGAGCAGATCACCGGCACCGTCACCAATCCGGCGGTTCTGAAACGTCTGGCCGAAACCCGCCCCGATATCGTCTATTACCTCGCCGCGATCGTCTCGGGCGAGGCCGAGCGTGACTTTGATCTGGGCTGGCAGGTCAATATGGCCGCGTTCCAGAGCTTCGTGGATGCCTTCCGGGCCGAGGTGCTGGCCAGTGGCGGGGACTACAAGCCCAAGGTCATCTTCACCTCGTCCATCGCCGTTTTCGGCGCCCCCTTCCCCGAGAAGATCGACGACACGTTCTTCCACGCGCCGCAAACCAGCTATGGCGCGCAGAAAGCCATGTCTGAGCTTCTGCTGACGGACCACATTCGCAAGGGCTTCTTCGACGGTCTCTCGATCCGCCTGCCGACCATCTGCGTGCGCCCCGGCAAACCGAACAAGGCGGCCTCGAGCTTCTTCTCGGGCATCATCCGCGAACCTTTGAACGGCGTTGATGCCATCCTGCCGGTCGATCCCACCACGCGGCATTGGCATGCCAGCCCGCGCTCGGCCGCCGGGTTCCTGCGCCACGCCGCGACACTGGACCAAGCCGTCTATGAAAACCGCCCCGCGCTGAACATGCCGGGCGTGTCCTGTACCGTGGGCGAACAGATCGAGGCGCTCTGGGATCTCTGCGGGGCCGACGTCGCCTCGCGCATCCACCACGAACCCGACCCCGAGATCGAGGCCATCGTCAAGAACTGGCCCCGCGACTTCGCCCCCGAACGCGCCATCCGGCTGGGCTTCACCGCCGAGAAGGATTTCACCGAGATCATCCAGGTCTATCTCGACGACGATTTCGCCGGGTGACGCCCCCGGCGAATTGTCTTGGCAGATCAAAAGGGCCCCGCTAGCCTTTCGGAAGGTTGAAGAAAGGGCGCGCCCATGTTGACCGCCGCGCAAATCGAAGCATTCGAAACCCAAGGCTACGTGGTTGTCGAGGATGTCCTCGATGCCACGCAACTGGACGCGATCCGTGCCGAATATTCCGAGCTCTTGGACGGCCTTTGCGAAAACTGGGGGATCACGGGCGCCAGCTTTCAAGACAAGCTGGTCGCGGCCTATGACGCGGGCCATGACTGGTTCCAGCCGATGGATATCTCGCTGCCTGCAGACCGGATCACGCCGGACACGCCGTTTCATTTCGGCCCCGCCGTCTTCGACATGCTGAAAGCGCCGCGGCTTCTCGATATGGTCGAAGACCTGATCGGCCCCGAGATCACCTCGAACCCGATCCAGCATGTCCGGATCAAGCCGCCCGAGCGCACGCTCAACCCGGACGAGGTCCGCGCCCATGTCGGCGGCACCGACTGGCATCAGGATCGCGCCGTCGCTCTGGAAGAGGCCGACGAAACCGAGATGGTCACCGTCTGGCTCGCAATCACCGACGCGACAGTTGAAAACGGGTGTCTGCAAACGCTCGACCGCACCGCGTCCATGCTGCCCCATTGCCCGATGCGCCAGACCGCCATCGCGCCCGGCCAGATCGACGCGGCGAAGGCAAAGCCCCTGCCGGTCAAGGCCGGCGGCGCCGTGCTCTTTCATCCGATGACGCCGCACGCGTCGCTGCCCAACCGGTCGGATGGCATCCGCTGGTCCTTCGATCTGCGCTTCAACGTCACCGGGCAACCGACGGGCCGCAGCCATTTCCCCGACTTCATCGCCCGCTCGCGCCGCGCGCCCGAGACCGAACTCACGGACTGGCGCGCATGGAAAGCCCTTTGGGACGAAGCGCGCATCCGTCTGTCTGAAACCGATCACATCGACATCCACCGCTGGAGCGCCGACAGCCCCGCCTGCGCCTGAACGCTTGTGCTTTCCGCCCGGTGAAAATATCCCGAAAGGGCAGTCCATCGATGGGCCATCGGCCAAAGCCCAATGGACGGGAGGAGCAGACATGACCGACACCATCCGCCTCGACGCCTCGGACAACGTGGTAACCGCAACCCGTGCGCTGGAAACCGGCGCGCCAGTCGAAGACGTGACGACCACCGGTCTGATCCCCTCGGGCCACAAGATCGCGACCGTTGCCATCCCGAAAGGCGGCGAGATCCGAAAGTATGCGCAACTGATCGGCTATGCCTCGGAAGACATCGCCCCCGGCGATCATGTGCACACCCAGAACACCGAGTTCCGCAACACCGACATGGCCTATGAGTTCGGCACCGATCTGCGCCCGGCCCCGGCAGCGTCATCGCAGGACACGTTCATGGGCTACCGCCGCGAGAATGGCCGCGTCGGCACCCGCAACTATATCGCGGTCGTCACCAGCGTGAACTGTTCGGCCACCGCCGCGCGCCGGATCGCGGACGCGTTCGGGCCGGACGAACTGGCCGACTACCCCAATGTCGACGGCGTGGTGGCTTTTGTCCATGGAACGGGATGCGGGATGCAAGGCGACGGCGACGGGTTCGAGGCGCTGCAGCGCGTGATGTGGGGCTATGCCCGCCACCCGAACCACGCGGGCGTCCTGATGGTGGGGCTCGGTTGCGAGATGAACCAGATCGACTGGCTGCTGGACGCCTATGGTCTGAAGCAGGGCCCGCTCTTCCAGACAATGAACATCCAAGGCGTCGCAGGCCTGCGCAAGACGATCGAGATGGGGATCGAAAAGGTGCGCGCCATGCTGCCCATCGCCAACGAGGCCACCCGCACCCCCTGCCCGGTGTCCGAGTTGATGGTTGCCCTGCAATGTGGCGGCTCGGACGCATGGTCGGGGATCACTGCGAACCCGGCGCTTGGCTATGCCTGCGACCTGCTCGCGGCACAGGGCGCGACCGGCGTTCTGGCCGAAACCCCCGAGATCTATGGCGCCGAGCACCTGCTGACCCGCCGTGCCGCCAGCCGCGAGGTGGGCGACAAGCTGATCGGCCTGATCAAGTGGTGGGAGGATTACACCCTGCGCAACAAGGGCTCGATGGACAACAACCCGTCGCCCGGCAACAAGAAGGGCGGCCTCACAACTATCCTCGAAAAAAGCCTCGGCGCCGCGGCCAAGGGCGGCACAACGCCATTGAACGGGGTTTACAAATATGCCGAGCCAGTGACGGCCAAGGGGTTCACCTTCATGGACAGCCCCGGCTATGACCCGGCCAGCGTCACCGGCCAGATCGCGGGCGGCTGCAACCTTGTCTGCTTCACCACCGGGCGTGGCTCGGCCTTCGGCTCGAAACCGGCACCGACGATCAAGGTTGCCACCAATTCCGAGATGTATGCCCGGATGACCGAGGACATGGACGTCAACGCAGGCGAGATCCTGTCGGGCGGCGTCAGCGTCGAAGAGAAGGGCCGCGAGATCTATGAGCTCTTCCTGCGCGTTGCCAGCGGCGAGATGTCGAAATCGGAAGCGCAGGGTTTGGGCGATTACGAGTTTGTCCCCTGGCAAATCGGCGCGGTGATGTAAGAAGCGAAACGGACATGAAGGGCGTTTTACTTTTATCCGAGGGTCGAACAGGTTCGACCTGGCTTGTGCGGCAGTCCAACGGAACCGGCGTCATGGGCAATGGGCGCGAATGGTTCCGCAGTGACCTCTGGCGCGACACGCTTGGCGCACCATCCACGCCGGAAGACTATATTGCCGAGGTTCTCAGGCAGGCGAAGACCGAAAACGATGTCTTTTGCATAAAGGTGTTCCCCTCGCACCATCAAAGGTTCTACCGGAAGTATGGCATTGACCTGGTCTGGGCGCTGTGTCGTGAGCATGACGTGCTTTGCATCACGCTTGAACGCCGGGACACGCTTGGGCAGGCGGTGTCCTTCGCACGCGCGCGCCAAACCGGCGCGTGGAACAAAAAGACGGCCAGCCAGCAAAAGCCGGAATACGATTTCGGCGAGATCGCGCGCTTCTTCATTCGGTCGAAGTCAAGCACGGCCTATTGGTCCAACTACACCGCCCTGCGCAATCTGCCCGCCTTGCCCCTCTGCTACGAAGACATGCTGCCGGACGCGGCCCCGTATCTGACAGCCGTGGCCCAGCATTGCGGCATCACCGGTTTCGAAAGCCCCGAGAACCGGGACACAATTCAACGCGACGACATGAACCAGGATTGGCGGGAGCGGTTTGAGAGCGATCTGGCCGAGCGTGACGTGATGCCATACCTGAAAGGGCACCTGCCCTTGATCCATCGCCTTCGCATTCTGTTTCGCGGCACGCCCCACTGACATCAGCGGCGTGATTGTTGCGCCCCGCATCCCGGCCCGCTAGCGTGACCATAAGCAGACTGCGGAGGAAGCGATGCCAGAAGTTCTGAGTTCAGACCAGATCGCGTCGTATCACGAACACGGCTATCTCGTGCTGGAACGCCATCTGCCCGAGACCATCCTGTCCGACATCCGGGCCGAGATCGCGCGCTTCGAAGAAGAAGCGCGGACCATGACCGCGTCGAACGACCGGCTCGACTTGGAAGACACGCATACGCCCGACGACCCGAGGCTGCGGCGGATCAAGCTGCCGCACACGATCAGCGATGTCTTCCGCAACCTCATGTATTCCGACCACATCCTTGCCCCTGCCCGCGATCTGGCCGGGCCGGACCTGCGGTTGCACACGACCAAGCTCAACATGAAATCCGCCGGTTACGGCGCGGCGGTCGAGTGGCATCAGGACTATGCCTTCTACCCCCACACCAATGACGACATCCTCGCCATCGGCGTGATCATCGACGACATGGCAAGCGAGAATGGACCGCTGATGGTCTATCCCGGCAGTCACAAGGGCCCGGTCTATGACCACCATGTCGACGGCGTCTTTGCCGGGGCGTTCCACCCCGAGGCGGTGGGCCTGAACCCGGCGGATGCGGTCGAGCTTAAGGGACCGGCCGGGTCGATCAGTATTCACCACGGGCGGATCGTGCACGGCTCGGCGCTCAACACCTCGGACCGGTCACGCCGCATCCTGTTCTATGAAATGATGGCCGCCGACGCCTTCCCGATCATGGGATCGATGACCAAGTGGGAGGGGATCGAGGATTACAACACAAGGATGCTTTGCGGCGAGCCGACGCTGACACCGCGCCTGAAGGACATCCCGATCCGCATTCCACAACCGCAGCCGGATGTGCCGATTTCGATCTATGAGATCCAGAAAGGTCTGAAGGACCGCGCCTTCGAGACCATCTCGTGACGATTGCCGTTGTCGGCGCAGGTCTGATCGGCAGCGCGGCGGCGCGTCACGTGGCGAAGGCCGGGCACGAGGTGGTGTTGATCGGGCCGGGCGAGCCCACGGATTTCGCCGCGCATCAAGGCGCTTTTGCCAGCCATTATGACGAAGGCCGGATCACCCGGATGAACGACCGAAGGCCGTTCTATGCGCGGGTCTCGGCCGCGTCGATCCGGCGCTATGACGAGATCGAACGCGAAAGCGGCGTGCCGTTCTTCACCGAATGCGGGGCGTTGATGACCGGATCATCGGACTATATCGCGGCGATCGGTGCGGCGACCGCGGGGTTGGACGTCGAAAGCGAAGCGCTGGATGCCGAGGGGCTGGCCGCGCGCTTCCCCTTCCTCGCAATCCCCGACGGACACACGGGCGCCTATGAGGCACGACACGCCGGGCATATCAGCCCCCGCAACCTGGTCGCGGCCCAACAGGAAGCCGCACGGCGTCATGGCGCGGTTCGGATCGTGGAAGAAGCCACAGGCGTCGCACCGGGCCGGATCACCACGCCCAGCCAGACCATCGAGGTCGACAAGGTGATCGTGGCGGCAGGCGGCTGGACCGACGATCTGCTGGGGCGTCGGGCTTTGGATGTCTATGCCCGCACCGTCGCCTTTCACGAGATCGGCCCGGCGGAAGCGAACCGGCTTGCGACCATGCCCAGCCTCGTCATGGAAAGCGACGACGACATCTATATCCTGCCGCCCGTGCGCTATCCCGACGGCAAGCTCTGGCTCAAACTGGGAGGCGATCCGACCGACGATCTCTTGCCCGACAAAAAGGCGATCACCGACTGGTTCCGCTCGGGCGGAGACGCGGCGCGGGGCGAATATCTGACCGAACGTGTCCTTCAGGTCATTCCAAGCCTTGCGTTCGAGAGCCGATACCATAAACCCTGTGTCACGACCTGGTCCCAGGATCGACTGCCCGAGATACGCCGCCTTGAGCCCGGCTTGATCGTGGCGGCAGCCGGAAACGGGGCCGGCGCAAAATGCAGCGACGAACTTGGCCGGATGGCGGCCGCAGTGGCAACAGGAGATGAGACATGAGCATACCAAAGATCGGATTTATCGGGTTGGGGCTGATGGGCTCGGCCATGGTAGGTCGCCTGCAGGATAAGGGCTATGACGTCACCGTTCTGGGCAATGTGAACCGGACCGGCGTCGAGGCCGCACTGGCCCGAGGTGGGGCCGAGGCCGCAAACGCGCGCGAAGTGGCCGAAGCCTCGGACATCATCATGCTGTGCATGGGCACCTCGGATCAGGTGGAAGGCCGGATGCATGGCGACGATGGCGTGATCGCCGGTCTCTCGGCCGGAAAGGTCGTCATCGATTTCGGCACTTCGCTGCCCGCTTCGACCATCGCCTTGGGTGAAGATGTCGCCGCGAAGGGTGCCACGATGATGGACGCGCCGCTGGGCCGCACCCCGGCCCATGCAAAGGACGGGCTTCTGAACATCATGGCGGCCGGCGACAAGGGTGTTTACGAGCAGGTCAAGCCGGTGCTGGAGGATCTGGGCGAGAACGTCTTCCACTTGGGCGCGCTTGGCGCGGGCCACACGATCAAGCTGATGAACAACTTCTATGCGATGACCAGCGCCAACGCGATGAGCGAGGCCTTCGCCGTCTGCGACCTGATGGGGATCGAGCGTCAGGCGCTTTATGACGTTCTGTCCGCGGGTCCGAACGGGTCGGGCATGATGGACTTCATCAAAGCCTATGCGGTCGACGGCAACCCCGAGCAGCTGGCCTTCAGCGTGCGCAATGCGCGGAAGGATGTCGGCTATTATGAACAGATGCTGCAATCGCTGGGCCGCGACTCGCTGATGGCGCGCGGTGCCATGGCCGCCACGGGCCGCGCCGTGGATGATGGGCATGGCGACGATCTGGTGCCGCAAATGGTCGATAATTTCAGCCGCTGGTTCGCGGATTGAGCCTGACGGCCGAGACGAGGGCCGACCGTGTCGGCCTTGGGATTGGCCTGATCCTGTTCGCCTTCTTCTTCTTCGCCGCCGTGGACACCACGGTGAAATGGCTGGCCCTTGCCGGGTTCCCGGCCCTGCAACTGGCCTTCATGCGCTATTTCGTGGCGTTCCTGCTGTCGGTCGGGCGCGGCCTGCAGCATGGGCAAGTCTTCGAGTGGCAGGACCGCCGCGTGATGATGCTGGTGCTGCTGAGGGGCGCGCTTCTGGTGGTGGCCACGGTCTTCAACTTCATCGCGCTTGGCTACCTGCCCTTGTCGGTGACCTCGTCGATCCTGAACTCGGCTCCCATCATCCTGACGGCGCTCGCGGTGCCGCTTCTGGGCGAGCGTGTGGGCCTCTTTCGCTGGCTGGCCGTGATCGCGGGCTTCATTGGCGTGCTGATCGTCATCCGCCCCTTTGGCGAGGAATTCCATTGGGCGACGCTTCTGATGGTGGTGAACGCGGTTGCGATGGCGCTTTTTGCCGTGCTGACGCGGATTCTGTCGGGCCGGATCGCGACGCAGACAATGCAGGTCTATATGGGCGCGCTCGGCACCGCCGTTCTGTTGATCCCGGCGCTGCTGACATGGAAGCCGCCCGCCGACCTGACCGACTGGGCGTTGCTGTCGGCTGCCGGGGTCTTCGCGTGGATCGGGCACGAGATTTACGGGCGCGCGCATGCCTTTGCCGAGGCAAGCGTGCTGATCCCGTTCAACTACAGTTTCATCGTCTACCTGACACTGGCCGGGATCGTCGTCTTCGGGGATGTGCCGGATGCCATCGTGCTGTTGGGCGCGGCGATCATCATCGGCTCGGGGCTGGTGATCTGGTGGCGAGAGACGCGACGTAAGGGAGAAGCGACATGACTGTCTATGACTTCAACGGCAAAACCGCCGTGGTGACCGGGGGCGCGCAAGGCATTGGCTATGCCTGCGCCGAACGGCTGGCCCGCGATGGCGCGCAGGTCGTGATCTGGGACCTGAACGGGGACAAGGCCGCCGAGGCCGCAGCAACCCTTGGCGGTACCTCGCAGGCCTGCGACGTGTCCGACTGGGAGAGCGTCGCCGCCGCCGCCGAAGCAACGGGCCCGGTGTCGATCCTTGTAAACTCGGCCGGGATCGCCGGGCCGATCGCGGCGGTCGAGGAGTATGACGTGGCGACGTGGAAACAGGTCGTCGACATCAACCTTCTCGGCACCTTCCACACCAACCGCGCCGTCGTGCCGGGCATGAAAGCGGCGGGCTATGGCCGGATCGTCAACATCGCCTCGGTTGCCGGCAAGGAAGGCAACCCCAACGCCTCGGCCTATGCGGCATCGAAGGCGGGCGTGATCGGGCTGACCAAGGCCGTTGGCAAGGAACTGGCAGGCCTCGACATCGCGGTGAATTGCGTGACCCCGGCGGCGGCGGACACGCCGATCCTGCAGCAGATGACCGAGGAATTCGTAGACTACATGAAGTCCAAGATCCCGAAAGGCCGGTTGGTCGAGGTGGGCGAGATTGCCGATATGGTCGCATGGCTCGCCTCGCCCGATTGTTCGTTTTCGACCGGCGGCGTCTTCGACATCTCGGGCGGGCGCGCGACCTATTGAGGATTTGCGCCGCCTCCGGCGTCGCCCCGCACCCCCGGGATATTTATGGGCCGATGGAACCACTTGCCGGTTTTCTTGCGCACCCGTCTTCGGTATCGGGGTTCGGGTGAGTTTGGGAGGACGTGATCATGCTGCAGACCATCGCCGGGTTTGACCGGATCGGAGAGGAAAACGCCTTTGCCGTGCTGGCGCGCGCAGGCGCGTTGATGGCGGAAGGCAAGGACGTGATCAATCTGGGCATTGGTCAGCCGGATTTCCCGACACCGCCGCATATTGCCGAGGCCGCGATCCGGGCGATCCACGACGGGCATCACGGCTATACGCCCGCGACCGGCATTCCGGAATTGCGTGAAGCGGTGTCCGCCGATCTGGACCGGCGGCATGGTGTTTCGGTGTCGCCCGAACACGTGCTGGTGGTTCCCGGCGGCAAGGTGACGATGTTTGCCGCCATCCTGATGTTCGGGGAACCGGGGGCCGAGATCCTCTATCCCGATCCGGGCTTTCCGATCTATCGCTCGATGATCGAGTTCACCGGGGCGACACCGGTGCCGATCCCGATCCGGGAAGAGAACGGGTTTGCCTTTTCGGCCGAAGAGACGCTGAGCCTGATCACCGACAAGACCCGACTGGTGATCCTGAACTCGCCCGCCAACCCCTGTGGCGGGGTCACGCCCAAAGCCGAGATCGACGCACTGGTGGCAGGCCTGCCCCGGCATGTGGCGATTATGTCGGACGAGATTTACGACCAGATGCTTTATGATGGCGAAGAGCATGTGACGCTGCTGGCCTACCCCGAGATCCGCGACCGGCTGATCCTCTTGAACGGGTGGTCCAAGACCTATGCCATGACCGGTTGGCGGTTGGGCTATTCGGTCTGGCCCGAGGGGCTTTACGACAAGGCGCGCAAGCTTGCCGTGAACGCGTGGTCCTGTGTGAATGCCCCGGCGCAATTCGCGGCGCATGAGGCGCTGACCGGGCCGCAGGATGCGGTGGCCGAAATGATGGCCGAGTTCGACAACCGGCGCCGTCTGGTGGTGGAGTTGCTGAACGACCTGCCGGGCGTGTCCTGCATCGTGCCGAAGGGCGCGTTCTATGCGTTTCCCAACATTACCGAAACCGGCTGGAAGGCCAAGGAGCTGGCCTCGGCGCTGCTGGAAGGTCCGGGCGTCGCCACGATCGGCGGCCCGGATTTCGGAACGCTGGGCGAAGGGTATATCCGGCTGTCTTATGCCAACAGCCAGGACAATATCCGCGAGGCGGTGCGCCGGATGGGCGATTTCCTGGCGTCCTAGAAACGACACCTTCCCTGTCGCTTGAAGGCGAGCGAAACCGCCTGTCGGCTCGCTTCACTGGCCTCATGACGGCCGAGGCCAAATACCGGACGCTGCTTGACGAAGCGCAGCGCGCGTATCAGAGCAACGCGCGGATGAAGACCTTTGCGCCCTTTCCGGACGACATCACACCGCAACATGTCGATCCGTTGCATTGCCCTTGCGGCGATTGGCTGGCGGCCGAGCGCGGTCTGGTCTCGCCGCATTACGGTGCGCTGCAGGACGCGATCGTGGCCGCCGCCCCGCATGCGCGCTGGCGCGAGACCTATAAGGACACCGCCATCGGCGACGACTTCCTGAGCCGGTTCGGCTGCTATGCCATTATCGGCCCCGATGGCCCGTACACGTCCGAGCAGTTGCGGCTCTGGATCGTTTATATGCCGGTGCATCTCTACTATCCGTGGCACCATCATCCGGGCGAGGAAATGTACATGGTGGTCTCGGGCTATGCCGTGTTCCGGGCCGAGGGGGAGGAAGATAAGGTTCTGGGTTCGGGCGACACGTGTTTTCACAAATCGAACCAGAGCCATGCGATGGAAACGTTGGACGCGCCGGTCATGTGCCTTGTGGCGTGGCGGAACGGGTTCGACACCGTCCCGGTCCTCAGCTAGATCAGAAAGATCAAGGGAGGAGTGGTCATGAGCAAACCGACCATCGGTTTCATTGGTGTCGGCCTGATGGGGCATGGCATGGCGAAGAACATTGTCGAGGCGGGCTATTCGCTGCGGGTGATGGCGCATCGGAAGCGCGAGGCGGTGGACGACCTGATCGGGCGCGGCGCCGTCGAAGTGGCGTCACCGCGCGAGATGGCCGAGGCCTCTGAGATCATTTTCCTCTGCGTCACCGGCTCACCGCAGGTGGAAGGCGCGATCCGGGGGGCGGATGGCATACTGGCCGGGTTGCAGCCGGGTGCGGTGGTGGTCGATTGCTCGACCGCGGACCCGGTCTCGACCCTGGCGCTGGCCGCGGAGCTGGAGGCCGCGGGCGGGCATATGGCCGACGCGCCGCTGTCGCGGACACCGAAAGAGGCATGGGAGGGCACGCTGGACGCCATGGTCGGGGCTGCCCCGCATGTGTTCGAGCGGATCAAGCCGGTGATCGACACATGGGCCGGTGTCGTCGTCCATCTGGGCGAGGTCGGGCTGGGTCACAAGATGAAGCTGATCAACAACTTCATCGGCATGGGCTATGGCGCGCTTTATGCCGAGGCATTGGCGCTGGCACGCAAGTCTGGCCTTTCGGCCGAGCAGTTCGACAGTGTGATCCGGCCCGGACGCCTGTCGAACGGGTTTTATGAGACATTCATGAAATGGACGCTGGAGCAGGACGAGAACGCCCACCGGTTTGCCATTTCGAACGCGCATAAGGATATGGCCTATCTCGGGAACCTTGCACTGTCTGTCGGGGCGGTGAACCCGATGCAGTCGGTGGTGAAGAATGCCTATGCCGCGATGGAGGCGGCGGGCGAAGGCGAGCGTTATGTGCCGATGCTAGCAGACTTCATCGCACGGGCGAACGGCCTGGACGACTGAGGTTTTGCGCCGACTGCGTCGTCGCTGAAGTGGGGGCTCTGCCCCCACACCCCCGGGATATTTTTAGGCCGATGGAGGACAGGTTTGGTCCTGTTTGTCAGAGGAGCGTCTGCTTCTGGGTCAGCCGGATATCCGAGAGGTCGGTGTCGGCCAGAACCCTGGCAATGGTCGGGCCGGTGTTCCCTTGCCCATAAGGATTGGGGGCGGCGCGCACCCGGTCGCGGAAGGCGTCATCGGTCAGGGCGGTTTCGATTGCGGTGAAGATGGCCTCGGCCTCGCAGGGCACGTGCACCACGTTTTCGCCCCTGAGACGGCCGGACTGGCGTGGGCCGATATCGACCGTGGGGCAGTGGAAGGCCGGGGTTTCCTTCAAACCCGAGGACGAGTTGCCGACACAGACGCCCCGGTGCCGGCCGCAATAGTCGAGAACCCCGTGATAGAGGTGCCGCCCCAGCGTCTTGCGGAGGACCGTTGAGGGGTGGTCCGCCTTGAACTGTTCGAGCGCGGCAATGATTTCGGCCGAGCCGACATCGCCGTTGGGATGGGTCAGGATGATTTGCGCGCCGAGGTCGCGCGCGGCGCGTGCAAGCGCGTCCATGCAGGCGGCTATTTCGGCGCGCGCCGTCTCGGGCGAGGTGGTGATCGGGTGCAGAGTGAACAGAACGGTCGGCACGGGTTCGCGGCCATCAAGCCCGAGCTTGGTGACCACCTCATCTTGCTCGGCAAAGTCGCGGGCGCGGATCAGGTCGATTGGCGGGAAGCCAGCGGTGGTGATGCGCCAGTCTTCCTCGCCCATTGCCCGCAGCCGGTCGGCGGCGGCGGCATTGGTCGGGAAGTGCAGATGCGCAAGCTTCGACATCGCGTGGCGCACCACGTCGTCCAGCGTGCCGCCCTGGGTCAGGTCACCGCCTTCGATATGCGCAGTGGCGAGCCCCATCTGGGTGGCCGCGATCATCGCCGCGAAGGCTTCGAACCGGTCGCCATAGATCACCAGCGCGTCCAGTGCGAGCGCCTGATAGACATCCGTCAGCGCCAGCACCCCCTGCCCGATGGCGCGCGGCGTCGAGGCCGGGCTTTCATCGGCGCGGGTGATGGGGGCGTGTGCGGCAATGGGAAACTCGGGCTGCCCCGGATCGGGATCGCCCGAGATCACGAGAAGCTCCAGCCCGGGATGCGCCTCAACCGCGCGCATGACCGGCACCAGCAGCCCGTATTCCGAGCGGCTGCCGGTGAAAACGCCTATTCGCTTCGTGGTCATGCGGTCGGGATTACACCCGACCTTTCCAAGGCACCAGCCACTTCTCGCCCCAGCGCATCAGCACGTCGATGCCGAAGCCGATGATGCCGATCAGGATGATGCCCATCAGCACGATATCGGTGTCCTGGAACTTCGAGGCGGCCACGATCATCTTGCCGACGCCCTTCTCGGCGGCGACCAGTTCGGCCGCGACCACCGTGCCCCAACAGACCCCCATCGCGACGCGAGCGCCGGTGAAGATCTCGGGCAGCGAGTTCGGCACGATCACATGCCGCATGATCTGCGCCTTCGAGGCCCCCAGCGAATAGGCGGCGTGCACCTTCGAAATGGCCACTCCCGAGACGCCCGAGCGCGCGGCAATTGCCATGATCCAGAGGGCTGCGAGGAACAACAGGATGATCTTGCCCTGTTCGCCAATACCCGCCCAGATGATCACCAGCGGGATCAGCGCCAAAGGTGGCACCGGGCGCATGAATTCGACGATCGGGTCGAACCAGCCGCGGAACCAGTTGGAAAGCCCCATCGCATAGCCCAGCGGAATACCCACCGCCGCGCCAAGAACAAAACCCACGATCACCCGGAACAGCGAATAGCTGAGATGCTCGGCCAGCGTCACGTTCTGATAGCCGTCGCGCGACACCGAGATCAGGCGCGACCAGACGCTATCGGGGGCCGGAAGCCAGATGTTTTCCATCTGCCAGCCTTTGCCGGGTTCGACATTCAGCGTGCCCTTGTCCGTCAGGGCGACACGCGCAAAGCCGGTATCGACATCGGTATCGCGGTCGATCGGACGCCCGTCGACAGCAACGATGCGGGCGTTGTTGTCCTTGCGGTTGACCTCGTCATTCTTGTCCCAGGTCAGCAGCTTCGAGCGATAGGCCTGAATGACCAGCACATCATCCTTGGCTGCACCATCGCCCGGCGCAATCTCGGGGGCCTCGGGCGCGGCCCCGGCCTCGTGGACGACAACCGTGACGGTTGCGTCGTCGCGGGTGCCGTCATCGGCCTCGACGGTATAGGTGAACGTCCCCTGCCCCAGAAACGGACCCGGCGCATGAAACAGGCTCGGCAGCCAGCTGGTGCCGGTGAAAGCGCCCCAGATCACGAAGATCAGGACAACCGAGATGATCGACGCCGCCTTGTCCGAGACAACGGCGCTTTCGTCCCCGAAGGTCACGGTCTTGAGCGAGGTGTAGTCCTGTGTCGGCTGCATCCGCTGGCGGATCACCCGGACCAGCAACATGCAAAGAAGGATGACGGCCACGTAGCCGACAATGGCCGGCAAGGCGCTGAGGATCGAGATGAAGAGCGTGGCGAGTTCCGCGCTGAGGTCTGCAATGATCTGTCCCATGTCAGGCGCTCTCCTCGGTGCGGCCCATGATCTCTTCTTCCATGTCCCAGATCATGCCGAGAATTTCTTCGCGGCGTGGCCCGAACTCGGGATGTTGCTTGACCTCGCGGAGGTCCTTGCCGACGCCGAGATCGGCGAAGGGCAAACGGTATTCCTTGTGAATGCGGCCCGGCCGCGGGGCCATGACCAGCAGGCGCTCGCCCAGAAGCAGCGCCTCTTCCACCGAGTGGGTAATGAGGATGATGGTCTTGCCGGTCTCTTTCCAGAGCTTCAGCACAAGGCCCTGCATCTTCTCGCGGGTCAGCGCGTCGAGCGCGCCAAGGGGTTCGTCCATCAGGATGACGTCCGGCTCGTTGGCAAGGCAGCGGGCCAGCGCGACGCGCTGCTGCATACCGCCCGAAAGCTCGTAGACCATCTTTTCCTTGAAGTCCTGCAGCCCCACGACATCCAGAAGGTGGTCAACATTGCCGGCCCAATCCGACTTGCTCTTGCCCGCCATGCGGGGGCCGAAGCTGACATTGTCGCGCACGCTCATCCACTCGAACAGCGCGCCTTGCTGGAACACCATGCCACGCTCGGCGTCGGGGCCAAGCACGGGGTGCTCGTTCAGCATGATTTTGCCTTCGGTGGGCGCAAGAAACCCGGCCACGATGTTCAGAAGCGTGGTCTTGCCGCAGCCCGAGGGGCCCAGCACGCTCATCAACTCGCCCTGCTTGATATCAAGCGAGACGTTCTGCAACGCCTGCACATGCCCGCCATTCGGCAGGTCGAAGCGCATCGAAATATCCTGGATGTTCAGTCCCGACATGCGTCCACCCCGTCGGTCAAAGAAAGGTCCGCGCGAGAGAGCCCCGCGCGGACCGTTTGGTGCTTACATGCCCTTGGCAGCTTCCAGCGGACCGGTGTTCACGGCACCGGCATAGCTGTCCAGAGCCGACGGGATCGAGCCCGCGTCAACGAAGACACCGGCAACGCCGCCCATGAAGCTTTGGGCGCCACCGCCCAGCCACTTGCCGGACAGCTGATCGTCAACCGTCGGGAAGACGAACGTGTCGATCGTGGCGGCCGTGTCTTCAACCGACATACCGGCGTCCTGCGCGATGACCGGCAGCATCTTGTCGCGGTTGGCCGCATCGGCCCACATTGCGTTCGCGTCTGCGGTCACTTTCAGGAACTTGGCCAGCATGTCGCTTTCTTCTGCAACGAAGTCAGCCGGGGCCGAGGTCACGTCGAAGACGAGGATGCCCAGCTCTTCTTTCTCGGCGCCGGTCAGCAGCACGTTGCCGTGCTCTTTCATGCGGCGCAGTGCACCACCCCAGCCACAGGCCATGTCAAGCGAGCCTTGTGCCAGAGCAGCCGCCGATTCAGCCGGAGCCATGTCGACGATCTCCATCGACGCGATGTCGATGCCGAAGTGGTTCATCTGGCTCAAGAAGCCGTAATGGGCTGCGGTGCCGAGCGGCACAGCCACTTTCTTGCCGGCCAGCTCGCCAGCCGAATCCTTGTCGATCTCGAGAGCCGACGCGACGACACAGTTGTCGTTCTCGGAGTAGCTCACAGCCACGTCGACGATCTGGATATCCTGGCCTGCCGATGCGGCGACAACGAAGGGCGGCACGCCCTGGCTGACGCTGATCTGCACGTCGCCCGACGCCATGGCGGCCGACATTGCGGTGCCGGTGTCGAAGCTGACCCAGTTGATCGGCACGCCCAGTGTCTCTTCGTACATGCCTTCGACCTTGGCGAACTGGAACGGCATCGGCCATTCGAGGAAGTAGGCAACGGTGATGCCGTGGCCATCGGCCTGTGCCGACGAGATCGCGGCAACCGAGACCGAAGCGCCCAGCGCCATCGCGGTCAGAGTGCGTTTCATCATAGAAGTATCCTCCTTGTGGTGCCGGCTGCTTTTGTTGTGCGTTCCGAACGCGGGCAACCGGCTGGCCCGTCTTGCGTTCAAACGGTTGTCTCACGGGGGGTTTTCCCCGCCCGGAAAGGACCAGAAACCCTTTCGCGGGGCGCGTCAACTCTATTGCATCGCGGGGACAGCCTTATCGCCAGTCAGTAGAGGACGATAAGGCCAGTCAAGGTCGGGTGTGTTTCAGCCGCGCCAATCTTCCCAGCGCAGCGCGATCAGAACGCGCAAGCGGAAGGCAGGCGCAGAACATGGGCGGGCGTGGTGGCATGTGGCATTTCATCGGAAGTGGCGGCACGCAGGCCGACCCTTCCGAAAATGCACGAATACCCCGCACACACCCTCAATAATCCCAAGGACATTAGCCCCTCCTTCACCGAATCCCCCAAGGATAAAGGGCGGTAGGGAGAGGGACGTGCGCGGGCGTTAACTTTTCTTAACGGCTCCGGATCCGGCGGTCAGGCCTCATAGACCTCGATCCCGCCGTCATCCTCGGCAAAGCGCGCCGCCACATCGCCAACCCGCTGTCCAAGGATCACCACGTCGCCCGCAATCTCGGCCAGTGGGATGACAACGAAGGCCCGGTTCAGCATCTCCTTGTGCGGCACCGTCAATGCATAGGTCTCGACCTGCTCATCGCCAAGGAACAGCAGGTCGATGTCGATAACCCGTGGCCCCCAGCGCTCGCCGGGCGTGCGGCCCAGCTGCACTTCGATCTCTTTCACCGCGCGCAACACCTCGTGCGGGGTCAGGCTGGTCTGGCCAATGGCGCAGGCGTTGACGAACCAGTCCTGATCTTCCTTGCCCCAAGGCGCGGTCTTGTAGAGCCGCGAAACGCAAGTGATCTCGATCCCCGGCACCGCTTCCAGAACGCCCAGTGCGGCGCGAATCTGCGACGACTTCTCCCCGACATTGCTGCCGAAGGAAAAACCCACCTGCCGCATCCGCGGACGCTCCAGTTCGACGCCGACCGTATCGAAACTGGCGCTGATTGGCGCGCCGGGCTTGCGGACGCGCACCTTGGCGGCGGTCACGGTGACGAACCGGTCGAGAATGGCCTCGATCACCCGCTCGGCCAGCGTCTCGATCAGCAGATACGGCCCGGCATCCGACACGGTTTGAGCGATGTCGCAAAGTGCGGCATAGCAGATGGCCTTCTTGGGGTCGTCCTCTTCCGAGGCGCGCCGCGCATCGGTGGTGACCTCGATATCAAGGAAGAACCGCTGGCCCAGCACCTTCTCTTCCTCCAGCACGCCATGGCGCCCGAGAATGCACAGGTTGGAGACGAAGATCTTGTCGTTCATGACGTTGCCCTGATCGCTTGGGTGAGTTTGACCGCCTCGGCATGAGGTTTCACATCGTGTACCCGCAGGACCCGCGCCCCGCGCGCCAGCCCGGCCATGTTCGCGGCCAGCGTTCCGTAAAGCCGATCCTCGACCTCGTTGCCAAGGACATGGCCGATGAAGCGCTTCCGCGAGAGGCCCAGCAGAACTGGGCGCCCGAACCATGCGGCAAGTTCATCAAGCCGGTTGATACAGGTCAGGCTTTGTTCGGGCGTCTTGCCGAAGCCGATCCCCGGATCGACAAGGATGCGGTCATCTGGGATGCCCGCCGCCTGCGCGATCTCAAGCGAGCGTGTCAGAAACGCCCGCATGTCGTCCATCACATCCAGCGACGGGTCGGCCTCGCCCCGGTTGTGCATGACGATCACCGCAGCGCCGGTTTCGGCGACGACGCCGGCCATCTCGGGGTCTTTCTGCAGCCCCCAGACATCGTTGACGATGACCGCGCCCGCGCCAACGGCGGCCCGCGCCACCGACGCCTTGTAGGTGTCGATCGAAACCGGCAGCGCGGTCTGCCCGGCCAAGGCATTCAGAACTGGCACCACGCGGTCGCGTTCCGCCTCGGCGGCCACCACGGTCGCGCCGGGCCGGGTCGATTCCCCGCCGATATCAAGAACATCGCAACCATCGGCTTCCATCGCGCGGGCTTGGTTCAGTGCCGCCTCGACCGTGTCGAACTGTCCGCCATCCGAGAAACTGTCAGGCGTGACGTTCAGAATACCCATGACAAGGGGACGGTCCGCCAAGGCGGACAGGAAGCGGTCACGGGTGGTGTGCCAATCGCGTGTCATGCGCGGCGCCTACATCGCGTGGACCAAAGCTGCAAGCCGGGTCAGGCGGCCTCGCGCCGACCGGTGATATAGCTGTCGATCCGGGCGATCTGCGCTTCGTTCAACCGCAGGCCCAGCTTGGTACGCCGCCAGACGAAATCCTCGGCGCTGCGGACCCATTCCAGTTCCATCGCGCGATCCAGTTCCCGGGCCGTGATCGTGGCGCCAAAGTCTTCGCCCAAATCCTCGGCCGTCTTCGCCTCGCCCAGAAGCGCGCGCGCCTCGGTTCCATAGGCCCGGACAAGGCGGCGCGCCCAGAACGGCGTCAGGAATGGATAATCGGCCTTAAGCTCGTCAACCAAAGCGTCAAACCCATCAACCGGGAAGTCTCCGCCTGCCAAGGCGACACCTGCGGTCCAGGGCGCGGTGGCCTGCGGAAAGAACGGCACGATCTTTTCCAGCGCGGCTTCTGCAAGTTTCCGATAGGTCGTGATTTTGCCGCCGAACACGTTCAACAGCGGCGCGTCGGTCCCGTCGACCTTCAAGACATATTCACGGGTCGCCGCCGTCGCCGAGGACGCGCCATCATCATAAAGCGGACGCACGCCGGAATAGGTCCAGACGATATCCTCGTCGCGGATCGGCGTTTTGAAATACTGCGACGCGAAGGCCGCGAGATAGGCTTGTTCTTCGGGTGTGCAGACCGGTTTCTGCCCCGGATCAGGATGCTCCTGATCGGTGGTGCCGATCAAGGTGAAGTCGGTCTCGTAGGGGATCGAGAAGATGATCCGCCCGTCTGTGCCCTGAAAGAAATAGCACTTGTCGTGGTCATAGAGCTTCTTCGTGACGATATGGCTGCCCCGGACCAGCCGCACGCCCTCGGTCGAGTTCGAGCGCACGGTCTGCCGGATGATGTCACCGACCCACGGGCCACCCGCGTTCACCAGCATCTTGGCGGTAACCTCGCGCTGGCCGTCGCTGTCCTGCAGGGTGATCCGCCAGTGGTCGCCGTCGCGGACCGCTTCCAGCACCTTGGTGCGGGTCAGGATCGTGGCCCCCCGCGCCTCAGCGTCGCGGGCATTCAGAACCACAAGGCGGCTGTCCTCGACCCAGCAGTCGGAATACTCATAGGCCTTCTGGAACTTGTCATCGATCGGCACGCCCTCGGCGCTTTTCCGAAGGTCAAGCTTGGTGGTGGATGGCAGGATTTTCCGCCCCCCCAGATTGTCATAGAGGAACAGTCCCAACCGGATCAGCCATGCCGGGCGGCGCCCCTTCATCCACGGCATCACGCGTGACAAAAGCCGCGAGGTGGGCGTGTCGCTGTCGAAGCGCATCTCGGGGTGGTAAGGCACGATAAACCGCATCGGCCACGAGATATGCGGCATCGCCTTCAGCAACGTCTCGCGTTCTTCCAGCGCCTCTTTCACCAGCCGAAACTCGAAATATTCGAGATAGCGCAAACCGCCATGAAAAAGCTTCGTTGACGCGCTGGAGGTCGCCGAGGCGAGATCGTTCATCTCTGCCAATCCCACGCGCAACCCGCGCCCGGCCGCGTCGCGGGCAATCCCGCACCCGTTGATGCCGCCGCCAATGATGAAAAGGTCGAAAGCCTTGCCGTC
Source organism: Silicimonas sp. (assembly GCA_022826385.1). GTDB lineage: Bacteria > Pseudomonadota > Alphaproteobacteria > Rhodobacterales > Rhodobacteraceae > JAJDOD01. The sequence continues at coordinate 89,298 of JAJDUZ010000028.1, forward strand.
CGTGGCCATGATCATGTTCCCTGAATACCGTTTGGATCTAGGCCGGTTTGGCGACAAGGTCCACCTCGAATGCAAGCACTCAACGGCAGCCTTGTGAACGATCGTTCACTAAGCTAAGGTCGGCGCGATCCAACCAGAACGGGACGCCGATGGGCATTCTGAAATCCAACCTGTCGGCCGCGTCCGAATCCTTTCGCCTGAACACCGAGGCGCACAAGGCGGCGATGGCCGAGATTGCCGACGCTTCGGACGCCGTGCTGGCCGGTGGCGGCGAGGCCGCCCGCGCGCGCCATATCGGGCGCGGCAAGCTGTTGCCGCGCGACCGCGTTGCCGGTCTTCTGGACCCGGGCGCACCGTTCCTTGAGATCGGGCATTTCGCGGCGCACGGTCTCTACGACAATGCCGCCCCGTCTGCGGGTGTGATTGCGGGCGTAGGCCGGGTCGCCGGGCGCGAAGTGATGATCGTCTGCAACGATGCCACCGTGAAGGGCGGCACCTATTTCCCGATGTCGGTCAAGAAGCACCTCCGCGCGCAGGAGATTGCCGAGGCCAACCACCTGCCCTGCGTCTATCTTGTCGACAGTGGCGGTGCGAACCTGCCCAATCAGGACGAGGTCTTCCCCGACCGCGACCATTTCGGGCGCATCTTCTATAATCAGGCGCAGATGAGCGCCAAGGGAATCCCGCAGATCGCCGTGGTCATGGGCTCTTGCACGGCAGGCGGGGCCTATGTGCCCGCGATGTCGGATGTGACGATCATCGTGAAGAACCAAGGCACGATCTTTCTGGCCGGTCCGCCTTTGGTGAAAGCCGCCACAGGCGAAGTTGTCAGCGCCGAGGATCTGGGCGGCGGCGATGTGCATACGCGCCTCTCTGGCGTGGCCGATTACTTGGCCGACGATGACAGTCACGCGCTGGCCTTGGCGCGTCAGGCGGTCGGATCGCTGGGCGGCGGCGCGGACAAACCGGCGCGCCAACCGGTAGAAGACCCGCTTTACGATCCGGACGAGATCACCGGCGTCGTGCCCGCCGACCTGCGCACGCCCTATGACATTCGCGAGGTGATCGCCCGCGTGGTCGACGGCTCGCTCTTTGACGAGTTCAAGGCACGCTATGGCGAAACGCTGGTCACCGGCTTCGCGCATATCTGGGGCATGCCCGTGGGCATCATCGCCAATAACGGTGTCCTGTTCTCGGAAAGCGCCGTGAAGGGCGCGCATTTCGTCGAACTTTGCTCGCAGCGAAAAATCCCGCTGGTTTTTCTGCAGAACATCACCGGTTTCATGGTCGGCCGCGACTATGAAGCGGGCGGAATTGCCAAAGACGGCGCCAAGTTGGTCACGGCAGTCGCGACCTCGGCAGTGCCGAAAGTCACCGTACTGGTCGGCGGCTCGTTCGGGGCCGGGAATTACGGCATGTGCGGGCGGGCTTACAGCCCGCGCTTCCTCTGGACCTGGCCCAACAGCCGGATCAGCGTGATGGGCGGGGAACAGGCGGCTGGCGTGCTGGCAACCGTGAAGCGCGACAGCATCGAGAGGAAAGGCGGCACTTGGTCCGCCGAGGAAGAAGCCGCCTTCAAAGCTCCGACCCTTTCCATGTTCGAGGAACAGTCCCACCCGCTCTATGCCAGTTCGCGGCTTTGGGACGACGGGATCATCACGCCCGCAAAGACGCGCGACGTGCTGGGCCTGTCTATTTCGGCGGCCTTGAACGCCCCCATTGCAGAGACACGCTTCGGCGTGTTCCGGATGTGATGCGGCGCGTGGCGACATACCCGGGCGGCGAAGTCTTGCAAAAACTTCGGACCGATTTCTTTGCAAGAAATCGGGGCGCGGCCGATGCGTAAACTGCTCATCGCCAACCGGGGCGAAATCGCCGCCCGTGTCATAACCACGGCCCGCAAGCTGGGCCTTGAAACCGTCGCGGTCCACTCCGACGCCGATGCCCGCGCCCTGCATGTCGACATGGCGGACGAGGCCGTGCACATCGGTCCGGCCCCCGTGGCCGAGAGTTATCTTCGCACGGCGACCCTTCTTGCGGCCGCCAAAGCCACCGGCGCCGACGCCATCCATCCGGGCTATGGGTTCCTGTCGGAAAACCCCAACTTCGCCGAAGCCGTCAGTGCAGCGGGCCTGACCTTTGTCGGCCCGCCTGCCAGCGCCATCCGGGCCATGGGCCTGAAGGATGCCGCAAAAGCCGCGATGGAGGCCGCAGGCGTGCCGGTCGTGCCGGGCTATCACGGTGCCGATCAAACGCCTGACCTCTTGGCGCGGGAAGCCCAGGCCATCGGCTATCCTGTCCTGATCAAGGCGCGCGCCGGTGGCGGCGGCAAGGGCATGCGCCTGGTCGAGACCGCCGACGCTTTTGCCGACGCGCTGAGCGCGGCGCAGCGCGAGGCACAGGCGAGCTTCGGGGACCCGGCGGTGCTAATCGAGAAATTCATCACCTCGCCCCGTCATATCGAAATCCAGGTGTTCGCTGACACTCACGGCAATGTCGTTCACCTCTTCGAGCGCGATTGTTCGCTGCAGCGCCGCCACCAAAAGGTGATCGAAGAGGCCCCCGCCCCTGACATGCCCGCAGATGTGCGCGCCGCGATGGGGGCCGCCGCCGTCGAGGCCGCCCGCGCCATCGGCTATGTCGGCGCCGGCACGGTCGAGTTCATTGCCGACGGCTCAGGACCGCTTAGGACGGACGGGTTCTGGTTCATGGAGATGAACACGCGCCTGCAGGTCGAACACCCCGTGACCGAGGCGATCACCGGTGTCGATCTTGTCGCCCTGCAACTGGCCGTGGCCGCCGGCGCGCCCCTGCCCTTCACGCAGGACGATCTGACCATCACCGGCCACGCGTTCGAGGCCCGGCTTTACGCCGAGGATGCAGATGCCGGGTTCCTGCCTGCCACGGGGACACTGACCCATCTTTCTTTCCCGGATGGGGTCGCATTCGACCGCGCGCCGGTGCGCATCGACAGCGGCGTGCGCCAGGGCGATGCCATCAGTCCACATTACGATCCGATGATCGCCAAGGTGATCGTCCATGGCCCCGATCGCGAAACCGCGCTGCGCCGGTTGTCGCGGGCCTTGGTCGAAACGCAGGTGGCCGGTGTCACCACCAATCTGGGCTTCCTCAAACGGCTGGCCGATCACGCAGGCTTTGCCGCCGGTCAGGTCGATACCGGCCTGATCGGGCGCGATATCGAGGCGCTGACCTCAAGAGACCCCGACCGACAGGCGCTTGCCCTGCAAGCGGCGGCGCTGTCTGCGCTTGGCCAAGCGGCGCCCGCTGGCTCTGACGACGTCTGGGGGATGAACAAAGGTTGGCGTCTTTGGGGTCAGGCAACCCACAGCGTGGCACTGTCCCGGGACGGCGCCCGGCAGAATATCCGGGTCACGTATCTCGGCGGCGACCGCTTTGACATTGACGGGACCAAAGCTCAGGCCACCGCGCAAGACGACAGCCTGCACATCACAGGCACAACAGCCGCGACGCTTAGCGTCCACGCCGACCCCACCAGCATCACCGTGTTCGACAAAGGCGAGATCACCCGGTTCGAGCGTATTGACACCCTCGCCCGCGAGACGGGCAGCGGCGCAGGCAGCGATGCCGTCACCGCTCCGATGCCGGGCCTTGTCACGGCGGTGCATGTTGCCCCCGGCGACACCGTTGAAGCCGACGCGCCGCTTCTGGTGCTCGAAGCGATGAAGATGGAACACACCCTGCGCGCGCCCCGGGCCGGGACCGTGGCCGAGGTGCTGGTCACCGCCGGGGCGCAGGTCAACAACCACGACCTGTTGGTCCGGCTTCAGGACGACGCGCATGACTGACCGGGTTGAAATCGTCGAGATGGCCCCCCGCGACGGGTTGCAGAACGAAGCCTCGACCGTGCCGACCGCCGACAAGATCGCGCTGGTCGATATGTTGTCGAAAGCCGGGTTCCGACGGATCGAGGTCACCAGCTTCGTCTCGCCCAAATGGGTGCCGCAACTGGCGGATGCCGCCGAGGTCATGGCGGGCATCCAACGCGCGCCGGGGGTCGATTATGGCGTTTTGACCCCGAATATCAAAGGTCTGGAGCGCGCTCTTCAAGCCAAACCCGATTGGGTGGCGGTCTTCGCCTCGGCCTCGGAAGGGTTCAGCAAGGCCAACCTGAATTGCACGATTTCCGAAAGCCTCGACCGCTTCGCGCCCGTTGTCGCTGATGCGAAAGCCGCAGGCGTGCCGGTGCGCGGCTATGTCAGTTGCGTGACCGACTGCCCCTATGACGGCAAAGTCGCGCCCGACGCCGTTGCCACCGTGACGGAGGCGCTTCTGAAGATGGGATGTTTCGAGGTCGGCCTTGGCGACACGATCGGCGCTGGCACACCCGAAAGCGTCGGCGCGATGCTGGACGCCGTGCTGGGCATCGCCCGCCCCGACCAGTTGGGCGGACATTTCCACGACACCGGCGCGCGGGCCTTGGACAATATCGAAACTTGCCTTGCAAGGGGCCTGCGCGTCTTTGATGCGGCTGTGGGTGGCCTTGGCGGCTGTCCTTATGCCCCCGGCGCCAAGGGCAATGTCGCGACCGAAGCCGTGCTGAATCGCCTGACCGCGCTTGGATTCGAAACCGGGCTGGACCCGGACGCCGTGCACGCCGCCGGACACTTCGCGAAAAGGTTGAGATCATGAGCGACTACACCACGCTTTCCGTCGCAACGGACGGCCGCAATGTCAGCACCCTGACGATCAACCGGCCCGACAAGAAGAACGCCATGTCGGGCGAGATGATCGCGGAACTGGCCGATTTCGCAGCGACAACCAAGGCGCGCGTGGTGGTGCTGCAGGGCGCGGGCAATATCTTCTGCGCAGGCGGCGATCTCAACTGGATGAAAGCGCAGATCAATGCCGACCGTGCCACCCGCATGGCCGAGGCCCGGACATTGGCCGAGATGCTGCGCGCCCTGAACGAGCTCCCCTGCCCGCTGATCGCGCGTATCCATGGTGGCGCCTTCGGTGGCGGCGTCGGTCTGGCATGCGTGGCGGATGTCGCTATCGCGACCGAGGACGCGAAATTCGGGCTGACCGAAACCCGGTTGGGGCTGATCCCGGCGACCATCGGGCCCTACGTGCTGGCCCGAATGGGCGAAGGCCGGGCGCGGCGTGTCTATATGTCGTCCCGCATATTCGGCGCCGACGAAGCGCGTGATCTTGGCATCGTCGCCAAGGTCGTGGCAGTGGATGACCTGGGCGCCGCTGTCGAGGCGGAAGTGGTCCCCTATCTTGCGACCGCCCCCGGTGCGGTCGGGCGCGCCAAGGCGCTGGCCCGCAGTCTTGGTCCCCGGATCGACGACAGCGTGATCGACGACACCATCGCGCGGCTGGCGGACGCATGGGAAACCGACGAGGCCCGCGCTGGCATCGATGCCTTTCTGTCGAAATCGCCCGCGCCGTGGATGCCACCCCGGTAACTGCCTGCTTTTGCCTGAATTTTGGGCAAGACCCGGAAAAACCGACACACCAATCCCGATTTGCATTTCCCTTGGCCATCACTAGGCTAGGCTGGAACGCGGGGAGTGTGGATGAACGACGACAACCGGTTTTTCGACGAATTGCAGGGGAACGGCACCGCGCCGCGCGCCCCGTATCAGGACTATGCCAACTGGTTTCACGGCGAAGACCTGAAAGACCTGCGCCGCAAGTCGTCCGAGGCAGAGACGTTCTTTCGGCGCACCGGCATCACCTTCAACGTCTATGGGCAGGCCGAAGCCGACGAACGGCTGATCCCGTTCGACATCGTGCCGCGCATCATCTCGGCGCGCGAATGGACCCGGCTGACCAAGGGGATTGAACAGCGGGTCCGCGCGATCAACGCGTTCCTCTATGACATCTATCACCGGCAGGAGATCCTGCGCGCGGGTCGCGTTCCGGTCGACCTGATCGCGCGGAACGAGGCCTTCCTGCCGCAGATGATAGGGGTCACCCCGCCCGGCGACATCTATACCCACATCACTGGGATCGATCTGGTGCGGACCGGCGAGAACCAGTTTTACGTACTTGAAGACAACGCCCGCACGCCGTCGGGCGTGTCCTATATGCTCGAAAACCGCGAGACGATGCTGCAGATGTTCCCCGAGCTTTTCAGCAAGGTGAAGGTCCGCCCTGTCAGCAACTACCCCACCATGCTGCGCCGCTCGCTGGGCGCGTGTATGCCGCCCAATGCCAGCGAAGATCAGACCGTCGCGGTGCTGACACCCGGCATTCATAACTCGGCCTATTTCGAGCACTCGTTCCTGGCCGACAACATGGGAGTCGAGCTGGTCGAAGGCTCGGACCTGCGCGTCCAGAACGGCAAGATCGCCATGCGGACAACGCGCGGCTATCGGCCGGTCGACGTGATCTATCGCCGGGTGGACGACGATTTCCTCGACCCGTTGAACTTCAACCCGGACAGCATGTTGGGCGTGCCCGGCATCTTCGACATCTACCGCGCGGGCGGCATCACGATTGCCAATGCCCCCGGCACCGGCATCGCCGACGACAAGGCGATCTATAGTTATATGCCGGATATTGTTGAGTTCTACACCGGCGAAAAAGCGATCCTAGAGAACGTGCCGACATGGCGCTGCTCGGAACCGGATGCGTTTGCCTATGTGCTGGACCATCTGGACGAGTTGGTGGTGAAGGAAGTCCACGGCTCGGGCGGATATGGCATGTTGGTGGGACCGGCGGCCTCGAAGAAGGAACTCTCGGCCTTCCGCAAGAAGCTGGAAGCCAAGCCCGGCAACTATATCGCGCAGCCGACGTTGGCGCTGTCGACGGTCCCGATCCTGACCAAGGCCGGACTGGCACCACGCCATGTCGATCTGCGGCCCTTCGCGCTCTATTCACCCCGCGGGGTCGAGATCACGCCGGGCGGCCTCACCCGCGTGGCCCTGAAAGCGGGCTCGCTTGTCGTCAACTCAAGTCAGGGAGGCGGCACCAAAGACACCTGGGTGCTGGAGGACGACTGATGCTGGGCAAGACCGCAGGAGGATTGTTCTGGATGTTCCGCTATCTCGAGCGGAGCGAAAACACAGCGCGCCTGATCGAAACCGGCTTCCGCATCGCGCTGACGCATCCCGGTGGCGACGAATGGCAGAGCGTCCTGCAAACCGCAGCCGCGGCCGAGGCCTATGCCGCCGAACATGGGGCCATTGAACAGGCCAAGGTCATCGACTTCCTGTTGCGCGGCAAGTCCAACCCCTCGTCCGTGCTGAACTGTATCGCGAATGCGCGGCAGAACGCGCGGCTTGTCCGCACCTCGATCACCCGCGAAGTGTGGGAGGCTGTGAACGACACCTATATGCGCGCGAAAGAGGTCTTTGCCCGCCCGGTCCGTGACCGCGATCTGCCGGAAGTGCTGGCGATGATCCGGCAACAGGCGGCGCTGGTGCGGGGCGAGTTGCACGGCTCGATGTTGCGGAACGATGTGTTCGATTTCGCCCGCCTCGGCACCTTTCTGGAACGCGCCGACAACACGGCCCGCATCCTTGACGTGAAATACTATGTGCTGCTGCCCAGCGTCACGCAGGTGGGGTCGTCTCTGGACAACGTGCAGTGGGAAACCATCCTGCGCGCCGTCTCGGGCAAGCGCGCCTATGCGTGGCTGAACCAGGGGCAGATCACTCCCATGGGCATTGCCGACTTCCTGATCTTCGACCCCCGAATGCCGCGCGGCCTGCGGTATTCGATGACCAAGATCCGCAGCAACCTTGCGATGCTCGAGAACTCCTATACCGACCGTCACCCCTGCCACGAGACCGCCGAGCGGTTGGATCGCCGCTTGCAAACGGGCCAGATATCGGAGGTCTTCGACGAAGGGCTTCACGAGTTCCTGACCGAATTCCTGAGCGATATCGGGCAGTTGGGGCGCGAAATTGAAACCGACTACCGCTTCCACGGATAAACCCATGGATCTTTCGATCACCCACAGCACCACCTATCGCTTCGACGCCCCAGTCGCCTATGGCCTGCAGCAGTTGCGGCTGACGCCCAAGAGCCGGCCCGGCCAGACAGTGCATGACTGGTCGATGGAGGTCGATGGCGGGCGCGTTGAAGCCGAGTTCACCGACGAACACGCGAACACAGTCACGCTTCTGGCCTTCGAGCCGGACGCGGCCGAGATCACCGTGCGGTGTCGCGGACGGGTCGAGACCGAGGATACCAATGGTGTCGTCGGCAAGCAGAAGGGCTTCGTGCCGCTCTGGCTCTTCAAACGCTCGACCGAGTTGACGCGCGCAGGCGCGAATGTGCGGAGCCTGGCCAAGGGGCTGAAGGACGAACACACCGAGGACCTGCCGCTTCTGCACGACCTCTCGGCCCGCATCCTTGACGCCGTGGCCTATGAGATCGGTGCGACCGATGCCGCCACCAGTGCCGACGCGGCGATCGAACATGGACGCGGCGTCTGTCAGGATCACGCGCATATCTTCGTTGCGGCGGCGCGTGCCTTGGATTACCCCGCAAGATACGTGTCCGGCTATCTGATGATGAACGATCGGGTCAGCCAGGATGCCAGCCACGCTTGGGCCGAAGCCCATATCGACGGGTTGGGCTGGGTTGGCTTCGATGTCTCGAATGGGATTTCGCCGGATGCGCGCTATGTTCGGGTAGCCACCGGGCTGGACTATCGCGAGGCGGCACCGATCTCGGGGCTGCACTATGGTCCGGCCGGCGAAGAACTGGACGTGGCGATCGAAGTACAGCAGCAGTAAACACAAGCTGCAAGTTGAGGAACGGGTATGACTTATTGCGTCGGGCTGAAGCTGGATCGCGGCCTTGTGTTCATGTCGGACACGCGCACCAACGCGGGCGTCGACAATATCAGCGTGTTTCGCAAGATGTTCCATTGGGAAGCCGATGGCGAGCGTTCTATCACCCTGATGACGGCGGGCAACCTTGCCACGACACAAGCCGTGGTCAGCCTGTTGAACGAGCGCGCCCTCCCCGCGGAAGAGCGTGGCTCGCCCTCGATCATGGAAGCGCCCTCGATGTTTCAGGTGGCGCGGCTGGTGGGCGAGACGCTGCGCGAGGTCATTCAGGACCAGACCGACGAGAACGGCCAGTCGGCGGAAGCCTTCAGCGCGACGATCATCGTGGGCGGGCAGGTCCGGGGCGGCGCCCCCCGGCTTTTCATGGTCTATTCCGAAGGCAACTTCGTCGAAGCCAGCGAGGACACACCGTTCTTCCAGATCGGGGAAACCAAGTACGGCAAACCGATCTTGGTCCGCGCCTATGACCCCGAGATGTCGTTTGAAGACGCGGTGAAGCTTCTGATGCTGAGCTTCGACTCTACGATTAAAGCCAATCTTTCCGTGGGCTTACCGCTGGATCTTCATCTTTACGAAGCAGACACATTCAAAGGCGGCGAGAAACGTCGGATCGAACCGGGCGACCCGTTCTATGAAACCCTGTCTTCCGGGTGGGGCGACGCCCTCAAGACCGCGTTTCAACAACTGCCGCCCTACACTCTGGACTGACGACGAGGCCGATATGAGCTTTCCCACCACCCCTTCCTTCCGGCTTGATGGCAAGCGGGCGCTGGTCACCGGCGCGTCCTCCGGCATTGGTCAAGGCTGTGCGCTGGCACTGGCCGACGCAGGCGCCCATGTCGTCGTCGCGGCGCGGCGGGCCGAGAAACTGGCCGAGACGGTGGCCGAAATCGAAGCCCGCGGCGGTTCGGGCGAGGCGTTGACGCTGGATCAGGTTGATCTCGACCGGCTGGCCGAAGTCCTTGAGACCGGCAATTTCGACATTATCCTGAACGCGGCCGGGCTGGCCCGCCACGGCCCGGCCCTGGACACCACGCCCGAGGATTTCGACGCGGTGATGGCGCTGAACTTGCGGGCGGCCTTTTTCCTGTCGAGCTGGGCTGCCAAGTCGATGATCGCGCGCGGAGTTCCCGGCTCGATCATTCATATCTCGTCCCAGATGGGCCATGTCGGCGGTCAGGAACGCGCGGTTTACTGCGCTTCGAAGCACGGGGTCGAAGGCTTTACCAAGGCCATGGCCATCGAGTTTGGCCCGCACAAGGTGCGCATCAACACCATCTGCCCCACCTTCATCGTCACCGACCTGACCCGCTCGACCTTCGAGCAGCCCGACAAGCGGAAATGGATCGAAGAGAAGATCAAACTTGGCCGCGTGGGCGAGATCGAGGACATCATGGGCGCGGCGGTTTATGTCGCCTCCGAAGCCTCGGCGCTGGTCACCGGCACGTCGCTTCTGGTCGATGGCGGCTGGACCGCCGACTAAGCCGGCAACCCGTCCAGCATCGATTTCAACTTCGACTTCTCATCATCGGTCAGCGGCAACAGCGGCTCCAGCACGCGGGCAATCGTCTCATCCCCCGTGCGCCATTCTTCGATCTGTTTCATGGCCGCGACGTTGTTGAACGAGGCCGCAATCTCGCGGGCGGCCTTGCTGACGACAAGGGCCGCGTCACGCTCGGGGCCTTCCGGGGCCAGCAGCAGCTTGCGGGCCAAGGCGCCAAAGGCGTTTGTCGAACCCGAGATGGTGCCCGCACTGCCCAGCGGGATACCATCCCAGAGAAACGTCTCGGACGCCGGGAAGACGTCGAAGTCTTCGGCAATGCCACCGGTTGCTTCAAGAAAGGCCCGTGATTGCGCGAAGTCCCCGGAACTGTCCTTGAGGCCCGCGATCACGGGGCCAAACGCCGCTTTAAGGCGCGTGACGAGATCGACCGAAAGGGGGATCATCGACATCTGGGGGAAGTGATAGAGATAGACGCGCAAGCGATCGTCGCCCACGGCTTCGATCAGTTTGGAGTACGAGGCATAGAGCCCCTCGTCGCTGGGAGACTTGAAATAGTAAGGCGGCAGGACCAGCACGTTGGTATACCCCGCCTCGACCGCCGCGCGGGTCAGATCGATGGCGTCCGCAACCGAAGGCGCCCCGGTGCCGATAATCACGCGATCCGACGGCAGCCCCGCCTTGGCCAGAATGCCCGGTGCAGCCAACCGGTCGCGTATTGGCAGCGACGTGCTCTCGCCCGTGGTGCCCAGCGGCGCCACGCCGTCGCAGCCCCCGGCGTCGCTCATCATGTGGTGGCAATAGGCCACCAGCTTCGCGCCATCCAATCCACCATCCGCCGTCACTGGCGAAATGGCGGCCGCATAGATCCCGCGCCGGGCCTTGCCTTTGGCCTCCGGAAAAATCGCTGTCATGGTGCTGTCCTCCTGCCTCTATGACTGGCGGCAGGGCTTGGCCGGGTCAAGCCATCAACGCGCGCGCATCCTCCGGTCCCAGTGCGGCGGGCCGTTCGCAGGTCGTCGAAAGCGCGACAAATGCCCCCTGTTCGCCCGATGTCAGGACCGAGGTCATGACATCGACCGCGTGCAGTGCAAGGTCCAGCGAACAACGGTGCGCCCGCCCCTCGGTCAAGGCAGCGGCCATGTCGGCCAGACCGGCGACGCGGTAGTTGGCGCGTTCGTCCTGATTGGGCACGCCAAACGGGTGATCCCATGGCTCGAGCGGGGCGATCACGTCGCCCGAAATGCCATGCGAGACCGTTCCGCCGAAGAAGTTCGGGTCCGGCAGGAAAAGCGAGCCGTCGGTGCCGTAAAGCTCCATATGCCCGTGGCGGTGCGTGTGCACGTCCCAGCTTGTGGAAATCGTGATGCTGGCCCCTGCCGCAAAGTCGAGCAGCGCGTGGATGTTGGTCGGCGTTTCGACCGGCACCGTCTCACCCGCCCGCGGCTGCGAAGTGATCGTGCGTTCCTCGAACGCCGACGAGGTCAGCGCGGCAACACGTTTCACCGGACCCAAAAGCTGGATCAGGTTGGTCACGTAGTACGGCCCGATATCCAGCATCGGCCCGGCCCCCGGCTGGAAGAAGAAGTCGGGGTTCGGGTGCCAGCTTTCCATGCCCCGGTTCATTACGTGGCAGGTGCCGGAATGGATGCGCCCGACCTTGCCGTCATCGATGGCATGCCGCGCCAACTGGTGCGCGCCGCCAAGGAACGTGTCAGGGGCCGAGCCAATCCGCAGCCCCTTCTCGGTTGCCAGCGCCCGCAGCGCCTCGCCTTCTGCCATCGTCAGCACGATGGGCTTCTCGGTATAGGCATGCTTCCCGGCTTCGAGGATCGCGCGGGTCACGTCGTAATGCGCCGCCGGAATGGTCAGGTTGACGACGACATCGATGTCGTCCGAGGCCAGCAGGTCCTCGACCGAACGTGCATCAACGCCGAACTCTTCGGCCCGAGCCGTGGCCGCCTCCATCGAGAGGTCAGCGACCGCCCGCATTTCGAGACCTTTGAACAGCGGGGCAAGCGTCAGGTAAGCGCTTGAGATATTGCCGCAGCCGATAATGCCGACGCCAAGTGTGGTCATGGGGGATACGTCCTTCAGAAACTCTGCATCGTCGCAAGCGAGCGCGCGGCGAAACGGTGGTGGTCATTGGGGTTGTCGTGTTCCGCGATATACCAGCGGCAGTTGGTGGCCCGAAGCGCGGCGATGATCGGCGGCCATTCGATGGTGCCGTGGCCGACATCGGCCCAGCCATCCTCGTCGGCGCAGTCGCCTTCCGGCGCGATGTCCTTGATATGCGCCGAGGCAATGCGGTCGCCATGGGCCGCGATCCACGCCAGCGGGTCCTCGCCGCCCTTGACGCACCATGCGACATCGAACTCGACCGTCAGGTCATCCGACGCGCCAAGGATCAGGTCCATCGGCAATTCGCCCCCGACGCGGGTGAACTCGAAGTCGTGGTTGTGCCAGCCCACGGTGAAGCCCGCATCCAGCAACGGCTTCGCAGCTTCTGCCAGTTCCAGCCCGAACGCGGCCCAGCCTTCGGCGGTGCCCGGCCGGTCAGGCTCTTGCAGATAGGGGCCGAAGACGGCCTCAAGCCCCAGCGTTCGGGCAATCTCGATCGCGCGGCCCGGATCATCGCGCATGATATCCAGCCCGATATGCGCGGTCGGCATCGTCAGCCCCGCCGCCTCGACATCGGCACGAAGCGCGCCAAGATCGACATCCCCGTCGAAAAGCGCGCCATAGCCTTCAACCTGGGTATACCCGCATTCGGCCAGCATCTTCAGCGTGTCGGCCAGCGGCGGATAGTTGCGGGAACTGTAAAGCTGATAGGAAAAATCGGTCATTGGGGGGCCTTTGCATAGGTTGCGGACCAGAGGTCGCGCAGCGTGAATTCGGGGACATCCCCCGGCGTCTCGGGCCGGAAGGTAAGCTCGACGGGAAGACCGGGACGCACCAGCACGGCGTTGTCGCTGAAGCGCCCCGGCCGGGAGGCCTCGACGCTTGTAAACAGCGCGAGGTGTTCTGCGGTCAGGGTCAGGTGCACAATGTCACCTTGCGGCCTGGCGTCGAGAGACAGGCCAGACGCCAAAAGGTCATAGCTTTTGTAAGGACGCGGCGCGAAATGCAGATGCTCGGTGCCCTGCGCACTTGTCAGGCTGAGCCCCAGCATCTCGGCTTCCGCCAGCGACGATGCTGGAACAAAGGCGATCTGATGCGCGCGGTCTGGTGGCAAAGTATCCTCGACCGTGCCCAAGACCCGCGCAGCGCCGGACATCGCCAAGGCCTCGAATGTCAGTTCGACCCGGCACGGGCTCCCGCTGTCGTTGACACCGATCAGGGCATAGCCCTCGGCCACCGGAACCACCGACACACTCACCGGCGCAAAGAAGCGTCGCGCCATATGGTGCAACAGCTTCCATCCGCCCCCGTGATCCAGCGACGACCAACTGGCGCAGGGCCATGTATCGTTCAACTGCCAGTAAAGCGCCCCCATCGAGCGCGGCTTCTCAGCCCGCCAATGCCGGACGGCGGTGTCGATCGCCAGCCCTTGCTGCACCTGGCTGAGATAGACGAAATCCTCGAACCGCTCGGGGAAGCGGAAATAGCGGAACATCGTCTCGGCAATCCGGGCGTTGCCGCCCTCGTTCTTCTGGTGCGACTCCAGAACTGGCGAGGCGATGTTCCAGTCCTCGGGCGCGGCGAAACGGCGGATGACATCCATGGACGGATAGCTCTGGAACCCGAATTCCGAGCAGAAGCGCGGCGCCACATCGCGGTAGTGATCGAAGTCGCGGCCTTCGTGCCAAACCGACCAGAAATGCATGTCGCCCGCGCTGTCATCGTGCCACGCATCGCCAAAGGACATCGGGCCGGGACTGGGCGATGAGGGCCACCAGTTCGCGGATGGCAGAGTTTCGATCAACGCCCGTTCCACCGTGCGGTTGAGCCGGTCATACGCGACAAGATAGCGGTCGCGGTTGTCCTGGCTTTCCTTGTACCACGTCAACGCCCCGATCAGCTCGTTGTCGCCACACCAAAGCGCGATGCAGGCATGATGGTTCAACCGCAAAGCCGTGTCGCGGATTTCGGCATCGACCTCGGCCAGATAGGCGTCATCGGACGGATAGAGGTGACAGGCGAACATCGCATCCTGCCAAACCATCAAGCCCAGTTCGTCGCACATGTCATAGAACCAGTTGGGCTCATAGCGCCCGCCGCCCCAGACCCGGATCATGTTCATGTTGGCGTCAACGGCGGATTGCAGCAGATCGCGCGTCGCCGCCCGGGTGATCCGGCCCGCCAGCGCGTCGGCGGGAATCCAGTTGGCGCCCTTGCAGAAAACCTCGCGGCCGTTGACCACGACCTTGAACGACCGTCCGATCTCGTCAGGTTCGCTGACCAGTTGAATGTCCGAGAGCCCGATCCGGCGGGTCTCGATCTGATCGCCGCAGGTGACCGTCAGCGTGTGCAGCGGCTGCGCGCCCTGCCCTGCAGGCCACCAAAGGTCGGGGTTCTCGATCCGGAAGCGGGCCACCACTTGGTCGCCCTCTGATGTGCCGACTTCGGTCTTGCCATCAAAAGCGAACCGCACCTCGGCCGATACACCGTCCGGGGCAAAAGACACACGAACCTCCAACTCCACACAACCGCCTGAGTGGGTCTGATCCACGCGCAGCCCCGTGATCCGCGCTGCGCGATGCGGCTCCAGCCGAATGCTCTCGGTGATGCCAAACGGCGCCAGCGCAATGTTCCAATCCCACCCAAAGTCACAGGCTGGTTTCCGCAGCATGTTGCCATTGGGGATGGGACAGTTCCACGAATACGGCACCGGGAAGGGCTGCGCCGCCTGACGCGCCCAGGCGGCCTGCGGGGCCGAGTGGAAGGTGATCTCGACCGTGTTCCGACCTTTGGTCGCGACCTCTGCAAGCGCGGCGCGATAGGTGCGAAAGGCGTTCTGCCCCTCGATCACGACCACGCCGTTCCACCGGACGGTGGCGATCGTGTCCAAGCCCTCGATCACCAGATCGACATTCGGGTCTTCAAGCGTCACGTCGCGGCTCAGCACCCACTCACGCTCGGCCACCCAGCGGGCATCGTACTCGTTTCGCCCGAAATAGGGGTCGTCCAGACGCCCGGCATCGACCAGCGCCGAAATCGCATCCCCCGGCACCTGCATCGGCACGTCCCCTTCGGACCCGACTTCTGCAAGAGACCACGTGCCTGCCAGATCGACCCCGCTTATGTCGCGCTGGACATTCAAAGCCGCGTCTCGTCCACCGCATCGAACAGCGAGCCGCGGGCAGGGTCGAACCCGATCCGCAGCGTATCCCCGGCTTTCAGCGTCGCTTCGCCTTCAAGCCGCACCCAGAACGGTGTGTCGGCCACGCTTGCCAGCGCCAGCGTGTCGGCGCCAAGCGGTTCAACGACGGACACCGGGACATCGAGCTGGACCGGCGCCGTCGCAACAGCCTCGCCCGTCACGATATGTTCAGGCCGGATGCCGAAGCTTGCCTGCCCCGAGACCCCCTCGCGCTCGAGCGCATACCCCAGCATCGGGAACGACACGGCACCGGCGCTGAAGCTGCCGTTCTCCAACGTCCCTTCAAGGAAGTTCATCGATGGCGAGCCGATGAAGTCGGCAACGTATTTGTTCACGGGCCGGTTGTAGATCTCGGAGGGCGGCGCCAGTTGCTGAATGATCCCGTCTTTCATGATGGCAATACGGTCCGCCAGCGTCATCGCCTCGACCTGATCGTGGGTGACATAGATCATCGTGTTGCCCAACCGGGCGTGCAGTTGCTTCAACTCGACCCGCAAATCGGCCCGCAACTTCGCGTCAAGGTTCGAGAGCGGTTCGTCAAACAGGAAGACATCGACATCCCGCACCAGCGCCCGGCCGATCGCGACACGCTGGCGCTGTCCGCCCGAAAGCGCGCCGGGCTTGCGTTTCAGCAAAGGCTCGATCTGCAGGATTTCGGCCGCGCGCGCGACCCGCGAGGCGATCTCGTCCTTGGGCATCCGCGCGTTCTTCAGTCCGAAGGACAGGTTCCCCTCGACCGTCATCTGCGGATAAAGCGCATAGGACTGGAACACCATGCCGATCCCCCGCTCGGACGGTTCGGCCCAGGTGACGTTCCGGCCCTTGATGAAGATCTGGCCGTCGGTGATTTCCAGAAGCCCCGCAATGCAGTTCAGAAGCGTCGACTTCCCGCATCCCGACGAGCCCAGAAGCACCAGGAATTCGCCCTCGGCAATATCCAGGTTGAGGTTCTTCAAAACGTCGATCGCACCGAAACTCAGATCGAGGTTCTTGATTTCTACGGAATGGCTCACGTGCCCCACCCTTCGCTAGTTCCCGGTTTCGCCGCGCCTGCGGCGCGTCGATCCATTGGGGGCTCCGCCCCCCGTTGGCTGCGCCAACGCCCCCCGCCGTATTTGCACCAGGAAGAAAACACTCGGGAGCGCGTCTCCTCTTCCTGGTGCAAATACGGCAGGGGGGTCCGGGGGGACAGCGTCCCCCCGGCGGATCGCAGACGCAGTCTGCGATGCCCACTCATCCCTTCACCGCCCCGGCCGCAATGCCGCGCACGAAGAGCCGTCCGCTGATGAAATAGATCGTCAGAGGGACCAGCCCCGTCAGCAGCGTTGCCGCCATATTCACGTTGTATTCCTTCACCCCCTGCACCGAGTTGACGATGTTGTTGAGTTGCACCGTCATCGGATAGGTTTCGGGCTTGGTGTAGATCACGCCGAACAGGAAGTCGTTCCAGATGCCCGTGACCTGCAGGATCATCGCCACCACGAAGATCGGCAGCGACATCGGCACCATGATCTTCAAAAAGATGCTCCAGAACCCGGCCCCGTCGACGCGGGCGGCCTTGAACAGCTCTTCCGGGACGGATGTGAAATAGTTCCGGAACAGAAGCGTCAGGATCGGCATGCCGAAGATCGTGTGCACGATCACCAGCCCCCAGATCGACCCCATCAACTGGATGCCAAGCGCCCCGCCCACTTCGCGCAGGATGATCACGATCGGATAGATCATCACCTGGTAAGGAATGAACGCCCCGAAGATCAGGATGGTAAGAACGTCTCGGAGCCCTTGAACCGCCAGTTTGCCAGCGCATAGCCCGAAACGCTGGCGACCGAGATCGACACGAAGACCGACGGGATCAGGATCGCGACCGAATTCCAGAAGCCCCGACTCAACCCCTCGCAGTTTATCCCTGTGCAGGCCTCTGCCCAGGCTTTCACCCAAGGCTCAAACGTCACTTCTACGGGAGGGGAAAAGACGTTGCCCAGCCGGATTTCCGGCATGCCTTTCAGCGATGTCACGATCATCACGTAGAGTGGCAGCAGGTAATAAACCGAGACCAGCAACAGCGTTCCATAGAGCATGATGTTGGTCGGCGAGAGACTGCGGCGCGGCTTCGGCCCGCGCGGCTCGGAGGCGGCGGTCAGGTCAGCCACGGCGCTTGCCTCCGAATTCGAGATAGGCCCATGGGATCAGCACCACGAGGACCGAGAGCAGCATCATCGTCGAGGCCGCGAAGCCCTGGCCCAGGTTCTGGCTCTGGAACATCTTTTCGATCACGTATTTCGCCGGAACCTCGGTCGCGATCCCCGGACCGCCGCTGGTTTGCGCGACCACGAGGTCATAGACCTTGATGATGCCGCTTGCGATGATGACCAGCGCGGTCACGAAGACGGGGCGCATCATCGGGATGATGACGAAGATATAGGTTTTCCATGTCGGGATGCCGTCGACCCGTGCGGCTTTCCAGATTTCCTCGTCGATGCCGCGCAGGCCCGCCAGCATCAGCACCATGACAAAGCCCGAGCCCTGCCAGATGCCTGCGATCAGGATGCCATAGATCGCGATCTCGCGGTTGTTCAGCGGATCGAAAGCGAAGCTTTCCCAACCCCAGCCCTGCACCACGCTCTGGATGCCGAAATCTGGGTTGAGGATCCATTGCCATGCCAGCCCGGTGACGATGAAGGACAGCGCGAAGGGATAGAGGAAGATGGTGCGAAAGACGTTCTCGCCCCGGATCTTGCGGTCGAGCAAGGCGGCCAGCGTGAAGCCGATGACCAAGCTCAGGATCAGGGAACAGATGCCATAGATCGCAAGGTTCTCGATCGAGACCAGCCAGCGGCGGGTGTTCCAGAGCCGCTCGTACTGGTCCAGCCCCACCCATTTGTCGGGCGCGGGCAGCAGGCGCGAGCGGGTGAAGGAATGATAGATCGTCCAGGCCGTGCAACCGATGAAGATCACCAGCGCGGTCGCGATCATCGGAACCGAGGCGATCTTGGCCGTTAGGTTGCGCGTCAGCCCGTTTGGTTTTCTTGCAGTGTCAGCCATTGGACCCACCACGATCTCTCGGCAGAAATCGTGACAGAATCCTTGCAAATCCTGTCTCGCACATGAGACCCCTCTCCGTCAGGAACCGGGCCCGGCGCGTGGTCGGACCCGGATGATGCCTCAGTCGGCGTCTGCGATGATTTCGGCGTAACGCTCTTGGGCGTCTGCAGCCGAGTAGGACGGATCGTTCCAGAATTCGACCATCAGGTCTTCGATCTGGCCCTGCGTGTCGGGCGACAGGTTCATGTCACCGGACGGCAGGATGTTTCCGCTGGCCAGGATCTCGAGACCCTTCTGCATGCAGTCATTGGCCGCCGAAAGGTCAATGTCGCCGCGGATCGGCAGCGAGCCTTTCTTCAGGTTGAAGGCCACCTGCACGTCGGGGCTGAGCAGCAGTGCCGCCAGTTCCTTCTGCGCGGCTTCAATGGCCGGGTCGTCCTGTTTCGGGAAATAGAATGCGTCGCCCGCGGTATCGAGCAACTGGTTCACGCCGAGGCCCGGCAGGCAGGTGTAGTCTTCGCCAGCGGTCTGGCCAGCGACCTGAAACTCGCCCTGCGCCCAGTCGCCCATGATCTGCGCGCCGGCCTTGCCGGTGATGACAAGGTTGGTGGCCTGGTTCCAGTCCTGAACGTTCGAGTCTGCCGCCATCTCGCGGGCGTTGGCCGCCGCCTCGAAGACCTTGGCGTATTCCGGGCCCGCGGCGACGTCCGCATTTTTGTTGACGGTCACTTCGCGCCACGCGTCGATCCCGGCGATGGCGATGGTCATCACGCCGAACGCACCGGCCGATTGCCACGGCTGCTGCCCCATGGCCAGTGGCACCTTGCCAGCTTCCACAAGCGCGGGCGCCGAGGCGACGAATTCATCCCAGTTCGCGGGCACCGGCTGACCGGCATCGGCGAAGGCCTGATGCGAGAGCCACATCCACTGCCACGAATGGATATTGACCGGCGCGCAATAGATGCGGCCGTCCAGCGTGCAGGCATCCAGAAGCGAGGATGGGTTTACGATGTCTTTCCAGCCTTCGGCTTCGGCGACATCGGTAAGATCAAGGAGAAGTCCGGCTTCGATCAACTCTTCCGCCTGACGCCCGTGATTGAGCTGCGTGGCGCCCATCGGGTCACCGCCCAGAATGCGGCTGATGATGATCGGGCGCGCAGTGCCGCCCGAGCCAGCGATCGCGCCATCGACCCAGTTGTGGTCGGTCTTTTCATTGAATGCCTTGGCAAACTCGGAAACCGCGGCAGCCTCGCCGCCGGATGTCCACCAATGCGTCACTTCCAGATCGGCAGCCGACGCGGCGCTTGCGGCACAAATGGCCGTGCAGCCCAAAAGGGTCTTGATCGCTTTCATATTCTCCTCCCTGAGACCTAAAACGATTACGTAACGAACTATAACGTTTTCGAAAATGCGATCAAGCTGGATTCTTTCGGCCTGACGGCCTATAGAGGAAGTCCGGATTGAAGGAAGGATGGGCATGGCGCCCGCGTCGAAAACCACTGAACGCCCAACGCTGAAAACCATTGCACGCTTGTCTGGATTGGCCATTCCAACAGTGTCGCGGGCGTTGAACGACGCGCCGGATATCGGTGACGCGACCAAGGCGCGGGTGCGCCAGATCGCGCGCGACATCGGCTATCGACCGGACCGGGCGGGCCTGCGTCTGCGGACTGGCAAGACGAATGTGATCGCCCTGATTCTCTCGACCGAGCATGACATGATGAACCACACCGCGCGGCTCATCACGGCGATTGCGGGCGCGACGCGGGGCACGCCCTATCACATGATCGTCACGCCCTATTTCCCGGATCAGGATCCAATGGACCCAGTGCGTTACGTGACCGAAACCCGCTCGGCCGACGGCATCATCCTGAACCAGACGCAACCCGAAGACCCGCGCATCCGGCACCTGATGGAGATCGGTTTTCCCTTCGCGGCGCATGGCCGGACGAACTGGGCCAGCAAGCACCCCTATTACGACTTCCACAACGGCACCTTCGCACGCCTCTGCGTGCAGCGGCTGGTCGAGCGTGGTCGGCGGTCGCTGGTATTGGTCGCCCCGCCCACCGAGCAATTCTATGCCATCGAGATGATCGAAGCCGCGCAGGACGAAGCCGCGGCCCAAGGCGTGCCGCTGAAGGTCTTGCAGGGCGCGTCATCGGACGAAGCCCTGGCGCGCGTCGAAGCGGCGATGAGCGCGCATCTGGACCGCAACCCGGCGGTTGATGGCGTGATCTGCGGCTCGACCAACGCAGCAATGGCAGTGGTCGGCTCGGTCGAGGCAATGGGTCGGTCGATCGGCGGCGACGTTGACCTGATCGCCAAGGAAGCGATGCCGTTTCTGACGCAGTTCCGGAAAGAAATCCTTGTCTTGCATGAAGACGTGACGAAAGCCGGTGACTTCCTGTGCCGCGCGGTCATGCAGGCGATCGATCATCCCGACGAGCCGCCCCTGCAGCACCTTGAACATCCCAAGGTCTGACTGGGCTCACCCTGCCCCGATCATCTGGACCACGACGCTGCGCCGATGCGGGCGCGCCCGGTGTTCGAACAGATAGACCCCCTGCCACGTGCCCAGAAGCAACCGTCCGGCCTCGACCGGAATGCTCAGGCTGACCGGCAGGACCGCGGCCTTGATATGGGCGGGCATGTCATCCGGCCCTTCCAGAGTGTGCGTCAGGTAGGCCATCGAAGGATCATCTGCGGGCGGCACCAACCGCTCGAAATAAGCGTGCAGGTCGCGTTGCACATCCGGGTCGGCATTCTCCTGAATCAGCAGCGAACAGGACGTATGCCGCACGAAGACGGTCATCACCCCCTCGCCACTGGCCAGCGGTTGCAGGTGATGTGTGAACTCGTAAAGCCCGGGGCCCCGGGTCTCGATCGTCAGGTGATGTGCCATGGCGGCAGTCTAGCCGCCGTGGCGGTCATTTGCACTGCAGCAATGCATGCGCCACGCTGACGCTGCCGCCACCGCCGATCAGGGCCAGGCCCGTGGGCTGTGCGCCGTCGGGCGACAGGCTGAACCGAACGCCCTCACCTGCCCCGCGCGGCAGCGGCGACGTCCGATAGAGCCGGGTCCGCCCCGGCAAGCCAAGGTCATAGCGCGCGTATTCCCCGGCAATGCACCAGAAATCACGGGGCCCCGACCGCCCGCGCCAAGGCACTTCGAACGCGCCCGGACCGATGGGTGTCACGACATTGCCGCGCAATGTCAGATCGGCAGAAGCCGCAAGAGGAGTGAGCGCAGCCGTCAGGGCTGCGAGAACAAGCAGTCGCATCGTGCATCTCCATGAGTTTGGTCTTGATGCCACTCATGTGGAGACGCCGCGCCGGAAGCGCCAATCGCGCGACATAACAACCGGGCGAGATGCCCGCGATCAGCCCTTCAAATAGGCGTCGAACGCGTCGGCGTAATCGGGATGCCAGCGCGACAGCGCGGGACGATTTTCGATGATGTCACCGATGGCCCAGGCCATGCGCTTTTCGTCGGTCGCACGGTCCACGTCGCCATCCGGACAGAGGATATAGAAATCACCGCGGTTCAGGCTCTCGACCATGAAGGCGGCGTTCTGATCCGGGGTCCACGCGCCCGCCGGTTTCTCGGTCCGGCCGCGCGCGTTGAGCTCGGTAAAGACGAAACCGGGGATCAGCAGATGCGCGGTGATCCCGTGCCCCTCTTGCTGTCGAAGCTCATAGGCCAGCGCTTCGGTGAAGGCCTTCACCGCCGCCTTGGCGGTGTTATAGGCCGGGTCGCCCGGCGGTGTTGTGATGCCCTGCTTGGAACCCGTGTTGATGATCGCACCGGGACGCGCGCGATCGATCATGCGAGGCGCAAAGACCTGGCTGCCATGGATCACGCCCCAGAGGTTTACCGCAAAGAGCCGCGCCCAATCGGCCGGGTCTCCGAACATCGCGGACCCCGGTTGTATCCCGGCATTGTTCATCAGGATATCGGTGCCGCCAAAGCGGTCGGCCACGTCCTGCTCAAGTGCCTCCAGCGCCGCACGGTCGGACACGTCAAGCGCTCGTGTCATCACCTCGGCCGCCCCGGCCTCCTTGACCGCGCCCGCAGCCGCTTCCAGTTGCGCTTCGCGATTGTCGACAAGAACGATCCGCAGGCCCTCGCCCGCCAAGCGCTTCGCCGCGCCAAGACCGATGCCCGCACCACCACCGGTGATGACGGCGACGCTGTCAGATGTCAGGGCTGGGTGGGTCATGTGGGGCCTCCTATGATGATTGTCAAGCAGGACATTGATTTTGCTTGATTTTGAAGTTTGGAAAATCGTCGAAGATCCAGCCGTTTCTGAGCGTGTCATAGATGATCGACAGCAGTTTGCGGGCGGTGGCGATGATGGCCTTGCCAAAGCCACGCCGCTCCTTGATGCGCTGG
>JAJDUZ010000045.1 GCA_022826385.1 Silicimonas sp.
CCTGGCACCCGCTGGTCGAAGAGAGGCGCCAACGCGATGCTCGCGCTCAAGAACTGCGTCATGAACCGCCGGGTGCCCGACTTCCTGAACTGGAAGGTCAGGCAAGCCGTCGCAGCGAGTCACTAACTTGGGCTACACCCGATCACCTGCTTCCTTGTCGATCGTGGGCATCCCGGTTTCGTGGTTCGTGATGGCTATGCCTCGGTCAGCCACCGAGGATATACCAACCACATTCTTGAATTCGACAATTGTCGTTTGCCCGACACGCAAGTGCTGGGCGAGGTTGATGGCGGCTTCGACGTGATGAACACCTGGCTCTACGCCACGCGCCTGACGGTTGCCGCGTTCTGTGTCGGCCGGGCCCGTCGCTGTTTCGACTATGCCGTACAATACGCCGCCGAGCGCAATCAGTTCGGCCAGCCGATCGCCAAGTTTCAGGGCGTCAGTTTCCAGGTGGCCGACTTGATCACCGAGATCGACGCCGCCGATTGGCTGACCCTCTCGGGCGCGTGGCGCCTGGATGAAGGGTTGCCCGCCAATCGCGAGATTGCCAGCGCCAAGCTTTACGCGTCAGAGATGCTGGCGCG
This sequence comes from Silicimonas sp., assembly GCA_022826385.1. GTDB lineage: Bacteria > Pseudomonadota > Alphaproteobacteria > Rhodobacterales > Rhodobacteraceae > JAJDOD01. Next base: position 588 of record JAJDUZ010000045.1, read on the forward strand.
GGTGACTGACACGACCTTGCAGATCCATGGCGGCATGGGACTGATGGACGACTTTCCGATTGAGCGGTTCTGGCGCGATGCGCGGGTCGAGCGTATCTGGGACGGCACCTCGGAAATCCAACGCCACATCATAAGCCGCGACCTGTTCCGGCCCCTGGGCGCGTGAGCCGACGCGACCTGTCTCGGCTGCTCCGCCCGCGATCCGTCGCGGTGATCGGTGGTGGGACGTGGTGCGCAAACGTCGTCGAGGCGTGTCGGAAGATCGGGTTCTCGGGCGACATCTGGCCGGTGCATCCAACCCGCGAGGCCGTTGCGGGCGCGCGCGCGTTTGCCAGTATCGATGATCTGCCCAGTGCGCCCGATGCCAGCTTTGTCGGGATCAACCGCACGGCGACCATTCCTGCCATCAAATCCCTGTCCGACATGGGCGGCGGCGGTGCGATTTGCTTTGCGTCGGGCTTTGGCGAAGCCGTGGCCGAGATTGCCGGCGCCGCCGATCTGGAAGCGCAGCTGGTAAAGGCTGCGGGCGACATGCCCGTTATCGGGCCGAACTGCTATGGCCTTCTGAACTATCTCGACAATGTTGCGATCTGGCCCGACCAGCACGGCGGTGTGCCGGTCGAAACCGGCGTCGCAATCGTCACCCAGTCGTCCAACATCGCAATCAATCTGACCATGCAGCGACGCGGCTTGCCACTGGCCTATGTTGTGACGGCAGGCAATCAGGCGCAAACCGGCTGGGCCGAGATCGGCCTGGCGCTTTTGCAGGATGACAGGGTCACGGCGCTTGGCCTGCATATCGAGGGCGTGGGCGATCTTCGCGCCTTCGAGGCTTTGGCGGCGCAAGCGCACGCGCTTGGCAAACCCATTGTCGCCCTGCGGGTCGGACGTTCGGTTGAAGCGCAAGCCGCGCTGGTCAGTCACACAGCGTCGCTGGCCGGGTCAGATGCGGGCGCCCGCGCCTTGATGGCGCGTTTGGGCGTGGGCGAAGTGTTCGACCTGTCGACCTTCCTTGAGACCTTGAAGCTCTTGCACACAACCGGTCCGCTGTCCTCGAACCGGATCGTGTCGCTTTCCTGTTCCGGCGGCGAGGCCAGCCTTGTGGCTGACGCGGCGGTTGGATGGGATGTTGCCTTCCCGCCTTTGACGGATGCGCAAAAGACGGAACTGCGGGCCACGCTTGGCCCGGACGTGGCGCTCGCCAATCCGCTGGACTACCAAACTTATATCTGGGGCGATGTCGCGCGATTGGGGCAGACCTTTTCTGCGGCCCTTGCCGGGGATGTGGCGCTTGGCATGGTGGTTCTGGATTTCCCCCGCGCAGATCGCTGCGACCCGGCTGCGTGGATGCCGGTCATCGACGCGGCGGTTTGGGCCAAGGAGCAGGCCGGGAAGCCGTTGGCGATTGTCTCGAGCCTTGTCGACACTTTGCCGGAAGTGGTCGCCGAGGATTGCCAGACCCAAGGCCTTGTGCCGTTCAATGGTCTGCCCGAGGCGTTGGCCGCAATCGAGGTGGCGGCGCGCTTGAAGGATCATCGACCCGCCGCGCCGCTACTGCTGCCCAAGACCGGCGAGGCTGGCCGCGGGTTAAGCGAAGCGCACGCCAAGACCGTGCTTGCCCGGTATGGGCTGCAGGTCCCCAAAGCCAAGGAATTTGGCACGGCCGATGCGGCGGTCGAGGCATTGTCAGACTTTGGCAGCCTTGTTGCAATGAAAGCGGTTGGCCTTGCTCACAAGACCGAGGCCGGGGGCGTTGCCCTGAACCTGACATCCGAAGCCGCCGTCCGTCAGGCGTTCGCAACCATGCCGACCGACACTGTGCTGGTCGAGCAGATGATCACGGGTGGCTTGGTCGAGATGCTGATCGGCGTCACCTGTGATCCGGCGCATGGATACGTGCTGACGTTGGGCGCCGGTGGCACTCTGACCGAGATCATGGGTGATACGGTTTCACTTCTGGTGCCGGCCAGCGAAGTCGATATTCGCGCTGCGATGTCGCGCCTGCGGATTGCACCGCTGCTGGCGGGTTATCGGGGCGCGCCGCCTGTGGATCACGCTGCGCTTGTCGCGGCAATAATGGGCGTGCAGGCTTACGTCACCGAAGCGCGGCCAATTGAAGTTGAGATCAATCCGCTGATCTGCACAGCCGACGGCGCTTTTGTCGCCGATGCACTGATAACCTTGGGAGACGATGATGACTGAGCCCGTAAAGACCACCCGGCGCGGCGCGGTGCTGGAGGTGACGCTGGATCGCCCCAAGGCCAATGCGATCGATCTCGCCACCAGTCGGATCATGGGCGACATCTTCATGGGGTTCCGTGACGATCCCGAGTTGCGCGTTGCGATCATCACCGCGACCGGCGAGAAATTCTTCTGCCCCGGCTGGGATCTGAAGGCAGCCGCCGAGGGCGATGCCGTGGATGGTGACTATGGCGTTGGTGGCTTCGGCGGCTTGCAAGAGCTGCGCGGTCTGAACAAACCGGTGATTGCCGCGATCAACGGCATTTGCTGCGGCGGCGGGCTGGAACTGGCGCTGTCGGCCGACATCATTCTGGCCGCCGAACACGCAACTTTTGCCCTGCCCGAGATCCGGTCGGGCACGGTCGCTGACGCCGCGTCTATCAAGCTGCCGAAGCGCATTCCCTATCATATCGCGATGGAAATGCTGCTGACTGGGCGCTGGATCGACGCCGAGGAAGCCGCGCGCTGGGGATTGATCAACCGGATCCTGCCTGCAGGTGACTTGATGGCGGAAGCCCGTGCCATGGCTGACATGTTGGCGGATGGGCCGCCGCTGGTGCAGGCGGCGATCAAGGAAGTGGTGCGCGAGGCCGAGGACATGAAGTTTCAGGATGCGATGAACAAGATCACCAAAAGCCAGTTTGCCACCGTCGAGACGCTCTATACCTCGGAAGATCAACTGGAGGGTGCCCGGGCCTTTGCCGAAAAGCGCGATCCGGTCTGGAAGGGGCGTTAGATCTCGACAAGTGCGCCCCGTGCCGCGATGACCTTGCAGGCCAGCTTGCAACCCTGCGTCACGGCGGCATCGGCCGAAAGGCCCTCCATCATCCCGATCAGGAAACCGGCATTGAAGCTGTCGCCTGCGGCAGTGGTGTCGACAACGGCCGTTGCGGTTTCTGGCGGAACCACAGTGTCGGTCGTCCCTTGCCGCAGCAAAACCGGCCCCGGTCCGTCCTTTACGACCACCGTCGTTGCGCCAACCTTCGAATAGCGATCCGCGGTGGCGGTCGTGTCGGCGTCGCCGAAATAGCCTTGCTCGTCTTCGAAGGACGGCAGCACGATATCCGAGACTGCGGCCGCCTGCATGATGCAGTCACACATGGTCGCTGTGTCCGGCCACAGACGCGGGCGCAGGTTCGGATCGAACACGATGGTCACGCCGTTTGCGCGGGCCTCGGCCAGGGTCTGCAGGAAGCGCGCGCGGCTGGCCTCGGGTAGAACGGCCATGGTGATGCCCGAGAAGAACGCGATGTCGCCCTTTGTGACCCCCGGCAAAGCGTCCAGGTCGTCGGCAAGGGTCCGGGCGGCAGAGGCGCTGCGCCAATACGAGAAACTGCGTTCGCCGTTCTTTAGCGAGATCATGTAGAGCCCGACCGAGCCGCCCTTTCGCACGACCAGTTCGGGCACGATGCCCGCGTCTTCCATGAAGCGGCGCATCCGTCCCGAGGGCTCGTCGTCCCCGATGGCCGAGAAATAGGCGACCTCGATTCCGGATCCGGCCAATTGCTGCGCGTACCACGCTGTGTTGAACGTATCGCCCGCGAAGCCCATTCCGAAGGTTCCGGCCTCGGTCGGGGCCAGTTCGATCATGCACTCTCCGATCGACAGAAGTCGGGGCATTGGTCTTGTCCTCACACATTTAATGCGTGCGCCCCTTACACCTCAGTTCGACGTCTACCACAACGCGGTTTGTCTGCCTTGCGAGGGCAGGAGGCGCCGCTTATGGTCGCGAAAACGTCTCGCGGCAGGTTTGATGCTTCGCTTTCTTTATCGTCTTTTTCTGTTTGTGAGCCTTGCCATCGCCGTGGCCGTTGTCGGCTTTCGCTATGCGGCGTCCACCCGCGAAACCGTCCCCGTGGCCGAGCTTCTGTTGCCCGAAAGTCGATTGGTGAACACCGTGCATGGCCGTATCCACGTGCTGGAAGCGGGCCCGGAAACCGGACAGCCCGTTCTGCTGGTCCATGGATCGGTTGGGTGGGCCGGGCTCTGGCGCGAGACCAGTGCATTTCTGGCAGGCCAAGGCTATCGCGTCGTTGCCATGGACTTGCCGCCGATGGGTCTCTCCGAGCGGGTTGAGGGGCTGGACTATAGCCGTCAGGCGCAGGGGCTGCGAATCCTTGCCCTGGCCGAGGCATTGGACAGCCCGCCGATCCTCGTCGCGCATTCCTTTGGGGCTGGCGGAGCCGTTGAAGCCTTGATGGCAAGACCGCAGTCTTTCGCGGGCGGCGTGATTGTCGCGGGGGCGCTTGGATTGGGTCAAGACGGGGCCGGGCAGGACCTGCCCTTGCCTTTGCAACCCGCCATTGTCCGCGAGGCCGCTCTGGCGACAACCGTGACCAATCCCTTTGCGACCAAGTTGCTGTTCCAGCAGTTTGTCCATCAAGCGGACAGCATCACGGATGAACTTGTCGATGTCCTAGAGTATCCCTTCCGGCGCTCTGGCACGACCGAAGCACTGGCGGAATGGCTGCCGACCCTGCTTGTTCCACCGCAGAACGCAGCCAGCAGCGACCCTCAGCGATATGCCGGGATCAAGCCACCTGTCGCGCTGATCTGGGGCCGTGAAGATACTGTCACGCCGCCCGAACAGGGCATTGCGTTGCAGACGGCCCTTGGTGACGCGCCGATCTTCTGGATGGACAACACCGGCCACATCCCGCAGATCGAAGATCCTGCGACTTTCAACTCCCTCCTTGCCGAGGCTTTGGCGGGACCAGAACAAGGCTGAACTTATGCCCTTCACCATTGCGACATGGAATATCAACTCGGTCCGCCTGCGCGAGGAACTGGTCCGCAAGTTGATGAAGAAAGAGCGTCCGGACATCCTGTGTCTGCAGGAGTGCAAGTCCCCCGTCGACAAGATCCCCTTCGCCAAGTTCAAGCGCCTTGGTTACACGCATATGATCGCGCGGGGTCAGAAGGGCTATAACGGCGTCGCCATCCTCTCGAAACTGCCGATGGAGGATGCGGGCGACCGCGACTGGGCCGGGCTTGGCCATGCGCGCCATGTGGCAGGGCGTTTGGAAAACGGGGTCACGATCCACAATTTCTATGTGCCTGCGGGTGGTGATGTGCCGGATCGTGAGAAGAACGAGAAATTCGGTCAGAAACTGGATTTCCTGACCGAGATGCGGGACGCGTATCATTCTGAAAAGCCAGGGAAATCCATTCTGGTTGGGGATCTCAACATCGCGCCCCGCGAAGACGATGTCTGGAGCCACAAACAGCTTCTGAAAGTGGTCAGCCACACGCCCATCGAGGTCGAGCATCTGGCAGAAGTGCAGGAGGCTGGCGGGTGGGTCGATACCACGCGGAACGATATCCCCGAGGGCCTGCTGTACAGCTGGTGGTCCTATCGCGCCAAGGACTGGAACGCAGCGGACAAGGGGCGCCGTCTGGATCATATCTGGGCCACGCCGGACATCGCCTCTTCAGCTCATTCTTCGAAGATTTTGCGGGCCGCGCGGGGCTGGGAACAGCCTTCGGACCACGCACCGGTCTTTGCGACGTTTGATCTGCAGGCATGATGTTTTTGGGCTTCAGTCCGCTCTAAATCCCCGGTTTCGCAGGATTTCCCCTCGCGCCGCGCCGCGCGGGTCTGGTTAACTTTTCGAAAATACATATTTCGGAAGCGCGCGGGCAGGTTGTCCGCGTGGAAAGAGACAGCTTATGAGTTTTTCGAGACGCGCGCTTCTGCTGGGCGCCGGAGCAGCGATTGGCGGGTATGCTGGGGCAAAACTTTCCGGGGATGTCCCCCCGGTTGACGGCACGCGTCTGACCCAGCCTTCTGGTGCGACGAACACGCTGAACGACGCAAGCCTGCTCAGCGAAACACCGGTCTTCCGACATACGATCATGGCCGAGGCGCCGGGCGATGTGCTGATCGAACGCTTGCGCGGGGAAATCCGCGAGGCCCGTGCCGAGGGTCGGCCCTTCAACATCGGTGCCGCGCGGCATTCGATGGGCGGCCACGCCATCCCCCCTGGCGGTCATGCGGTCACCTTTGACAACGGTCTTGTCGAACCGGACACCGCCGCCGGAACCTATCGCGTGCACGCAGGTGCGCGCTGGAGCGAGGTGATCGCGGCACTCGACCCAATCGGATTCGGACCGAAGGTCATGCAGTCGAACAACGATTTCGGCGTGGCCTCGACGTTTTGCGTCAACGCGCATGGCTGGCCTGTGCCGCATGGGCCCATGGGCGCAACCGTTCGAAGCCTGCGCCTTTTGTTGCCCAGCGGTGATGTCGTGACGGCCTCGCGGACCGAGAACGCCGATCTTTTCAACCTGACGATGGGCGGTTACGGCCTGACGGGTGCCATCATCGACATGGTGGTCGAAATGGAGCCCAACCGGCTTCTGGTGCCGACTTTCGATCACATGGCTGCCGAAGATTTCGCGCCAGCCTTCGTGTCGGCCGTCGAAGCGGGCGACGTCAACATGGCCTATGGGCGGCTGAACGTCTCGCGGCGCACGTTCTTCGAAGACGCCTTGATGATCACCTATCGCGACGCGCCTGTTCAAACGGATCTGCCGCCGGTCACCGGCTCCGGTTTCATGTCGAAAGCGGCGGCGCAGATCTTTCGGGCACAACTGATGAACGAACCGGCCAAGGCGCTGCGCTGGTGGTTCGAAGCCTCGTTGGGGCCAAGCATTGGCGCAGGCGAGGTCACGCGGAACGCGCTGATCAACGAGCCGGTCGCAACGCTTGACGACGGCGATCCGACACGCACGGATATCCTGCACGAATATTTCGTGCCGCCCGAGCGGTTCCCGGATTTCATGGCCGCGTGCCGGGAAGTGATCCTGTCGAGTTACCAGGAGATGATGAATATCACGCTGCGTTATGTCAGGACCGACCCGGACAGCGTGCTGGCCTATGCGCCCGGTCCCCGGATCGCTTGCGTGATGCTTTTCAGTCAGGAAATGACGGTGCGCGCCGAAGCGGACCATGCGCGGATGACACAAGAGCTGATCCAGCGCACGCTGGATATCGGGGGCACGTATTATCTGCCCTATCGGCCTCACGCGACGCGCGCGCAGCTGAAACAGGGCTATCCGCGGGCCGAAGAGTTCGTGGCGCGCAAGCTGGAACTGGACCCCGACCGGGTGTTCCGCAACGCGTTCTGGAACACATACATGGAGGGGCTCGCATGACCCTGCATCGCACCACGGCTTTCGCCTATTTCGTCATCCTCGCGGTTGTCGCGGCGCTGAACTATATCCCCGGCGTGACGGATGCCGATGGCGTGGCCTTTGGCATTTTCGCGCTCGATATCTTCGATGATGCGCTGCACGCGGCGTCCGCCTTGTGGGCCCTGATCGCGGCGCTTCTGTCCACTCGCGCGGCGCGTTCGTTCCTTCTGATCTTCGGGGCGCTTTATCTTGGGGACGGTGCGCTGGGGCTGGCGACCGGGTCGGGGTATCTGGACTTCGGGATCTTCAACAACGGCGTGCTTGACCTGCCGTTCAGCTTCAAGATCATGGCGAACCTGCCGCATATCGGGCTGGGCGTTGTGGCGCTGCTGATCGGCCTGAAAAGGCCGCAGGACTGATGCGCTTCCTGTTCCGCTGGCTTTGGCGCGGTGTTCTGGCGCTGGTTCTGGCGCTGGTTCTGCTGGTGCTGCTGCTGATATTGCCGGTCGGATATGTCGAGTTTGCCTGCGTGGGCCCCGAAAGTGACGGGGCAGCGCAACCTTCGCTCGTGGCCAGCGACTGGCAGAGGGACGAAAGCCGGACGCTGACGACCTATCCCGAGTGGCATATCGTGCATGCCTATGACGACTATGCGCGGGTGATTGCTGACGGCGATCCGCACGACTTTGCCTATGTGCCTGCCATTGCCGGTTTCTGGACCTCGCTCTGCCCGTTGAAGGAACGCGCCGACCAGATGGGCGGGATGACCGGCGAGCAAAAGATGACGATCTATACGATCGGCGTCAGCTTCTCGCTCGAGATGTTGGCAAAGGCTGCTTACGAGGAAACGCTGGGCCGGATTGCAACGCTTTTGCGTGGGCCCGAGCGCGCCGTTCTGGATGATCGAAGTGCCGAGCGTGCGGCTGATTATGCCCGGTTCTTGCAGCAGACGCCGTGGTACAAGTGGCCGTTCGGCGACGACATCAAGGTGTTGGAGAACGAAGGTGGCGAAGGGTTCCGGGATCGCGAACGCCGTTTCGCCCTTCGGAACGAGGCCGCCGCAAAGAGCGTTTACGCTGGTTTGATCGCGCAGGCGGTCGAAGGGATCGGCGCGGACGCGCTTCGGATGCGCAGCGTTGTGAGCGGGGTCACCGAAAACAGGTTGAGCGCGATCGATGGGATCACGGTGATCGGTGCCAACGACGCTGGGATCGAGATCGAGACGGACAGGTATCGCCGTTTCACCCGGCTGGCCGAGGAGATCGCGGCTTCAGGTGGTGACTTTGTCGAAATTGCCGGGAACCATGATATTCTGTTTACGGCGCTCTCAAGTCAGCCCGCGCACCCGCAGGCGGTCTATTCGTTCCCGCGACAAGGCTATGGGGACTTTCGACACCTGATTGTCCTGCCGGTCGCGGCTTTGGCTAAGCGATTGCGCGAACTGGATGGGCTGACGTTGGAACATATCCATGACTATTAACCGCATCTTGCTGACGTTGATCGCGGTCTTCGTCGGCTGGATCGCGGTCATGGCCTTAGTCATGCGGTTTTCCGATGCGGCGCCGGCCGCCGTGGTGCCTTGGCCGACACGCGCCTTCCTGAAAGAACTGCCCCCAGAAGCCGCAATCCTCGATGTGAACGGGCTGGCGGTGACGTTTGCCAACCGCCCGGATCTTGCGAAAGACCTTTATGCCGCCGGAGCATGGCTTGTGCTTCCGGCCGGGCTGGTCGGATGCCTGCCCCTGAGCGAACGCCAGAAAGAGGCCTTGTTGCGCCGCTAGCGCAACCACGCCGCGTAGTCGGGATGCTGGTCGGCCATATCCTGATAGAGCCAGACCATCCGGTCCACGAACCACACTTTCGGCAAGATAACGAGCACCACGCCAAGAAGCGTCATGGTCACGTCCAGCGTCCAAAGACCCCAAACCATCGGAACCAGCCCAACGGCTGACAACCCGCCAAGAATGACCGCCCAAACCCTATGATGTTCTGGAATCGGCACGGTTTTCCGGTTCAGGAACACACGCTCGCCAAAGGTCCCTTTCGAGGCCCAGGTGTCGGTGGTTTCGGGGGGCTGAAAGGCCCGCGGGTTGATCCACGTCCAGAACAGGGCAAGGGCCAGCGGGATCAGCGCCCACCATCCCAACCAAACCCGGCTCCAGATGGCCAAGAGAATGAGTGGAAGGCAGGTGAACCGGGTCCAGACGCTCCACGGGTTGGCATGGCGCATCCATGTTGCGTCATCCATGGCCATGCCACGCTCGGCCAGTTTGAAAAGATCCATCTGCTTTCCCCTTAGCCCCTTGGTTATTTGCGCGTCATACGCATATAAGACGCGACACAGCCAATCTGGGGATCACGATGCTTGAACTCAATCCGAATGGGGCCGAAAGCGCGCCAGCCGACCTGATCAAGGACAGCTCGGAAGCCACCTTCATGGTGGACGTGATCGAGGAAAGCCAGAACGTCCCGGTCATCGTTGATTTCTGGGCGCCGTGGTGTGGCCCGTGCCGCCAGTTGACACCAGCGATCGAAGGGGCCGTCAAGGACGCCCGCGGGGCGGTGAAGCTGGTCAAGGTCAATGTGGACGAGAACCAGGCCATTGCGGCCCAGCTTCGCATCCAGTCGATCCCGACCGTTTACGCGTTTTGGCAAGGTCAGCCGATCGACGGGTTCCAGGGCGCGTTGCCCGGGTCCGAGATCAAGGCGTTCATTGACCGTCTGATTCAGGCGGCAGGCGGCGAAGCGGGCGGTGGCCTGTCGGAAGCTGTCGAGAGCGCCGAGGCCATGTTGGCGGAAGGCGCTGCGGCCGATGCCGCGCAAGTCTTTGCCGCCGTCCTGCAGGAAGACGGCAACAACGCGGCGGCCTATGGCGGCCTTGTGCGCAGCTATCTTGCGCTGGACGACGTCGACCAGGCGGAAGCGGTCCTGAACGGTGCCCCGGCCGAGATCGCCGACAGTGCCGAAGTTGAAGCGGCGCGCGCGCAACTGGCCTTGGCCAAGCAGGCCGCGGATGCAGGCCCGGTCGCCGAACTGAAAGCGCAGGTCGAAGCTGATCCCGAGAACCGTCAGGCGCGCTTCGATCTGGCGCAGGCGCAGCATGCGGGTGGTGATGTGGAAGGGGCAGTTGATACGTTGCTGGACCTCTTCCGGCTGGATGCAGACTGGAACGAGGGGGCGGCCAAGGCGCAGCTCTTCACCATCTTCGAGGCATTGAAGCCGAACGACCCGGTTGCGTTGAACGGTCGCCGTAAGCTAAGTTCGATGATCTTTGCCTGAGCCGGAGGTCGGGCTACTTGGCCGTTATGATCTCACGTTCCGACTTACCTGATACGATCCCGGTCTTTCCGTTGCCGGGTGCTTTGCTTTTGCCGCGGTCACGGCTGCCGCTGCATATCTTCGAGCCGCGCTATCTTGCGATGATCGAAGATTGCATGAAGACCTCGACCCGCCTGATCGGCATGATCCAGCCCCGCAACGGCCAGATGAGCGGTGATCCAAAGCTGCATACAATCGGCTGTGCCGGGCGCCTGACCGCGTTTTCCGAAACGGAAGATGGTCGCTATATGATCACGCTTTCTGGCATTTCCCGGTTCCGGGTGCTGGAGGAAGTCGATGGTTTCGCGCCGTATCGGCGATGTCAGGTCTCGTGGCAGGGCTTTGACCAGGATTTCGGGCCCAGCGAGCAAGATCCGGGGCTGGATCGGGCCAAGTTCTTTCCAGCTTTGCGGTCATTCTTCGATTCCGAGGATTTACGCACCGATTGGGAGTCGCTGGAAGACGCCGATGATGAATTGCTGATCAATTCACTGTCGATGCTGTGCCCCTTCGAGCCGGAAGACAAACAAGCGTTGTTGGAGGCACCGTCATTGCAGACTCGCCGTGAGACGCTTGTGACCTTGATCGAGTTTGCCCTGCGCGGTGGCATTGCGGGCGAGGATCCGTTGCAATGAGCAACACCGTCGAATTCGACCGGCGCATGCTGGAGGCACTGGTGTGCCCCGCGACGCGCGCTCAACTGACATATGACGCTGAGCGGCAGGAGTTGATTTCCAAGGCAGCGCATCTGGCCTATCCCATCCGCGACGGTATTCCGATCATGTTGGTCGACGAGGCGCGGAAGCTCGACTGAACCGCAAAGTGTCGGTGTCGGGGTATGCGTATTTTTGAAGAGATGAAGAGCAGGGCGCTTTAGAGCGGTTGACCTTTTGCCAGCCTTGGCAGCTCGCCTGTCAGGCCCGCGGCCTCGCGGATCAGGCTGCGGCGAAGGCCCGGCACGGCATTCGTGGCCGCCAGCCCGATATCCCGGACTGCACGCAGCAAGCCATTGTCGTTGGAAAACAATCTGTTGAACCCGTCTGTCGCCACCGCCAAGGCTGCGGTGTCGAAACGGCGCCACCGTTGATAACGTTCAAGGACATCGGCCCGTCCGATGTCTTCGCCACGTCTTCGGGCGTCGGTCAGCACCTCGGCCAGTGCGGCAACGTCCTTGAGCCCGGCATTCAGGCCTTGGCCCGCAATCGGATGCACCACGTGGGCAGCGTCGCCGACAAGGGCCACGCGGTCAGCGACGAAACGGTCGGCAATCGAAAGGGCCAGAGGATAGGTGAAGCGGGCGCCTGCGAGGGCGATCTCGCCCAGAAATGTGCCGAACCGGGGGCGGAGTTCGTTGAGGTAGTCGGCGTCTGACATTGCCTGAAAGCCAGCTGCCCGGTCGTGTCTTTCGGTCCAGACGATCGAGGCGCGGTTGTCGGTCAGGGGCAGGATCGCCAAGGGGCCAGAGGGCATGAAATACTGGTGCGCAATGCCATCATGCGGATGTTCGTGCGATAGGGCACAGACCAGTGCCGTTTGATCGTAGTTCCAGCCGGTTTTCCGAATGCCATTGCGTTGAGCGATTGCGCTGGTCTTGCCGTCGCAGCCGATCAGCAGGCTGGCCGCAATTGCGGTGCCCGAGGCAAGGCGAACGGACAAAATGCCCGCCGCGCTGTCTTCGCCGACCACACTGTCCTGGTCGATTTGCCTGACGCCCGCGTCACGCGCGGCGGCCAGCAAGGCCGGGCGCAATTTACGGTCTTCGACCATGAAGCCCATCGGGCCTTCTTCGATTTCCGCATGGTCAAAGGCCAGCATCAGGGGCGACGGTGCCTCGCCCGCGCGACCGTCAGTGACCTTGATCCCGAGGATCGGCTGTGGGTCGGCGATCCGCTCCCAGACCCCAAGCGCTGTCAAAACACGCTTCGAGGCAATGGCCAGCGCATAGCTGCGCCCGTCGAACTTGGCGTTCGCGCGCACCTTCTGCGGGGCTGGGTCGACCAGCGTGACCTCGAAGCCTGCCGAGCGCAGGGCAAGCGCCATAGACAAACCGTTCAGGCCGCCGCCAGCGATGACGATATCGGTATACAGTGCCATAGCGCGAATATGTGCGTGATCGGGGCATTGTCCATGCGCTTTCCTGACGCTACCGTCCAACCCATGGAAGATTGGCTTTACCGGTCGGCCTCCGACCTTGGACGTGGCATTGAAGCGGGTGAAATCGACCCGCGTGCCTTGGCAGACACATATCTTGCGGCAATCGAGGCGCATGAATTCGGTGATCGGATTTACGCGCGCCTGACAGTTGATCGTGCGCGGGCCGAGGCGGATGCAGCCGCGGATCGGGCGAAGCGCGGCCTGCGGCGGTCGCCGCTGGATGGTGTGCCCATCTCATGGAAGGACCTGTACGACACCGCCGGCGTGGCGACCGAAAGCGGCAGTGCCTTGCTGGCGGGGCGCGTGCCCCAGCGCGACGCCCATGTGCTGGTCAATGCCACCGCCGCTGGCCTGGTCTGCCTTGGAAAGACCCACCAGACCGAGCTGGCGTTTTCGGGTCTTGGATTGAACCCCGTGACGGCCTCCCCGCCCTGCATCAATGACCACGAGGCCGTCTCTGGCGGGTCATCGTCGGGTGCCGGGACATCCGTGGCTTTCGGTCTTGCCGCAGTTGGAATTGGATCCGACACGGGCGGGTCGGTGCGTATCCCTTCGGTCTGGAATGATCTTGTCGGACTGAAAACGCGGCATGGTCGGCTGTCTTCCGAGGGCGTTGTGCCGCTGTGTGCCCGCTTTGACACGGTCGGGCCCCTGTGCCGAACGGTCGAGGACGCAGCGGCAATGCTGGCGGTGCTGGAGAACGGCAAGCCCGCTGACCTGAGTGCCGCTTCCTTGCAGGGCGTGCGATTTGCCGTTCTGGAAACACAGGCCTTCAACGGGATCGAAGACGCGCCGCGACAGGCCTTCGATCAGGCTGTTGCGGCGTTGAAAGCGGCAGGCGCGCACGTCGAGACCATCGACATACCAGCCGTCGCCGAAGCCACAGCACTTGGCCCCACGCTATTCCCGGCGGAAGCTTATGCAACCTGGCGGCACCGGATCGAAGCGGATGGCGAAAAGATGTACGGGCCGGTGCGCACCCGGTTCTTGCAAGGCAAGACGATCAGCGCTGCCGATTTCATCGAAGGCTGGCGCGAGTTGGATTGCCTGCGCCTGGTCTATGCCGAGGCTGTGGCGCAATTTGACGCCGTGATCCTGCCGTCCTGTCCGATCCTGCCACCCAAGATGGCCGCGTTGGAAGCGGATGATGCGTTCTTCACGGAACGCAATCTGATGGCGCTGCAAAATACGCGGATCGGCAATCTTCTGGGCCTTGCAGCCATCACAGTGCCAACCGGCGTGCCGTCGTGCGGGATCATGTTGCAGGGCGAACAGGAAGAGCGGTTGTTGCGGCTTGCCGCAGCCGTCGAACGCGCCCTCGCCTGACACCCGCCCGACGCGGTGCAAAAGCCACAAATTTGCGGCCTTGCGTAAATCGCGATGGACCGAACAATCCCAAGCCGTTACTGTTGGACAAAACGGGGCGAAACGACCCCGAAATTGAGGCAGAGATGGTGTTTCCCGAGCGGTTTTCGAACCTACCGGCATACGCGTGGCCGCGCCTGCGCGCGCTTCTCGACCCCGTTGAACCGGGGGGCGAACCTGTCAACTTGACCATTGGCCAGCCGCGTCACGCCTTTCCAGACTTCGTCGCGTCGACAATTTCCGAACATGCTGCGCTTTTTGGGGACTACCCGGTGAATGACGGGTTTCCGGGGCTTCTGGAGAGTATCTCGGCTTGGTTGCAAAGACGGTTCGGGGTGGCGATCCCGCCCGAGCAGGTCATGGCGCTCAATGGGACGCGTGAGGGCCTCTACAACGCGGCGATGGCGCTTTGTCCCGAGGAAAAGAACGGCACGCCCATCGTGTTGATCCCGAACCCATTCTATCAGGTCTATGCCATCGGTGCGATTTCCGTTGGCGCCGTGCCACGGTTTCTGAATGCAACGGCCGAAACCGGCTTCCTGCCCAACCTTTCGTCGCTGGATGCTGATACGCTGAACCGGACAACCGCCTACTATCTGTGCTCGCCGGCCAATCCGCAGGGGGCTGTCGCCTCGGCCGACTATTGGCGTGAAGCCTTGGCGCTGGCGGAGCTGTACGACTTCAAGATTTTCTCGGACGAATGCTATTCCGAGGTGTATCGCGACGAAAAACCGCTGAGTGGCTTGCAAGCTGCCGCCATGTTCGGCGCGGATCCGGAACGGGTCGTTGTGTTCCACTCGCTGTCCAAGCGGTCGAACCTGCCGGGCTTGCGCTCGGGCTTTGTCGCGGGTGGGCCGGAAAGCATGCGCCGTATCCGGCAATTGCGGGCCTATGCGGGGGCACCGCTGCCGATGCCGATCCAGCATGCCTCGGCCAAGGTCTGGGCGGACGAGGCGCATGTCGAAGCCAGCCGCCAGCGATATGTGACCAAGTATGACATCGCCAACAGCGTGTTCGAGGGGATCGAAGGCTGTGGCGCTCCGGAAGCAGGGTTCTTCCTGTGGCTTCCGGTCGATGATGGCGAGGCGGCGGCACGCCGTCTCTGGGGTGAAACGGGCGTGCGGGTTCTGCCCGGCGCCTATCTGGCGCGCGAGGCCGACGGGGTGAACCCCGGGCACGGCTTTATCCGCGTCGCCATGGTGGCAGATGAAGAAGAATTGCAGCGCGGGCTCATAGCCGTTCGCGACTGCATCTATGCGTAAGGGAAGATTGAGGCATGGCGTATCAGGCAAGACACCGCGACCCGCTTTTTGACAGCGACACGCAGGCGATTATCGAGCGACGTGGCAAGGAATTGGTCGGCGTCCTTCTGTTGGCGCTGGGTGTTCTGGCGATGCTGGCGCTTGGTTCCTACTCGGCGGACGACCCGAACTGGTTGTCGTCAACGGACGCCCCGGCGCAGAACCTTTTGGGCCCGATCGGCGCAGCCTTTGCCTCGCCCCTTTACGTGATTGCCGGATACGGCAGTTGGGCGATCGCGCTGGTTCTGGTGGTCTGGGGCGCGCGTTTTGTGTTCCACTTTGGTTCGGATCAAGCCATCGGACGCTTGATCTTCGCGCCCATCGCGGTGGCTTTGGTGTCCGTTTATGCCTCGACCCATGTTCCAAGTGCCGAATGGCCACATTCCTTCGGATTGGGCGGGCTTTTCGGCGATACCGTACTGGGCGCCATCCTGGGCCTGTTGCCCGTGTCGGCGGGGTTCGGGCTGAAGCTTATGTCGGTTGGTCTTGCCATCGCGGCGCTGGTGATGCTGGCCTATGTGCTGGGCTTCGAGCGGGACGAGCTTTGGCTTTATGCACGTTATCTCGTGGGCGGGCTTATCCTTGTTTATCACACCGCGTTGTCCGGACTGGGCAAGGGGGCCAGCGGGACGATCCGCATGGCCGCAACCGCGCGCGAACGTCGACAGGAGGCGCGCGTTTCCGAGGCTGCCGCCGTGCCATCAAGCGACCCCGAGATCAGCCCCGCTGTGTTGAAAGCCACGCGTGCCTATCGAGACGACGCGCCCAAAGACGGGCTTCTGGCCATGATGCCTTCACTTTTGAAGCGCAAGACCGAGGCGCCGGCACCAGCCGATCTTCCGGTTGGCGAAGATGACCGGATCAGCGCGCGCATCGCGGATGCCGTGCAAAACCGCGTGCGCCGCCCCGATCTGCGGGCCGAGCCGCCGCTGAGCGGTGACACGCCTGTTCAGCCCTCGATTGCGATGCTTGATGAAGACGGCGAGATTGCCGAGCTTCGTGCGCTGGACGAACAGATGAAGTGGCCCGAGCCCGAGCTTGTGAACCCACGTGTCGAGCGGATCGCCACCCCGGAGGCCAAGGCCAAGGTTCAACATGCGACCAAGAAGCCCGCGCCCTCGAAGCGTGCCAAAGCCGAGGCGCAACCTTCGCTGTTTGGTGAGGACAGCAACTTTGAAATCCCGCCGCTGAGCCTCTTGGAAGACCCGTCGAATATCGAACGCCATCATCTGTCGGACGAGGCGCTTGAGGAAAACGCGCGGATGCTGGAAAGCGTGCTGGATGACTATGGCGTCAAGGGCGAGATCGTCAGCGTGCGCCCGGGACCCGTTGTCACCATGTATGAACTGGAACCGGCGCCGGGCCTGAAGGCAAGCCGGGTGATCGGTCTGGCTGACGACATTGCGCGGTCGATGTCGGCCCTGTCGGCCCGCGTCTCGACCGTGCCGGGGCGCTCGGTCATCGGGATTGAACTGCCGAACGAGAACCGCGAAATGGTGGTTCTGCGCGAAATGCTGGGGGCCCGCGACTACGGCGACGGCAACCAGCGCCTGCCGCTGGCGCTTGGCAAGAACATCGGTGGTGATCCGGTTGTCGCGAACCTTGCGAAGATGCCGCACCTGCTGATCGCCGGGACAACCGGTTCGGGTAAGTCGGTGGCGATCAACACCATGATCCTGTCGCTTCTCTACAAGCTGACACCCGAGGATTGCCGGTTGATCATGATCGACCCAAAGATGCTGGAACTGTCCGTTTACGATGGCATTCCGCATCTGCTGTCGCCCGTTGTGACGGATCCGAAGAAGGCCGTCGTCGCGCTCAAGTGGACCGTCGGAGAGATGGAAGAGCGCTATCGCAAGATGTCGAAGATGGGCGTCCGCAACATCGAGGGGTTCAACGCCCGCGTGAAGGACGCGCTCGACAAGGGCGAGATGTTCAGCCGGACGGTGCAAACCGGCTTCGATGACGAGACCGGCGAACCCGTCTTCGAGACCGAGGAATTCGCGCCCGAGAAGCTGCCTTACATCGTCGTCATCGTCGACGAGATGGCCGACCTGATGATGGTGGCGGGCAAGGAGATCGAGGCCTGCATCCAACGTCTGGCACAGATGGCGCGGGCCTCGGGCATCCACCTGATCATGGCCACGCAGCGCCCCTCGGTCGACGTCATCACCGGCACGATCAAGGCAAACTTCCCGACCCGGATTTCCTTCCAGGTGACCTCCAAAGTCGACAGCCGCACCATTCTTGGTGAAATGGGCGCCGAGCAGCTTCTGGGGCAAGGTGACATGCTCTACATGGCCGGTGGCGCCAAGATCACCCGTGTGCATGGTCCCTTCGTGTCAGACGAGGAAGTCGAAGAGGTTGTCACGCATCTCAAGAGCTTCGGTTCGCCCGACTATGTCTCGGGCGTGCAGGACGGCCCTGACGAGGACGCGTCGTCGGATATCGATATGGTGCTGGGCCTTGGTGGCAACACGGACGGCGAGGATGCGCTTTACGACCAAGCCGTCGCGATTGTCATCAAGGACCGGAAATGTTCGACCTCGTACATCCAGCGCAAACTGGCGATCGGCTACAACAAGGCCGCGCGTCTGGTCGAGCAGATGGAAGAGAACGGCCTGGTCAGCGCGGCCAACCATGTCGGCAAGCGCGAGATCCTTGTGCCGGAACAGGCGTGAGGCAGGGATTGCGCTTTGGCTTTGCCAAATCGCGATAGGCGAGGGGTTCCACCCCTCGCGCTGCCCGGGCGTATTTTTAAAGAGATGAAGATCAGAAGCTAAGGCAGGTTGGTCCAAGCCTGCGCGGCTTTGCACCGGTGCCCAGCTTGAACCGCGCAAGTCCCGGAGCGCGGACCGTGTCGAGAAGGCCGAGGTCCAGTTTTTGCACGCCTTCACTATGAAGCGTCTCCATCGCGCGCCAGAGCATCAACGTGTGCACCGATGATTTGCGGGCCTCGGCGCTGGTCCAGCCGAGATGGTAGGTTGCCGTGGAGCCGTGGCAGAGGAACATCATGCCCGCCTGCGGACGGCGTTTTGTGGTGATGGTGAGGGTTTTGGCCTGTGCATCTGCCAGCCAGGCTTCGGTGAACCGACGCGGCAGGTTGCGATATCTGCGGTGTTGTTGCTGTGCAAATTCCTTGGCGAAGAGCCAGTCATGTTCAGGGCACCGTTTTCTATGCTGCGACAGGGGGATGTGATTGGCTTCGGCTTTGACGAGGCGGTTCCGCCATTTGCCGCGCAGATCGGCGCGCATGTCGGACGTTAGGGCGAGATCGGCAATCGTCGCCGGTGTCATGATCGCAGCGCCGGGGCGTGCGTTTTCGTCGCTCTCAGGCGTCATCAGCACCATGTGCACGCCGCGCTTTCGAAGCGCGTTTTTGAAGGCACGCAAGCCTGCGGCGCGCGCGGATTGTGCGGCCGGGACAAGCCAGATCGGACCGCGGGTGATCAAGGCGATGGAAAGCCCGGCCCGGCGCTGCAAAACCTGCGCCAAGGCCACGGTTTGCGACCCGTCATGAAGGCTGAGCCGCGACACCTGTCCGCCAAGCCGGAGGACCGTTTCGCCGTAGGACCAGCGTTGCTGAAGGGGGGCCTGTGCTGCGTTGCAGTGATGCTCCCAGGTCAACCGGTTCATCTGGTCGAAACGGACGTTCATGGGGCCGTTTAACGGTCAATTTACCTAAGTTCGTATTAATGCGGGCATGACACGCAAAACCGTATCTGGTGTGCATGCGCCACCACCCGGACCAACAAGGCTTCTCTGCGCCATCTTGATCGTGGGGGGCGCGATCCTGTCGGTGGTCCTTGGATTGCTTGTAGACCCCTTGTTGCGCTGGGCGTTGGGGCTTGGATAAGCGCTGGCACGCGCATGTTATGGCTTGTCACTGGTGGTGTGCCTAGCTTCTGCTTATATCGCAGCAAAGGAGTTCGCGTCAGATTTGCTTTCCGCCCCGCGCCTGACATCGCGGAATCAGAGCATCTTGGCACGCGAAACGCCACAAGTAGACATGAGGCCATGATGTACCGCAGGACGTTTCTTGCCACCGCAGCCGCGTTTACCGCAGGTCCCGCATTTTCCATGCAGCTGTCGCTGAACGACATTTCGCGTTATCTGAACGGGATCGAACGCGCCACGTCGGATTTCACCCAGGTCAATGACGATGGGACGTTGTCGACGGGAAAGTTCTATATCCGGCGGCCCGGCAGGATGCGGTTCGAGTACGATCCGCCCGAGAAACTTCTGGTTATGGCTGGCGCCGGACAGGTTGGCATTTTTGACGGGAAGTCGAATGTTCAGAAGGCCGAACGCTATCCGTTGCGCCGCACGCCTTTGAACCTGATCCTTGAGAAGAACGTGAACCTTGCGCGCCGGAACATGGTGGTGGGGCACAGTTTCGACGGGACCGCCACGATCGTTACGGCGCAGGATCCGGAGCATCCCGAATACGGCAATATCCAACTCAAGTTCACCGCAGACCCGATCGAACTGAGGCAGTGGATCGTGACGGACGGGCAGGGCGCCCGCACGACCGTCATCCTTGGCCAATTGAAGAAGGTCGACGACCTTTCGTCGACCCTGTTCAACATCAGTTACGAGGAAGGACAGCGCGGCGTGAAGCCGTGACGTCTTAGACCATGCCGCAGGACTTCAGTTGCGTGTCGTACATAATGGCACGCAGCGCCACTTCGTCCGACACCTCCATCAGCCACGCTTTCTGGCGATAGCTTCCACGCGCATACCCTGTGCGCCCTTCGTGATAGGCGAGGTATTGGTGCTTGGTATCGTTCAGCGGAATGCCAAGGCCATCCTGCGTCTTGTTGAAGTACCAGCCCATGAAGTCCGTCGCGTGGCGAATGTTGTCGCGCCGGGCGCGTCGTCCGCCTTCCTCGTTCTGATACTCTTCCCAAGTGCCGTCCAATGCCTGGCTATAACCATAGGCCGAACTGATCCGGCCGGCCGGCATTCCCATCGAATACCGCATGGGGGTTCGGGCGTTCGCGATGAACTTGCTCTCTTGATAGATGGTCGCCATCTGCACGGCGACAGGAACACCCCAGCGGCGCTCGGTCCGCTGCATGGCATCAAGATAGTGGGGACGCTGCTTCACGATGGAACAGGCGTTGTCTAGGTTCTTGGGCGCCTCATAGCTGCTGGAGCCGCAGGCGGACACCAACAGACATAGAATCAGGGCGCGAATGGGTTTGCTCATTGCCTCAATCCGCATTTTATTGTTTCGGGTTTTATAGCAAATTCTTCTGATTTCGCAAAGCTGGATCGTCTTTTGCTGAAGCGCTCGTTTGGAAATTCGCTTGACTTGACTGTCTGACAGGCATTCACAGTTTGTTTCCGACAATTCCACCAAATCCATTCGACAGGGGTTGGTGGACTGCCGTAGGAAGGCTGTAGGGGGTACTGTTATGTTTAGATCGCGTGCGAAATACGCGCTGGGACAAGTTGTCAGACACAAGAAACACCCGTTTCGCGGGGTCGTTTTCGATGTGGATGCGAAGTTTTCGAATACCGAGGAATGGTATCTTGCCATCCCCGAAGACAGTCGTCCGGCGAAAGACCAACCGTTTTATCACCTGTTGGCCGAAAATGACCAAAGCTACTATGTGGCTTATGTGTCCGAGCAGAACCTGGTTGCCGACTATTCCGGCGAACCGGTCGAGCATCCGGACCTGCCCGAGTTCTTCGGGGATTTCAACGACGGGCATTATCCGCTGCAGGTGCAGCTGAACTAGCCGGATTGACGGCGGATGGCCCGGGTCAGTACCCGATGGCCATCCCGTCTTTCCGCGGGTCCGAGGCCCCAATCAACACACCGTTTGCGGCGTCGAGCATGATGGCTTGTGCACCTCCGATCGGGTCGTCGGTGCGGGTCAGCACATGGCCTTTGTCGGCAAGCGCTGAAAGGGTCGAGGCCGACAGCGCGTTTTCCACACGAAGGGCGCCATCCACGGGGTCCGCGAAGGCGCGCGGGGCGTCGATGGCTTCTTGCGGGTCCATGCCGAAATCGCACATGTTCGACATCACGTGAGCATGGCCGGTGGCTTGGTATTGCCCGCCCATCACCCCAAACGTCATGTCGATCCGTCCGCCGGTGGCGCGCATCGCCGGCAGGATGGTGTGCATCGGCCGTTTGCCCGGGCCCACCTCGTTCGGATGACCAGGGATCAGGTTGAAGCCGCAGCCCCGGTTGTGGAACAGGATGCCGTGTTTCGGGCTGGCGATGCCGGAGCCGAGGCTTGAGAAGATCGAATAGATCAGGCTGATCGCCATGCCATCTTTGTCGATGACGGTGATAAGCACCGTGTCGCGGTGCGCCTGTTCGGCCAAAGGCGGTGGCATTGGCATGGCGCGGGCGGGGTCGATCAGGGCGGCAAGTGCGTCGGCCGTACCGGGGTCCAGCATGTGGTCCAGTTTTGTCATGTAGTCCGGGTCGGACAGGAACCGGTTTCTTGTGTCATAGGCCAGCTTGGTCGCTTCGGCTTCCAGATGCAGACGCTCAGCCCCATTCGGGTCCATGCTTGAGACATCGAAACCGGCCAGAATGTTACACAGCAGAATCGCCGTTGCGCCTTGGCCGTTGGGCGGGTGCTCAATCAGGTCGTGCCCGCGATAGCGCCCGGAAATCGGGGTGCCCCATGTGGCCTCAACGGCGGCAAAGTCATCCTCGTGATGGGTGCCACCAATTGCGCGGAGGGCCGAAACCATGTCTTCTGCGACGTCGCCTTCATAGAAAGCGCTGCGCCCGTCCTTGGCGATCCGGCGCAGGACGTCGGCCTGGGCACGAAGTCTCAGTATCTCGCCTTGGGCATAGGGGCGTCCGCCGTTCAGAAAGAACTTGCGTGCGGCCGCATCCAGACCGTCGCCGAGCGACTTCAGGTCAAAGGCGACCCGTGACGCGATCGGCACCCCTTCGTCGAAGTACCGGATCGCCGGTGCCAGTACGCGTTCCAACCCGACGCGTCCGAATTTCTCGGACAGTCTGCAGAAGCCGTCGACGGCTCCGGGCAGCGTGATCGAGGCATGGTGACCGCCTTCGATCGACGTCAGGCCTTCCGCGCGAAGGGCGTCCGGGTCGATGGCCTTCGGGGCGCGGCCTGAACCGTTCAGTGACACCACGTCATCGGCCCCTGCAGGTTTGACCAGCGCGAAGCAGTCACCGCCGAGCCCCGTCATATGCGGTTCGCAAACGCCCAGCAGAACGGCCCCGGCGATCGCGGCGTCGACTGCGTTGCCGCCCTCCTTCAAGATGTCGAGAGCCTGCACGGCTGCCAAAGGGTGTGACGTTGCCACCATTCCGTTGACGCCCAACACAGGCGACCGACCGTTGAAATGAAAATCCCGCATGAGGTGCCTTCCTGTCTCCCACGGCATGGAGCGTAGGGGCAGAGTTGGTAAAGGCAAGCACCTGTTGGAAAGGTAGGCTGTGTTCCTCGGCATCGCGAGCTGGGTGGGGGCTGAAATTATCCGCGACGCCGAGGGAAGCTTCACAGCTACATCTGCGGGCATGACTCCGGGATTAGGCTGCAATGGGGCGCAATTGTGTCCAAAACTTGACGGGCCGCGCGTTGCTAGCGTTTGAGGCAAATGTCCGAACCGAGCGTTCGGCGGGCGCTGAAATATACCTGCGGATGATGTAAGTCAGATCCAAAAAATAGTACTTAAAAATATCTACTTATACTATTTATTGGAGTGAATTCCGACTTCGCAGTGATTTGTCGCTTCAACTACTCTCGGCAAGAGGCCGGCGCGATCTTCCTTGTTGCGTTATTCGTCAACGATCCACGCGGTAGCGGAAGAAGAGGATGTTTTCGCCGTTTTGTCGGTCGTAAACGAGGTCCTGCACCAGTTCCCGAATCAGAAACCAGCCATACCCACCTTCGGGCAAGGTGTCGAACTGGTTGAACTCGGTCATTGGATGATTGCCAATCGGCGCACGCCCCTTTGGCATGGGGCGGCCATTGTCGCGGATTTCGACCATAAGTGAGTTTGTCCGGGGGCGGATGATCAGCGTGATCTGCTGATCTTCGATTGTATCGAACGCGTGTTCGACGATGTTGTTCAACGCCTCGGCCAAGACGATAGAGATCGAACCGATGTCCTCTGACGAGACTCCGGTCTCGCCAAGCTCGCCTTCTACTTCGTGTATACTGCGACGAACCCACCGGTAATCTGCGGGGATCAGTTTTTTGATTGTCTGAGATTGGGAAAGTTGCGTCTGACCGTCAGGCGAGCCGTCATGAGGCATTGGCGACGTCCTCGATCGCGGCGTTGGTGTTCGGGAAAATGCGGAACACACGGTCCATTCTTGTGATGCGGAACACCTTTTCGACCGTCGGTGTCAGGCCGGCAAGGTCAAGCTTTCTTGAGCGACCAAGCTGCTTCATGGCCCCGACCACGGCGCCCAAACCGCTGGAATCCAGAAACTCCACATGGCTGAGGTCAAGGATCACACGCTCGGACGGGGTAGTCGTCAACTCCATCACCCGGTTCTTGAACCGAACTGCAACCGCCGCATCAATGCGAGCGTCCAGCACGGTCACGATCAGAACGTCGCCATCCTCCTGCGATTTCATTTGCATCTTTGGGGCTCCTCGACCGATGTTGCCCCTACATCGCTAGACGGAAGCGGTTACCATTCTGTAAGCAAGTGACATGGCAGGCACAGAGAATTCGCTTCAAATCACCGACTACCGTGGCCTTCGCGCACGGGTTCAGGCCCTGACCGAGGGCGAAACCGACCAAGTGGCCCTGATGGCAACCGTCGCCTGCGAAGTGCATTGTTCTGACGACAGGTTCGACTGGACTGGCTTCTATCGGGTTGTCGCTCCCGGGTTGCTCAAGATCGGCCCGTATCAGGGCGGCCATGGGTGCCTTGTGATCCCTTTTGAGAAGGGTGTCTGCGGCGCTTGCGCTCGAACCGGAGAGGTGCAGCTTGTACCGGATGTCGATGCGTTTCCCGGGCATATAGCCTGCGCGTCATCGACCCGATCCGAGTTGGTTCTGCCGGTTCGGGACGGGCAGGGCAATCTGATCGCGGTCTTTGACATCGACAGCGATTTGCCAGACGCCTTTTCCGAGGCCGACGCCTCGGAAATAAGCGCGATGCTGGCCAGCGTTTTCGGAAGGGCGACATGAACGGAAGCTGTCTCTGTGGCGCAGTGACGTTCAAGGTCACCGGCAAGGCTGGCGGCTTCTCGGTGTGCCATTGCGGGCAGTGCCGGAAGCAATCGGGACATCTGTGGTCTTCAGCGCATGTCGCCGATGACGGGATCGAGATTACGGGCGATGTCCGCTGGTATCAGTCGTCGCCCGAAGCCAAGCGTGGCTTCTGTCCGACGTGTGGAGCGTTTCTGTTCTGGAAGCTTGCAAGCGACCCGCACATTTCGTTTTCGCTGGGCTCGGTCGATGGTCCGACTGGCGCGCGGTTGAAGAAACATATCTTCACCGCCGACAAGGGCGACTACTACGACATCTCAGACGGCCTTCCCCAGTTTTGAGCGACGTTTACAACCCACCTAACGATCCGCTCGACATTGTGCACGAGGATCACGAATTGCTTGTCGTCAACAAGCCGACAGGTCTTCTGTCTGTGCCGGGCAAGGGCGAGCATCTGTCAGATTGCCTGCTGACGCGCGTTCAGGCGGTGTTCCCGCAAGCGCTGCTGGTGCACCGGCTTGATCGCGACACCTCGGGCATCATGATCTTTGCTCTTACACCGCATGCGCAACGCCATCTGGGCCTGCAATTCGAGAAACGCCAGACCCGCAAGACCTATGTCGCGCGGGTGGACGGCGAGGTGACCGAGAAGTCGGGGACGATTGATCTGCCGCTTGCCGTCGACTGGCCGAACCGCCCAAAGCAACGCGTTGACCACGAAAACGGGCGCCCCGCCGTGACGGAGTGGCGCCTGCTGCGTGCGCGCGACGGGGAAAGTCGGCTGCGTCTTTCTCCGAAGACCGGAAGGTCACATCAATTGCGGGTGCATTGCCTTGAAATGGGCCATCCCATTCTGGGCGATCCGTTCTATGCGAGTGGTGCCGCGCGGGAGCATTCCCGGTTGATGCTGCATTCCGAAAGCCTGCGCGTTCGTCACCCGGATGGTGGTCGCGGCATGACATTTTCGTCGAAAGCGCCATTTTAGGGCCGGGGATCGGGCCGTCTATACGATCGTGATCTCGTTCACATTGGCCAGCGTGATGACCAGCCCCGAGGTGCCCACTGGCAGGTTCAGCACAACGTCACCATCAGCCGTCAGTTGATAGGTGATGTCGCCGCTGACATTGAGCGTGTTCATGGCAAGTGTCTCGCCACCGCCGTTGTAATACTCGATCTGATCAACGGCCGGGTCGAAGTCATGCACTGTGGCAGGCGTTGTCGTGATCCATGTTCCAACGACGAACGTGTCACCCAGGCCATCGGCCGAAATGGTGGCGAACTCGCCATATCCCTGATCGCCGTTGCCAAGGATAATGGTATCGGCACCGCCCCAACCCTCCAGTGTGTCGGCGCCATCGGTGTCGGTCAGGGGAAAGGTCGTCGGGTCGGCGAGAATGCCGCTGATCGTATCGGAGCCCAGGCCGCCCTCGATCGAATCCGCCCCCTCGCCGCCGCTGATGCTGTCAGCGCCATCGCCGCCGTTGATGATGTCGTCGTCCAATCCGCCATCAATCGTGTCAGAACCACCGAACCCGAGAATCGAGTCGTCGCCGTCGCCACCGTTGAGGATGTCATTGCCCAAGGCGCCCGAGAGCGTGTCGGCGCCATCGCCGCCATCGATGCTGTCGTTGCCGAGCCCTCCGTCAAGGTAGTCGTTGCCGGCATCACCAGTGATCGTATCGGCGCCCGCGCGACCATAAATGGCGTCGTCAGCCAATGCGGAGCCTTCCAGAAGGTTGTCGCCGCTATCACCCTCGTTCGTGGCAGGCGGCCCTGCAGCGGCATCGCCGCCTCCACCGCCACCAGAGCCGCCGCCGCCCCCGCCACCGCTGAGGCCAAGGGCAAGTCCCGCCCCGAGAAGAAGAATGAGGTATTCCATGGCACAAAGTATTCTTTGCGATGGGGAAATTCTCAAGCGCAATTCAGGGGGAAAAAAGGCTTTGCAACCGCATGGCATTCGCCTATACGGCCACCTTCACCTCCACGGGCCTTGCTGGACGACATCCCGGCTTGCGCCATCACCCTTTGATAAAGGAGACCCCGATGTCGATTACTGCTGAAGAAAAAGCCCGCGTCATCAAGGAATACGGCACCAAGGACGGCGACACCGGTTCGCCCGAGGTACAGGTTGCAATCCTGTCGAGCCGCATTGCCACGCTCACCGAGCACTTCAAGACGCACAAGAAAGACAACCACTCGCGCCGCGGCCTGTTGAAGCTCGTCGCACAGCGCCGGAAACTTCTTGATTATGTCAAAGCCAAGGACGTCGCACGCTATCAGAGCCTGATCGAACGTCTCGGCCTGCGCCGCTGATCCGGTTCGGCGTTGTCTCGGGCGGTGCACGCCCTGTCGACGCCGGGGATTTGCGTATTTTTGAAGAGATGAAGCAGCAGGGTGCCATTCGATGACGGATGGCGCCCTGTCTTTTTTTCTGGTGGCCACGCCGGGGCTTTCCCATCCTCTGGGCGAGGAAGCGCGCGCGGCCGGTTTCAAGGTCACGCGGATTGAAACGGCGGGCGTTCACTGCGCCGGAGGCTGGAACGACGTCTGGCGGGCCAATCTGGACCTGCGCGGTGCGATCCGCGTTTTGGTCCGTATGGCCGAGTTCCGGGCCATGCATCTGGCGCAGCTTGATAAGCGGGCGCGGAAGTTGCCGTGGACGGATTGGTTGCGGGCGGACATTCCTGTTCGGGTTGAGGCCACCTGTCGGAAGTCGCGCATCTATCATGACAAGGCGGCGCGCCAGCGGGTCGAACGGGCCTTGGAAGCGCATGGGTTTACCCTTTCTGCTGACGCTGACCTGACGGTCAAACTCCGGATCGAGGATGATCTGGCGGTGTTCAGTCTCGATACATCGGGCACGTCGCTGCACAAACGCGGCCTGAAGGAACGGGTCAACAAGGCGCCCATGCGCGAGACGATGGCCGCGATGTTCCTGCGCATGGCGGGATATGACGGGACCGGGCCCGTCGTGGACCCGATGTGTGGTTCGGGCACGTTTGTCCTTGAGGCCGCCGAAATCGCGCTGGGGCGGCAGCCGGGTCGCGCCCGCGACTTCGCTTTTCAGAAGTTCGCCAACTATGACGCCGAAGCATTCCAGCGCCTACTGCGCCCTGTGGCCTCTGGCGCCGAGCGGCGGTTCTTCGGGTCGGACCGGGACGCGGGTGCCGTTGAAATGAGCCGCGCCAATGCCACATCCGCTGACTTGACAGACGTGACCGTGTTCGACATCGCGCCGATCGCGGATGCGACGCCACCTGACGGTCCGCCGGGGTTGGTCATTGTAAATCCACCTTATGGCGGTCGGATCGGCAACAAGGGCGCGTTGCACGCGCTCTATGGTGCGTTTGGCACGACGATGCGTTCCCAGTTTGAGGGCTGGCGCGTGGCGTTGATCACGTCGGAGGCGGGTCTGGCCAAGAGCACCGCACTGCCGTGGCAGCCACCCGGACCGATCGTCGATCATGGCGGGACCAAAATCAGGCTTTGGCAGGCGCAGCTTTGAGCACTGGTTGTCCGGGCGCTCAGGCAGTAGCGTCGGGCCATGACGGCTAAGACAGTTCTGCTTCTTGGGGCAACAGGCACGATTGGGCGCGCGACCTATCGCGAACTTCGTGCCGCAGGGTACACCGTGCTGGCCTCTGTCCGCCCGAATAGCCAAACTGACGGATTGGTGCCGGAGACGGTGCGCCGCCTCTCTCCGGCAGAGGTGCTGGCATCGGAGCCTGTCGATGCCGTCGTGTCCTGCATTGCGTCGCGCACCGGACTTGATGCGTGGGAGGTGGATCACGCTGCCAACAGTCGCGCCTTGAAGGCGGCAGAACAGGCGGGTGTCGGGCAATTCGTGCTGCTTTCGGCGATCTGCGTGCAAAAGCCGCGACTGGCGTTTCAGCACGCCAAACTGGCCTTCGAAGCTGAACTGCAGGCATCGTCCCTGACCTGGAGCATCGTGCGCACCACGGCTTACTTCAAATCGCTCTCGGGTCAGCTTGACCGGGTGCGATGCGGGAAGCCGTTTCTACTGTTCGGCGATGGGGCTTTGACAGCGTGCAAGCCGATCAGTGATCGGGATACGGCGCGGTTTCTGGTGCGGTGTCTGACCGAGCCGGATTTGCAGAACCGATGTCTGCCCATTGGCGGACCGGGGCCTGCGATGACGCCGCGCCAGCAAGGCGAGGCATTGTTCGAAGCTGTCGGAATGTCGCCGCGGTTCTCGCATGTTCCGGTTGCCCTTATGCGGTGTGTGATCGGGGTTTTGACGGTGTTTGGGTTGGTTTCGCGCAAGGCACGGGAAAAGGCCGAATTGGCGCGGATCGGGCACTATTATGCCACTGAAAGCATGTTGGTTTGGGATGTCGAGCGCGGAGCTTATGATGCTGAAAAAACACCAGAATTCGGGGAAGATCGATTGATCGATCACTATCGCGCTCTGGCTTCGGGCGCGGTGAACGATGACCGTGGGGATCACGCGGTGTTTTGATCGCCTCTGGTATCGTCGGCCTTGGCTACTTATCTGCAAGGGCATGAAACGACGGAACTTTCTTTCGCTCCTCGGGGCGGCTGGCGCAGCGCCTTTGCTGCCAATTCCGGCATCCGCTGTCGCAACACGTGCCGGGTATAATCGATACATGTACGGACTGGCCGTGTTTCATGCGCGGACGCGGGCTTCGATCAGCGTGGCGGATCTCGTGAGCAAATTGCGGGTCAGTGCCGCGACGGCCGAGGCGATGATGGGCGAGATGAGTGCCCGAGGTGTCTTGGCGCCTGTGTTGCGAGGGACTTCCGGGGCGATGCAGGCGGTTTCCCCCAACGGGCAGGGGTCGCAATCGGTTGGCAAACTGGTCGACAAGGCCGTCGAACGGCTGACACGCGATATGGACGCCGAGGTGGAGGAAGACATGGCAGTGTCACCACGCGACGTCGCATCAGAGGCGCGACGTCAAGACCACCGGTAAGCTCTTTCCCTTGCAGAGAAACTGCTGTATGCGCGCGCCTATCTGAGACGTGACGCCCCGACCCCGGGCGCATGAAACGATAACAGGGGTCGGCGGCAATGGGGCCGCCATATCAACGGGATCGGGGGAGGGCCCCTTGATCCCAGAAGGATGAATAGATGTTCAACGAAGTTAAGAAATCAATCCAGTGGGGCGAGGAAACGCTGACACTGGAAACGGGCAAGGTTGCGCGCCAGGCCGACGGTTCGGTCATCGCCACGTATGGCGAGACCTCTGTCATGGCCAACGTGACGTTTGCCAAGGCGCAGAAGGAAGGGCAGGACTTCTTCCCGCTGACTGTGCACTACAACGAGAAATACTATGCCGCCGGTAAGATTCCTGGCGGCTTTTTCAAGCGTGAAGCCCGGCCGACCGAAAAGGAAACGCTGACCTCGCGCCTGATCGACCGTCCGATCCGTCCGCTGTTCGTCGACGGGTTCAAGAATGAGGTTCTGGTGATCTGTACCGTGCTTTCGCACGATCTGGTCAACGACCCCGACTATGTCGCAATGATCGCCGCTTCGGCAGCCCTGACGCTTTCGGGCGCACCGTTCATGGGCCCCATCGCTGGCTGCCGCGTCGGTTTCGAGGATGGTGAATACGTTCTGAACCCGACTGTCGACGACATGCAGGACCTTCGCAACAACCCCGACCAGCGTCTGGACCTTGTTGTCGCCGGGACCAAAGACGCTGTCATGATGGTGGAATCGGAAGCCTACGAACTGACCGAGGCCGAGATGCTGGGCGCCGTGACGTTTGCGCACGAGCAAATCCAGCCGGTCATCGACCTGATCATTGATCTGGCCGAAGAAGCTGCCAAGGAACCGTTCGAGTTCCAGGCACCCGACTACGCTGATCTCTATGCCGCTGTTTCGGCAGCTGGTGCGGACCAGATGAAAGCGGCCTATTCGATCCTCGACAAGCAGGAACGCGTCGCTGCGGTTTCGGCTGCGAAAGACGCGATCAAGGCAGCGCTTTCCGAAGAACAGCTGGAAGACGCCAACCTTGGTTCGGCTCTTAAGAAGCTGGAATCGACGGTTCTGCGCGGGTCGGTTGTGAAGGAAAGCAAGCGGATCGACGGACGCGCGCTGGACAAGGTCCGCGACATCGTCTGCGAAACCGGCATGCTGCCTCGGACGCATGGCTCGGCTCTGTTCACACGTGGTGAAACCCAAGGCCTGATCGTCACCACGCTGGGCACCGGCGACGATGAGCAGATCATCGACGCCCTGCACGGCAACTTCCGTTCGAACTTCCTGCTGCACTACAACTTCCCGCCCTATTCGGTCGGTGAAGTGGGCCGCTTCGGCCCTCCGGGTCGTCGTGAGATTGGTCACGGCAAGCTGGCATGGCGTGCGCTTCAGGCGGTTCTGCCTTCGGCAACCGACTTCCCGTACACCATCCGCCTCGTTTCCGAGATCACGGAATCGAACGGATCCTCGTCGATGGCCACCGTTTGTGGCGGATCGCTCTCGATGATGGATGCAGGCGTGCCGCTGAAAGCTGCCGTTGCAGGTGTGGCCATGGGCCTTGTCCTGGAAGATGACGGCTCCTATGCGGTTCTGACCGACATCCTTGGTGACGAAGACCACCTTGGTGACATGGACTTCAAAGTGGCGGGGACCGAAAACGGCATCACGTCGTTGCAGATGGACATCAAGGTCGCCGGCATCACGCCCGAGATCATGGAAAAGGCCCTCGCGCAGGCGAAAGACGGCCGGATGCATATCCTTGGCGAGATGAACAAGGCCATCTCGGGCGCAGGCGAATTCAGCGTTCACGCCCCGCGCATCGAAACCATGACCGTGCCCACCGACAAGATCCGTGAAGTGATCGGCTCGGGCGGCAAGGTGATCCGCGAGATCGTGGAAGTTTCGGGCGCCAAGGTCGACATCAACGATGATGGCGTCATCAAGATCGCGTCGCCCAACGGTGACAGCATTCAGAAGGCCTATGACATGATCCACGCGATCGTGGCCGAGCCGGAAGAAGGCATGATCTATAAGGGCAAGGTCGTGAAGATCGTCGATTTCGGCGCCTTCGTGAACTTCTTCGGCAAGCGCGACGGCCTGGTGCATGTCAGCCAGATCGAGAACCGCCGCCTGAACCATCCCTCGGATGTCCTGAAAGAAGGCCAGGAAGTTTATGTCAAACTTTTGGGCTTCGACGACCGCGGCAAGGTTCGCCTTGCGATGAAGATGGTCGATCAGGAGACCGGCGAAGAGATGGCCAAGGAAGAGAAAAAGGAAGACGCGGCCGACTGATCGCCGTCATCTTCCAGTGCAAAGCGCCCCCGGTTTCCGGGGGCGTTTTTTTATGTTTGAGCAGCAAATTGATTTTGGCTGACCATCGAACCGGCAGGACTTTGCCGAACTGTCACCCCTTCGGAAACAGTCTTTCAAATCGGGCAAAATTGGCCGCAGATTCCTGGGACGAGCCGGGTGGCAATGCCCTACTATCGTCACATTGCCACGCACAAGTTGGGCAAACACTTGTTCCGAGGAAGACTGTCATGAATATCCTCGCATTTCTTTTGGGGATCGTGGGCATAGCTGCCGCTGGCACAAGCGGAGGTGCGTCGAACACCGCCACCAGTACGGGTGCAGTTCCGCAGGGCGACCAAACGCCGGCCATGGATGATATGTCCGGCATGGATCACGACGATCACGACATGCCCATGCCCGATATGCTGGATATGCCCGACATGTCGGCCGAGTTTGCGGATATCACCAGCTTTGGTGAGTTCCACGGAACCAGCAGCCACACGATGGAGCATTCTCTGCACGGAGGGCGCACAGCCATCACGACCGAGGCGATGGTGTCCTACAACGCGCTCCGCGAGTTTCTTGGACTGAACCCGGTTGATCTCGAGACCGTGGGACGCTGGGCCTTCGACAACGATCTGACCAACAACGACCAACCTTACGGTGAAGACCTGTCAGGCGTCGGTCTGTATTACGGTTTGCAGGGGGCCAAGGCCGGTTGGATCAGCGACGAGGAATTTGACCCGCAATTGATCGCAGACATCCAGAAGCTTGCGCGCGAAGACGAAACGCAGCAGGTCATGGATCTGGTCGAGACCTATGGCCACGACGGATACGCGACCTTCCTGCAGGATCAGGGTCTGGTCGAAACGTTTATGAACACTCTGAAGATGGAGCCGCATTACGGTGGCTGGATGCATGGCCGCACCCATGGTGACCTGGCTTTCGCGGACGAGACGGGTACGAATGTTGCGACAGCCCACGATCTGAACCATCTGACCGTCCTCAGCCACGATCAGTCGCAGCCTTTCATGAACGATACGTTCGACTGGCCGCAATGGCCCGCGCTCGAGGTGCCGGCGGGTGACGTGCTGGACTACTTCCAAAGCATGGTGACGCTTGGCGACCCGCGCGGCGAGGGTATCGAGTTCGCGTCGTCTCAAAGCGAGACCGAAATCATCATGCAAGTGCTGGTCTCGGAACTTCCCGAAAGCACTTTGGCCGTCAATGAAGACGAGGCCGAAGAAGACCTCGTCATGATGTTCTGAACGGCGTCAGTCCAGCTCGCTCCAAGGCCATGGTTTCACGTTGCTGGCGGCGGTCTGGTACCGCGCGGCTTTGGCCACCCAAATCCCCAGATCGGTTCCGAACTCGGCGAGCCTGTCGTTCGGTGTCTTGTTGTTGATCAGCATGATGATGAACTGGATGACCGTCACGGCGCCCAGAACCGTTTGCGCAAGCGAGATCATGATCGCGATCAGGATCATGTAGATCAGCCTTTGCAGCATGTTGTCCGGTTCGGTCGGTTCGAATTGTTCGCCGTGAATGCGGCCTTCGACCTTGGCTTCGTCCTGATCCTGCATAGTCTCAACCATCTCTTGTTCCCTCAATCGATTTTACAGGATTTTCCCGGAACGTCACCCGGCCCATGGCAGGAACAGGAACGGGTGGGTCAGCCACAAATGCCAATCATGGTTCAGGAACTGCCCCACGAAAATCTGCGCAGCCAAGCCGAACCAGATAATGCTCAAGGCTGCGGCGCGAACCCAATGCGTCAAAGACCACGAGCGCCGCCCACCAAGGCGGCCTGCGGACAAGGCGCTGTCCTGCCAAACTGATGCATCGGGCCCGTCAAGCGCCCGTGCGACCGATGCGGCATAGACCCGGGCGCTCCAACTGCGCAGGATCAGAAGCGCCACGAACAGATATGCCGCAAGCCCCAGATCGATGGCGCTGGCAAGGCTGGCGGCCTGTTCTGCCGACATGTCATCAAAGCCCGGAACAATGCCGCTGGCAAAGGTCACCAGACCACGCCCGGCAAAGAGCGGCAGCGCAAAGGTTACGGTGGCAAGTGCAAGAAGCACATAAGCCCATCCGGAATGCCGTACGGCGCTGCGGACTTTGCGCCACTCGAAGAGCGCGAGTGAACGGTTCTCGACCGCCTGATGGGCCAAGGCCATTGGAAGCCAGATCATCAATGCGCAGAACACGGCGACGCCGACCAGTCCCAGAAGCGGACCGGCAAAGGCCTGCTCATACCCTTTCGAAAAGCTGTTCTCCCATCCGGCCCACCACGACAGCAGCCAGATGACGGTGAAGGGGGCAGTGGCCAGCGCAAGGCTTATTGCAGCCATCAGACCTTCCCGAATGTTTGCCGCCAATCCGGCCAGCAAGCGCCAAGGTCCATCTGTGGGGCCGAGCACCCATCCGGGCTTCTCCGCCGGCAGGCCCGCGCGCCGCAGCGCCACGAACCGCATGCGGCGCATGAGCCAGCCCAGAGCGATCAGCGAAGTCGGGGCTGAAAGGCACAAAAGCGACCCAAGGATCAGTGTCCTGAGAGCACCGATGCTGCCGGCAAGCACGCCGCTGCGCGCGGGCGGATCGGCTTCAACGCTCATGCAAAGAGCCCTGCCAGAACGTCGCCTTCCGACCGTTCGGCGCGCACGCCCATGACCTCGGCCAAGGTTGCCGCGACCGCCGTTTGGTCAACCTCGCGCTCCATCACCCGGCCTTGGCGCACACCCGCACCCAAAACCAGCGCCCAGACCGCCCGGCTTTCGCCGGAGTTGAAGTGATGCTGGAACGGAACCGACATCAGCGGGTTCGCATCGCGTCCGCAGTCGGGTGTGATCACGATGATGGTGTTGCCGCGATAGTGCTCGTCGCGGTCGAGCGCCTCGGTGATCTGGCGAATGCCATCGTCGATCACCGCGATCGCGCGGGTATAGTGGCTGGCGTTGCCCCAGTGGACGTAATCCGGGTCTTGATAGTTCACCATCATAAGGCGCGGCTTCAGATCGAGGATCGCCCAAAGGGTCAGCTCGGTCAGCAACCGGTCGCCACGGGGATTTTTGAAGCCGTCATCCCCATAATGGTCGCGCCACTTTGCCCAAAAGCGCTGGATCGGATCTGATTGCGCGGGTGCAACCTCGCGCGCGTCCTTCGCCAGCAACTCGGCAAGCGACTTTTCGGCAGCAAGACGATCTTCTTCACTCAACCCGCCTTCCTCAAGAAGACGCGCGAACTTATAGAGCTTGAACCGATGCAGCGACAGCATTTCGGACCGGAATTCGATGCCATAATGTCCATGGATGCCATAGGTGAAAAACTCGTCCTGCGGCCGGTCCTCGCCATTGATCAGCAGGGCTTCATGGCTGGGCACGTCATAGGATCGGCGCAAGTACTCGAACAGGGTTGGTTCGGTCGGCTCCAGACGGTCCACGAGGAACTTTGAACCCGCATCGCGATAGGCCGTGTAGCGCCCCGTCAGCAGGTTCAGCGTGCCCTCGGCATGGCTGGTGTCCCCGCCCGCCAGTTTGTCGATCCGCATGTTCGGGATCAGAACGCCACGTTTGGCCAGAACCTTGCGCATATAGGGGGCATAGGTGCCATTCTCGTCGATTGTCTCATACCGTCGAACACCACCGCCGAAACGGATCAAAACGACATTCGGCCCCCGATAGGACGCCGCCTTTGCCTGACGTGGAAGCAGGGGCGCGGCGACGCTGGCGCCAAGCCCCGTATTGAACGCGCGACGTGTGACCATATTCGGCACCTCCGGGTTGCGACCAATATAGGAAGGTCCCCGGCGATCACCAAATCTCAGCGGTTCTCGTCGAGATGTTTCCGCAACACCACCAGATCGCCCATCAGGCGGGCCATGATCGCCCGGTGCTCGGGTTCGATGACATCGCCGAAGCGGGCCATGACGTTGCGAATAGCAGCTTCGCGAAAGGCGCGACCGGCCTCGGTCAGGCGAACCAGCTTGCCGCGCCCGTCATCGGGGTCGGGCTCGACCGAGATGAAGCCGCGCTCTTCCAGCACTTTCAGCGAATGCGTCATGGTGTTCTTGGTGACCTGCATCGCCGCGGCAATCCGGATCGGAGATTTGCCATCCCCCATCCGGACAAGATGATTGATGATCGAGAAATGCGACGGGTGCACGCCGTCTGGCAGGGACTTGGCAAGGATCGCGGTCGACAACTGGTTGATGATGCCGACCTCGTTGAAGAAGCCAAACACCTCCAGCCCGTCTGCCTCGCCCGGCTTGCTCATACACCCCCCAGTTTCGCCTCCAACGGCCAGCGTGGGCTGACCGACACCTCGGGACCGTACCCGATGCGCGCCAGCATTTGCACGGTGCCGCCCTCGGGCGCAAGCCGCGCGTGGGTTTCGGCATAGAGATCGGACATCTCGGGATACTCCTGCAGAGCCTGACTCAGCGGTTGAAACCCCAGCCCTTCGCGCGTGCAGGCCAGGTTCAATCGCAACCATTCCGCCCCAGCGGCGATCTGGTCCCGCCGGGTGTTTTCGGGTGTCACCATCCAAAGATGCCCCATCGCGCTTTCGGTGTTCGCGACGACCGCGTCGATGCCGCTGGTATAGGCCATCGAGGACGTATCCGCCGTCGCCTCGCGCGTCATCATGCCGGTCAGGTGCAGTGTCTCGAACATCGGGCCGCTGAAGTCGATGCCGTCGGGGTTGGCGTTGACCTCGCGCTTGCCAATGCGGAAGAGATCAACGCTTTCCTGAAAGGTATGCGGTGTCTCGATCTCGATCATCAGCGCCTTGGTCGACAGATCGCGCCAATAGGCGATGTCTTCTGCGGCAACCGACCCCCCGATCCAAGCGGGCGTGCGGGCGGCAGCCAGAATGCGGTTCAGTTGGTCGGGCATGACCGCAAGCGTGGTGTCGTAGGGTTCCTTGTTCGAACGGCGGTTCGGCACATGCGCCCAAAGCGGATCAGGGGAGGCTTCGGCGGGTCGGAAGCGGGCATGCGCAATGGGCCGCTTGTCCAAACCGGCGGTATCTTCTCCTTCGGGGAAGAGCTCGGTTTCGACGGCAAAGCCGTTGGCGGACGCCGCCATGGTCATCAGTTCAAGAAAGCACCCCAAACCGATGGTCAACTGCCGGTCGAACGGATCGGTATGCGGCAATTGCCGGTCGGTGTCGAAGTACAGTGTGACCTGATCGTCGCCGGTCAGGTCGATGATCCATGGCTGCCGGTTGTGCGGGTTGGGCGCAAGGATGGCATAGGACAGGGCGTTCAGGCGCGGGTCGGCATATTGGCTGCCACCGGCCATGCTCCACGGGGCAAGCGCCTTGGAGGGCGTGCTGTTGGCAATCCAGGCGCCAGCACCGGTTGCGGCGACAACAAAGCCACCGCCTGCAATACGAAGAAAATTTCTGCGGTTCATGAGAATAACTCCAAAAGTTCGATATCGAACTAATATAGTACGATGTCGTACTAATCAAGAACTTGCTTACAACCAGCGTTCCGGCGTGATTTCGTAAGAGATGTAAAGGGGATGCCGTGGGTGCCCGTCTTTGGTCAGGCCCAGATGGAACAGCGGTTTGCCGGTTTTCTGAAGCAGTTCCAGCGTTGATTCTCCTTGCCCGCGATGCGCCCCATGCACGCCCCAAGCGGCCAGAACATCGTCCGCCCAATGGGCACTTTCAGAGACAAACTGCATGTTCTCCCGGCCCATCGGATACCGTGCCTTCTTCAGCCGGGCAGGCGAGGTCTCGCGCAAGGCAAACAGGTTCACGACCCGGAACGCGCCATATCCAAGTTGCACGGCCCGCCGTTCGCAGCGTTCGATCGTGGGATCGTTGGCACGTTCCGTCGCCTTTGACGGGTTCAGCATCACATAGAGCAGGCGGGGTTTGGCTTCGTCCCAGCAGACGGTGAGGCTATAGCGGTAGGTCTCGGACGCCGAATAGACCGCTTCGCGCCACCCGGCCCCGGTGTCATGCCGGCGGACAAGCGTCAAATGTTGAAGACCCGCGAGGGGTGCAACTCACCTGCCTTGTAGACCCCAACAGCAACTGGCTGCCCCTGAAACGAGGCCCAGGCCAAGTCGCCAAAGGCCGCGTCCGCGGAAATGACCATCCCGGGGTTGCCGTTTCTGAGCCGGGTTGCGCCTTCAACGGTCGTTGGAAGTTCGGGCAGGTCAATCAGACCCGCCGACAGCGGCAGAAGGCGTTCGTCCAGTTCGGGCGTGCGCGCCATTGCCTCGACTTCGTCCAAGGTGATGGCGTCTTCCAACTCGAAGGGGCCTGACCAGATGCGTCGCAGCACCGTGACGTGCCCCAGACAGCCGAGGGTTTCGCCCAGATCGCGCGCAATTGAACGCACATAGCCGCCTTTGCCACACACCATCTCAAGCTCGGCGTGGTCGTCGTTGGGCCGCGAGATCAGGGTCAAGCTTTCCACGAACAGCGGGCGTGCACCCAGTTCCACGTCTTCGCCGGCCCGTGCCTTGGCATAGGCGCGCTCGCCATCGATCTTCACCGCCGAGAACGCGGGCGGCACCTGCATGATGTCGCCGGTAAACCCGGCGAGGGCCGCACGCAGGTCGTCATCAGAGGGGCGCGTATCCGAGGTGTCCAAAACCTCGCCCGCAGCATCGTCGGTGTTGGTCGACACCCCGAAGCGCACCGAGAAACGATAGGCCTTCAGCGCATCGGTCACGTAGGGTACGGTCTTGGTCGCTTCGCCAAGGGCCACTGCAAGAATTCCGGTTGCGTCGGGGTCCAGCGTTCCGGCGTGGCCTGCTTTCTTCGCCTCAAGCGCCCAACGCACCTTGTTGACCACGGCAGTCGAGGTCAGCCCGGCGGGCTTGTCGACCACCAGCCAACCCGAGATATCGCGTCCCTTCTTCCGACGTGCCATCTGTGCTTTCCTTCCGAGAGGCCGCGGAGGTGCCAAGCCTGACGCGGAATGTCAATTGCCGGGTGCGATGACACCCAGCATGGGCCCCATCGGCAACCCAAGGTCATGACGGTCCAGGTTCGGCGCGTAGAGCCGCGAGATGGTGCCGTCCAAGAACAGCGCATTCGGCGTGTTCAGCACGTCGCGAAAGAGTCGCCCGAACTGGTGAAAGTTCACTCGTTCGTTCGAAATCGCCGCAACAAGCGTGCCGTCGCTGCGAACGCCGACACCATTCCGATAGTTCAGCGAGTCCGAGTCTTCGATGAAGCGCGGATGCAACGCGCCATCAATGACCAGCATGGGGCCCGACTGTGTGGCAAAGTCACAGTCTGGCGCAGCCTTGCCGAAAGCGCGGCTTTCCATGACGCGCGCCTGACCACTTGCAAGGCAGAGCACCCCGTTCGGCAAAAGGCCGAAATTTCCCGGACCGTCCCGCGTGATCAGCGGGGCCGCTTCAACCCCGTTTTCGACATAGTGCCCGACAGGGCTGCGATCGGCATGATACATGCCGCCATTCATGGCCCACGTAACCCGGTTCGGGGCAACGAAGCTTTCAAGGCTGCCGAAGCTGCCGAGCGGCGCGTCGTCCGACCCGTTCAGGAAAATCCTGATATCATCACTGGAAGGGTCCGCCTCGCAGACCGTGAAGGCGGTATTTTCAAAGCGGATGTCCTGACACCCGGCGGCGGCGACGGGCGCCGCCAACAGGCTAATCGTCGTCCAGATCGCGGCGCACGTTTTCATCGGCAAACATTGCTCTGGTTGTGTCGAGACGGTCAAAGGTTTCGTCGATCTGGAAGCGAATCTCGGGCGAAAACTTGAGCGCCAGTCCCTTGCCGACAACCCGGCGGATCTCGGACCGGTTCCGGCGAAGAGCGTCCAACGCCTCGTCCCGGTTGTCACCGCCAAGCGGCAGGACATAGGCGGTCGCGACCTTGAGATCGGGGGAACAGGTCACTTCGCCAACCGTGATCGACATGCGGTTCAGGTCCGGGTCGTGGATGTCACCCTGGTTCAGCACGTCCGAAAGGCGCCGCCGGATCAATTCGGCGACCCTCAACTGGCGCTGAGATGGACCGGGGCCTTCATTAAATCGTTTTGCCATGGCCCCGACTTAAGCGCTGCGATGGGGCACGGCAAGCGGGCGATTTGCCCTAACACTTGTCGCACGGCTGATGTATCGACGTCGAAAAGCGGAGGATATCGGTTTGGAACTGCCGGGTGTCGTGATCACGGGTGCCTCTGGGCGCATGGGTCAAATGCTGATCGCCGAGGTGCTGGCCTCGGACAAGTTGCGGATGGCGGGCGCGGTCGAGCGACCGGGCCACGACTGGGTTGGGCAGGATTTGGGCGCCGCCATGGGCGGCAAGGCGCTGGGTGTCACGGTCACGGATGACGCGCTGGAGGCAATCGCCCCGGCGCAGGTGGTCATCGACTTCACCACACCGGACGCAACGGTCGCACATGCCGAACTGACGGCACAGGCCCGTGCGATCCATGTCATCGGCACAACTGGCTTTGACGACAGCCAACTTGCCAAACTTGAGGCCGCTGGGCGGCACGCAACGATCATCCGGGCCGGGAACATGAGCCTTGGCGTCAACTTGCTGGTCGAGTTAACGCGGCAGGTGGCCGAGGCGCTGGATGCCGAGTTTGACGTGGAGATCGTCGAGACCCATCACAAGCACAAGGTCGACGCGCCGTCTGGCACCGCGTTGATGCTGGGCGAGGCCGCAGCCCAAGGGCGCGGCGTTCTGCTGTCGGAAGTCGCGGATCGGGGGCGCGACGGTATCACCGGCGCCCGCAAGACCGGTGATATCGGGTTCACCGCCATTCGTGGGGGGGATGTGGTCGGCGAACATGACGTGATCTTTGCCTCGGAAGGCGAACGTATAGTGTTGCGTCACATCGCAACGGATCGGCGGCTTTTTGCCCGTGGGGCCATCAAGGCGGCGATCTGGGGTCAAGGCAAGGGCCCCGGCTGCTTCGATATGCGGGATGTCCTTGGTTTGAAGTGATCCAGACGCAAGCCCAGCACGTATGAAGTCAAAAGTGCTGGAGGCCCGTCATGCGCTTGGCAATTCTGACTGTGATCGCTGCGCTCATCGCTGGACCCGCTGCTGCCGAATTCAAGCGGGTGAATGAACGCGACAACTTCATATCTCTTGTGGAAAACCGCGACCTGACGCGGTTGGGTATCCGTTTGAACGTCACCGATAATGGGAAGATCAGCGGCCGTGCTTTCGGTCAGAAGGTCAGCGGCGAGTGGTCTTGGTCCAGCGGTTTCTTTTGTCGGGACCTTTATGTGAACGGCGATGTTCTGGACGAGGCAAATTGCCAGACGGTCGAGGTCAAGGGCAATACCCTTCGCTTCACCTCGGACAAGGGAACCGGTGACTTCGCGGACCTGCGTCTGAAATGATCGTCACGTCGGTGCGGACTTGGTCAAGCCAAGATGCGCCCGAACCTCGTCTGGCCCCATCAGCGACGCCCCCATGCCTTCGATGATGCCGCGGGCACGTTCGACAAGTTGTGCGTTCGTCGCCAGCACGCCCTTGTCGAGATAAAGATTGTCCTCCAACCCGACGCGCACATGTCCACCTGCCAAAACGGCGGCGGCGACATAGGCCATCTGCGATCGGCCCAGCGAGAATGCCGAGAAGGTCCAGTTGTCCGGCACGGCATTTACCATTGCCATGAACGTGTTCAAATCATTCGGGGCGCCCCACGGCACGCCCATGCAAAGCTGCACAAGCGCCGGATCGTTAAGAACGCCTTCCCGCACCAATTCCTTTGCAAACCAGAGATGTCCTGTGTCAAACGCTTCGATTTCGACCCGGACTCCGGCTTTGGTCATCATCTGTCCCATCGCTCGCAACATGCCGGGCGTGTTGGTCATCACATAGTCGGCCTCGGCGAAGTTCATTGTGCCGCAGTCCAGCGTGCAGATCTCGGGCTTGCATTCCAGCACATGCGCCACGCGTTCCGTCGCCCCGATCATGTCGGTAGCCGCTTCATTCAGTGGAAACGGCGCCTCGGGCGAGCCGAAGACCATGTCGCCCCCCATGCCCGCGGTCAGGTTCAGGACCATGTCGACATCCGCGTCGCGTATGCGCTCGGTCACTTCGCGATAGAGCGACAGATCGCGCGACGGTGCCCCCGTTTCGGGATCGCGTACATGGCAATGCACGACGGCCGCGCCGGCCTTTGCGGCCGCGATGGCGCTGTCGGCAATCTGCTTAGGCGAACGCGGCACATGCGGGCTTTTATCCTGCGTGCCCCCCGATCCCGTGACAGCACAGGTGATAAAGACGTTCCGGGTCATGTTCAGCGGCATGGGCAGGCTCCTTTCGGGGCGATTGGGGTCACGGGAATTGGCCTTCCTGCAGTCATCGCGTAACGTGCGCGAAACGACGACCGGGGAGGCAGCAATGACA
Organism: Silicimonas sp.; assembly: GCA_022826385.1. Taxonomy (GTDB): domain Bacteria; phylum Pseudomonadota; class Alphaproteobacteria; order Rhodobacterales; family Rhodobacteraceae; genus JAJDOD01. The sequence goes on from JAJDUZ010000045.1 coordinate 42,903, forward strand.
ACAGGGACGTGGCTTGGGATCGATCTTGGCACATCCGGTGTGAAGACGATGATGATGGACGAGCAGCAGCGCGTGTTGGCCTCGGCCCATGCGCCGCTTGACGTCTCGCGCCCGAAGCCCGGCTGGTCGGAACAGGCCCCCGAGGATTGGTGGCGCGCGGCAGAGGCCACTCTGGACGAACTGGCGGGCGCGCATCCCGACAAAATGGCGCAAGTCCGAGGCATTGGCCTTTCGGGGCATATGCATGGGGCGACATTGCTGGGCTCCTCGGACACTGTCTTGCGACCGTGTATATTGTGGAACGACGGACGCTCGGCGGTTGAATGCGACGAACTGGATGCACGCGCCGACTTCCGAGGGATCGGCGGCAATCTTGTCATGCCGGGGTTCACCGCGCCAAAACTGGAATGGGTGCGCAAGCACGAGCCGGAGATCTTCGAACAGGTTGCCAAGGTCCTCCTTCCGAAAGACTACCTGCGCCTGTGCCTGACTGGCGAGCATATCTCGGAGATGTCCGACAGCGCCGGAACACTTTGGCTTGATGTCGCGGCCCGCGCATGGTCGCCCGAGCTGCTGGCGGCGACGGGTCTTAGCGAAGCGCATATGCCTGCGTTGGTTGAAGGTTCGGGCGTGGGGGGGCGACTGCGTGCCGAACTTGCCAGCCGTTGGGGCATGGATACGCCACCGGTCGTAGCCGGGGGTGGTGGCGACAACGCGGCGTCCGCCGCCGGAGTCGGCGCGGTCAAGCCGGGGACGGGGTTCGCCTCGCTCGGGACTTCGGGGGTCCTCTTTGTTTCGACCGACGGGTATCGACCGAACACCAGGGAAGCCGTCCACGCCTTCTGCCACGCCGTGCCGAATGTCTGGCACCAGATGGGGGTGATCCTTTCGGCCACCGACACGCTGAACTGGCTGGCCCGGATGACCGGTCGTGATCCGGCGGCGCTGACCTCGGGCATTGATCCCGCAGAACAGGCCCCGGCGCCGCTGACCTTCCTGCCGTATCTTTCGGGCGAGAGGACACCGCACAACAACGCGGGCGCCCGCGGCGCGCTTGTGGGCATGAGCCAGGCGACCGAGTTGGAGGACCTGGCGCGCGCGGCGATGGAGGGCGTGGCCTATGCCTTTGTCGACAGTCTGGACGCTTTGAAGGCAGCAGGCACGACCGTCGAGCATGTCCATGCCATCGGCGGGGGCGCGCGGTCGGAAGCCTGGGTGCAGATGATCGCCGACGCCACGGGCCTTGATCTGCACATTCCGGCCGATGGTGACTTCGGCGCAGCGTTCGGCGCCGCACGCCTTGGTTTCGCAGCCTCGGAAGGCGCGGATCCGCTGGACGTGCTGACACCGGCCCCGGTTGAAAAGACGCTGTCACCCAACCCGGATATGGCCGCCTATCACGCTGATAACGTGGCCCGGTATCGTGCGCTTTATCAGGGAACCCACGCGGTTTGACGCAGTCCCATTGAAACCGAACCGACAGGGGCATAGGACAAGGGCAGAACTCAGGGGATCATCATGACCATTCGCCGCGATCTGGCCGACGCCGTCGGAAACACACCGCTTATCCGTCTCAACGGACCGTCCGAGGCCACCGGGTGTGAAATTCTTGGCAAGGCAGAATTTCTGAACCCCGGTCAATCGGTGAAAGACCGCGCCGCCCTGTTCATCATTCGCGATGCCATTGCCAGCGGGGCGCTGAAACCCGGCGGCACGATCGTTGAAGGCACGGCGGGCAATACCGGTATCGGGTTGGCTCTTGTCGGTGCGTCGATGGGCTTCCGCACGGTGATCGTCATCCCCGAGACGCAGAGCCAGGAAAAGAAGGACATGATCCGGCTCTGCGGCGCCGAACTCGTGCAGGTGCCGGCGGTGCCTTACAAGAACCCGAACAACTACGTAAAGTACTCGGCGCGTCTTGCCGAGCGCCTGAACCAGACCGAGGCCAACGGTGCCGTCTGGGCCAACCAGTTCGACAATGTCGCGAACCGGCAGGCCCATGTAGAGACGACAGGTCCCGAGATCTGGGAACAGACGGATGGCAAGGTCGATGGCTTCACTTGTGCCGTGGGTTCTGGCGGAACACTTGCCGGTGTCGCCGAAGTCCTGCAGCCCAAGGGTGTGAAGGTCGGTCTTTCGGACCCGGATGGGTCGGGCCTCTTCAAACTTTACACCGAGCAGGACCCGCCAAGCGGCGACTCGATCACCGAAGGGATCGGGCAGGGGCGGATCACCGCCAATCTCGAAGGCTTCACACCTGACTTCACCTACAAGATCCCCGACAGCGAAGCGCTTCCGATTGTCTTTGATCTGCTTGCAGACGAGGGGCTTTGCCTTGGCGGTTCGTCTGGCATCAACGTTGCCGGTGCCATGCGACTGGCCCACGAGATGGGGCCGGGGCACACGATTGTCACGATCCTCTGCGACTACGGCAATCGCTATCAGTCGAAGCTCTTCAACCCCGCCTTCCTGCGCGAGAAGGGTTTGCCGGTGCCGCCGTGGATGAACGACGCCGACCGCATCCTGCCGACCGTTTTCGAGGACTGAACATGCGCCAAGCGTTTCGATCCCTTGCCATCTGGATCACGGCGCTCTGGTGCCTCATGGCTGTCCAGGTCGCCGCCCAGTCGCCGAATTTCAGCGACTTTGATCGTTTCGCATCGCTTGTCGAAACGAACATTCAGAACAACGACTTGCCGGATGCCGGGTTCACGGCCCTGCGGGACACGCTGGTCGAGTGGCGCGAAGAGTTTCTGGATGCGCAGAACGTCAATTCGGTGCAGATTGAAGCCATTCAAGCGCAGCTCGACGCGTTGGGCGATCCCCCCGCGGAAGGTGAGGCCGAGGCCGAGGATGTTGCGGCGCGACGCGCTGAACTGAACGAGCAATTGCGGGTTGCGCGCGAGCCTCAACTTGAAGCGCTGGAAGCCTGGGCGCGTGCGGACACGTTGATCGGCCAGATCGACAGCACGCTTCGGGATCGCCAGACCGATGCACTTCTCGAACTGCAGCGCACCCCGCTTGACCCGCTTAACTGGCCAACGGCGGCCAGCACAGTGATCGGTGTGATCGATACGGTTCGCCAGGAAGTGACCGAGATCATCAGCAGTGCCGATCGCACCGGTATTTTCCAACGTCTTGGCTTGGCCGCCTTGCTGCTGGCCGCTGCGATCCTTGCGATCTTCCGGGGACCACGCTGGATCGAAGGCCTGCTGGCCAGGATCGAGAACCGTGGCGGAAGCCATGCTCCGGTCGTCTATGGTTTCGTGTTCTCGTTTGTTGGCGTTCTGGTGGCCATGGCCGGCATTTCGCTGATCAACGCGGCACTGATTTCAACCGGCATTCTTGGCGAGACCGGGCGTGCGGTTGCCATCGGGATCAACGCGGCCATCTTGGCCTATGCCATCGCGCATTGGCTGGGTGGGCGAATCTTCCCCGAGCGCGACAGCATTCCGACGCCTTTGCGTCTTGACGCCACCGCCCGCGCCAGCGGCCGCCGCAATGCCGCTTTGCTGGGCGTTCTGGCGGGGCTCATGTCGTTGTTGGAAATCGTCCAGCAAAGCGTGCAATTCGATGCGGTCACGTTGGGTATTCTGGCCTTCCCGATCTTCGTGGCACTGGGTCTGACCTTGTTCCGCACCGGGCAACTGATCTGGCGTGGCGGTGCTCCCGAGGACAGCGACGGTCCGGGGTTTGCATCCAACATCACAAGACTGCTGGGCCGCGCCGTTCAATTCGTGGCGCTCGCCGCACCGGTTCTGGCGGCCATAGGGTTTATCAACCTGGCCCGTGGCGCGTTGTTCCCGCTTGTCCTCAGCCTTGGCTTGATTGCTTTCTTGCTGGCCCTGCATCACGCCATCCGAGCAGCTTTTGCCATGGTGCGGGGGCTGGAAGGCGAGGAAGCCGAGCAAGCTCTGACGCCGGTTTTGCTCAGCCTGTTGGTGACACTTGGGTCGCTGCCGATCTTTGCGCTGATCTGGGGCGCGCGAGACAGCGACCTTGGCGAGGTCTGGACCGCGTTCCGCACGGGCATCCGCCTGGGCGAGACGACCATATCGCCCGGCGCGTTGCTGACATTCGCGATTGTCTTTGCCCTTGGCTATGGGCTCACACGGTTGGTGCAGGGCACACTCAGAACCTCTGTCCTGCCGCGCACCAAGATCGACAAGGGCGGACAGAATGCCATCGTCTCGGGGCTTGGCTATGTCGGGGTCACGCTTGCCGCGATCTTCGGGATCACGTCAGCCGGCATCGATCTTTCGAGCTTTGCCATCATCATTGGCGCACTGTCTGTTGGCATCGGCTTTGGTCTGCAAAACATCGTCAACAACTTTGTCAGCGGGATTATTCTGTTGATCGAGCGCCCGATCAGCGAAGGCGACTGGGTTGAAGTCGGCGGCAAGCTGGGCGTGGTAAAGTCGATCTCGGTGCGTTCGACACGGGTCGAGATGTTCGACCGCACCGACGTGATCGTGCCAAATGGCGACTTGATCTCAGGCACCGTCACCAACTGGACGCATGGCAACTCGGTCGGGCGTGTGATCCTGAATGTGGGCGTGGCCTATGGCTCGGACACGAAAAAGGTCGAGAGCATTCTGCGTGAGATCGCCGAGAACCATCCGCTGGTTGCGGTGAACCCGCCGCCGACAATCGTGTTCCAGGGGTTTGGGGCTGACAGCCTCGATTTCGAGATCCGTGTGATCCTGAACGATATTGGGTACGGCCTGACCGTGCGCACCGACATCAACCACGAGATTGCCCGGCGCTTTGCCGAGGAAGAGATCGAGATCCCCTTCGTTCAGCGCGACTTGTGGATCCGCAACCCCGAGGCATTGGCGAAAGCCGCGCCGTCGGCGCCGCGAAAAGCCGGTGGTGCGGTTGATCCTTCATTGATGGACGCCGACGACCTCGATTGACCGTCTGATATTGCGCACTTGCACGCGACCCGCCCGACCCGTTAAGAAGCGCGGGCCGGAGAGGTGGCCGAGTGGTCGAAGGCGCACGCCTGGAACGCGTGTAGGCGGGAAACCGTCTCCAGGGTTCGAATCCCTGTCTCTCCGCCTTTTTAAGAATTTATACACACAATCTGTTCCAGTATTCTTTATTTTGAGTAAGGTCTTACGGATCACGATACAGAATTTGGCGGTGCTGTCCCGAAAAATAAATTATTTATTCAAACTCCCAACATTAATTGAATCCGGTTGATTTAACTGCTTCCAATTAGGTAAGTTTGTTCATCCACCAAGCAGCAAGTGGTCTCATGTTCAAAATGGCACGACAAGTCAGTTTTCCCTTATCAAAAGCGGCTGGGGTTTGAAAGACAAGGTTTCTTCGAACATGCAATTCATGATACAGGGCCTTGCGTAAATGTTCGGCCTCATCAAATAATTCCCATTCCTCCAACTGTGCAGCGAAACTAAAATTGAAACCAGGTTGGATTTCCTTCGTTTGAAAACTGGTATCATTCTGGTGGGGAAGTGCCGCAATAGCTTCTGGTGAAATTCCGGCTAGTGAGACAGCACCCTCACCACCCCCTTCAGACAGAAAGTTATGCTCAAAAATGCTTTTTAATGCGGTTCTCGCATTATCTATTGGCACAATGTTACCAAGCCCCAAACGACAAGCAAGAAAAGGACCTAAAAGTTGCTCTATAAAGCAGGCATCAGAAAAATGACCATCCGTATCTACTCTGTACCAATAACCATTGAATAATTTGTCGTTATAAGCTTGTTTCGCTTGATTAGCCAACCTGTTCCACCGGTTTGACAAATCGTGTTGATCTGCTTCTTTTGCCAACTCAGAGGCAGCAAGCAAGGCAGCTATCCAAAGACCCCCACAATAACTTGATGCGCCTAGCATGGGGATATTATCAAAGGTTTGATCAGGTATACCCTCATTTTCAATTAACCCGTCTCCATCTTGATCAAAAACCTGTAAATATTCAATGGCAGATCGAACCGCGGGAAACCTTTTTACCCTCCAATCCTTACCCATTTCCTTACCCTCACGAAATAGACAGAGTATGAGGTCACAATTCAAATCCTTCCA
>JAJDUZ010000019.1 GCA_022826385.1 Silicimonas sp.
TTTCCAGATCGAAGGCGCTGGCGACCTGTGTCGATCAGGCGATGCTGCTCCCACTCTTCGAAAGTTTTTGCGAAATCATCGATACAACAGAACAAGGCAGTGATAGAGGTGTTCATGAGGGGAATTCCTATCCGTTGTTTAATATTCACGGATACTAAATCAGGTAACGCCTGATCTGGGAATCCCCTCATCCTCGCTTAAGCAGAATCCGGGTTACAGTAGGGCGCGCCTCCCCCTGACTCTACGTGTGATCCGGTGCACCTCGCCGCGGGTGCCGAAGGGTTTGCGCAGAAGATCAGACATCGCTCAGCGCCACCGGTGCGCCCGAGGCCCGCGAACGTGTCGCCGCTTCGGCCATGGCCAGCGCGGTGACACCATCGGCCAGCGTCGCCGGGAAGGGCGTGCCATTGGTCACGGCCGTCACGAAAGCGTCCCACTCGATCCGATAAGCCGGCATGTAGCGTTCAAGGAAGAAGTGCATGGGCTTCGCCGCGGTAACACCGTCTGCATTGGATTTGACGACAGTGTTCTCGACCATGTTCTCGGCCTGCAGCATGCCCTTAGAGCCCAGAAGCTCGATCCGCTGGTCATAGCCATAAGCCGCGCGGCGCGAATTCCGGATCACGGCAATCCGCCCGTCTGCATAGCTCAGCGTGACGGCCGCCGTGTCGACATCGCCCTCGGCGCCGATCGCCGGATCGACAAGGGACGACCCGACAGCGGAAATCGTAACGGGCGGTTCGCCCATCAGGAAATTGGCGATGTCGAAGTCGTGGATCATCATGTCGCGGAACAATCCGCCCGAGACCTTGATGTACTCAACCGGCGGCAGGGCCGGGTCGAACGAGGTCACGGCCAGCATCTCGGGCTTGCCAATCTCGCCCGCGTCAAGCGCTTGTTTCAGAGCATTGAAGCTGGGATCGAACCGCCGGTTGAAGCCCAGCATCACATCCCGGCCGCTCTCTTTGACCTTGGCCTGACAGGCGCGGGCACGGTCCAGCGACAGATCGACCGGCTTTTCGCAGAGCACCGCCTTGCCCGCCGCCGTTGCCGCTTCGATCAAGTCGGAATGGGTGTCCGTCGAGGTGGCGATCAGCACCGCGTCGATTTGCGGATCGGCCAGGATCTCGTCCGTGGTGCGCGCGGTCGAACCATATTCGGCCGCAAGTTTTTCGGCCGCTTCCGGAACGTAATCCGACACCGCGGTCAATTCGCTTGCGGCATGACCCGTAATGGCCTTGGCATGCACATGGCCGATCCGGCCAGCCCCCAGCAACCCAGTTCTCAGCATTGGCGTAATCCTCCCTTTCCGATCGACAATTGCAACCGGTTGCAAGAATTTGCAAGCTTAACTTTGATGATGTTTCAGAAGGGCCGCCAGCCGATAAGCGCCGTGCGCCATCTTGGTATAGGGCGTCAGCAGGAAAAGCGTCAGGACAGCGCCCAAATGCAGCGCCAGAAGCGGTATCATCAATGCGGTCGCGCCCAGCCAATACAGCAACAGTCCGGTCGCCGCGACAAGGAACAGCAAGCCGATAAAGGCCATCTCGCCGCCCCAAGCCGCGGCGTGGCCCAGATGCCGGTCGGATTTGCGCTTGAGATCGGCCAACCAGACGGTGCCGAAGACCATCAAAAGGCCACCTGGCACGCCCAGAAGTTTTGGAAGCGACCAGAACGGATAGGGGGCCGGCGCGTCGAAGACATAGTGCAGCACCGTGCCGCTCGAGGTCGACAGAAAGCACAGCAGGAACCCGTACATCACGCATTGATGCGCCATCCGGCGGGCTTGCGTGTAACGATCCTCGTCCTCGTAGTTGCACCCTTCGCCGTGTCCCCCGGCAAGGTTGGTCATGCGGGCGGTCGACCCGAAGGCACCCGACCAGCCGGGCGTCCCGCCGCCCATATCCTGCCAGAAGCGGCGGACACTGATCGCCAGCGCCAGAAGCGGCAGCAGGAAGGCAGGCGCAAAGATCGCCACCATCGCGCCATGCGACAGGGCGGCATAGAAGCCGTCGCCATCGCCGGGCAGGGCGAAGATCGCCAGAAAGAGCGCGGCGGTTGTCAGAACCAGCGCGATGGCCAGCGCGACGCCGTTGGTCTGGAAAGCCCGTGCTAGGGGCTGGGGCCAGGCGTAGTCTTCCCAGCTGGCATGCCGAACCTCGGCCAGTGCCTTGGGCAGGTTCAGATCAAACTCGTGCGGCGCTGTGTATTGGCAAGCATAATAGCAGCCGCGGCAGTTGTGGCAGAGGTTTGCCAGATGCGTGATGTCGCCATCCGAGAATGTCCCGTCAGCGTGCATTTCGGGGAAAACGGCGCAAAAGCCTTCGCAATAGCGGCAGGCGTTGCAAATCTCGGCCTGCCGCCGGGCTTCCGCGATCAACTCAGTTTGCATGGGCTGCCGCCTCCCGTCCCGCGATCCGCCCGAAGACGGTGCCAATCGTCATGCCGAACCCCGCCAGATACCCTTGGCCAAGAATAGAGCCGGCCATCGTCTCGCCCGCGGCCCAGAGGTTCTGAACGGGCCGGTTGCCGATGCTGCACTGCGCCCGGTCATCCACCTTCAGGCCGAGATAGGTGAAGGTCACGCCGGTCCGCAGGCTGTAGCCATAGAAGGGGGGCGTATCGATCGGGCGCGCCCAGTTGGTCTTAGGCGGGGTCAGGCCGCTGGTTGCGACGCCGTCCAGCTCGGTCGGCATGAAGCCATCTGTCTCACCGCAGGCGGCATTGAAGCCGTCGACCGTCGCTCGCAGCTGGTCGGCGGGCAGGTCCATCTTCGCTGCGAGTTCGTCCAATGTGTCGGCTTTGATCGGCGGGAAGACGGACGGCATGAACAGGTTGATCGCCTTGCTGTCGATGATCGCAAAGCCCACCTGGTCGGGTTCGTTCGCAACCAGCCGCCCCCAGATGGCATAGCGCTTGGGCCAGACATCCTCGCCCTCGTCATAGAACCGGTCGCCGTTCTTGTTGACGACGATCGAGAACGGAACGCAGTCCAGCCGCGTGACGATGCCGCCGTCGAACTTGGGTGCCCGGCCGTCGATGGCCACTGCGTGACATTGGGTCGGATCGCCCACCTGCTCGATGCCCTGATCCATCAGGTCGGCCAGAACCTCGCCCCTGTTATAAGGTGTCCCCCGGATCAGGAAGTTCTTGGCCGCCGGCCCCCACGCGCGGGCAAGCCAGTCGAGGTCCGCCTGAAATCCCCCGGCGGCCACCACCACCGCCTTGGGGGTGATGTGATGCGTCTGGTTGCCGGTTTCATAGGTGATCTCGGCCACCTTGTCGTCGTCGAAGGCCAGATGCGTGACCTTAGCCTCATAGCGGACTTCAACGCCCAATTTGGCGGCAGTCCGGTAGTAGGCGTTCACCAAAGCCTTCCCGCCGCCCAGAAAGAAGGCATTGGTGCGGGCCAGAGACAAGGTGCCTGAAAGCGAGGGCTGGAACCTGACGCCATGCGCTTCCATCCACGGCAGGCATTCTTCCGAGGTGCGAATGACCATCCGCGCGAGACCTTCATCGGTCTTGCCGCCGGTCACTTTCAAGAGGTCGGCAAGATACTCGTCTTCTTCATAGCTCTCGATCAGCGGGCCGAGCGGGCCGCGATGCATACAGCGAAAGTTCCGGGTATGACGCGAATTGCCGCCACGATAGGGCTTCGGGGCCGCTTCAAGGATAATCACCCGCGCGCCCGCTTCGGCGGCCGTCATCGCGGCGCAGAGCGCGGCGTTGCCCCCACCGATCACGGCGATATCGAAATGCTCTGACACGTGCGCGATCCTCCCCCGCTCTCGATAGCGAAAGGGGGTGTCCGGGCCAAGTCCGACTTCGCGCGCGGCATCTGCACATAAATAAGGCGCTTGGCGATGCTGTGGTCAAAAAAGTGGCAATGGCGCGGATATTGGGACCTGAAGGCGGTCGAGAAATGGGCGTTCCGGGGCGATCTGCCTATGAGTCGGACTCGGACGATGGTCCGACCAAAAACGTGCGATGGCGCCGGACTGCAAACCTGAACACCATCGCACTCGCACAATAAGATGCGTGGGGGGCATATGATAAATGCCATGCCAAAAGGCAACCAGCCCGCGCGACATGCAAAGGGATTTGGAATGTCTCACAAACTTCTCGCAACTTCCGCGGCCGCGCTGCTTGCTGGCACGGTTTCAGCTTTCGCCTGTGACGCCCCGATCAAGGTAGGCGTCCTGCACTCACTGTCGGGCACCATGGCGATCTCGGAAACCACTCTGAAAGACACGATGGAAATGCTCGTGGACATTCAGAACGAAAAGGGCGGTGTCCTTGGCTGTGAACTGGAAGCTGTCGTTGTCGACCCCGCGTCGGACTGGCCGCTTTTCGCTGAAAAAGCCCGTGAACTGCTGACCGTTCACGAAGTCGACGTGATCTTCGGCAACTGGACCAGCGTTTCGCGCAAGTCGGTTCTGCCGGTCATCGAAGAACTGAACGGCCTGCTCTTCTACCCGGTTCAGTACGAGGGCGAAGAAAGCTCGAAGAACGTCTTCTACACCGGTGCTGCGCCCAACCAGCAGGCGATCCCGGCCACCGATTACTTCCTTGAAGAGCTGGAAGTCGAAAAGTTCGCGCTGCTCGGCACCGACTATGTGTATCCGCGCACCACGAACAACATCCTCGAAAGCTACCTTCAGCAGAAGGGCATCCCGGCCGAGGACATCTTCGTGAACTACACGCCGTTCGGTCACTCGGACTGGTCGAAGATCGTGGCTGACGTTGTGGCTCTGGGCGCTGACGGTAAAAAAGTCGGTGTTATCAGCACCATCAACGGTGACGCGAATGTTGGCTTCTACAAAGAACTGGCTGCCGCCGGCATCAGCGCCGACGACATCCCGGTTGTGGCCTTCTCGGTTGGTGAAGAAGAACTGGCCGGTCTCGACACCTCGAACCTCGTCGGTCACCTGGCCGCTTGGAACTACTTCCAGTCGGCTGAATCGGATGCCAACGAAGAGTGGGTCGCCGCATGGAAAGAGCGCATGGGCGAAGAGCGTGTGACCAACGACCCGATGGAAGCGCACTATATCGGCTTCAACATGTGGGTGAACGCGGCTGAAGCTGCTGGCACCACCGATGTCGACGCTGTGCGGACGGCCATGTACGGGCAGGAGTTCCCGAACCTGACCGGTGGTACCGCTGTCATGCTGCCGAACCACCACCTGGCGAAGCCGGTTCTGATCGGTGAAATCCAGGAAGATGGTCAGTTCGACATCATCAGCCAGACCGAAGAAGTGCCGGGCGACGCCTGGACCGACTTCCTGCCGGAATCGGCGGTTCTGAAGTCCGATTGGCAGGAACTGGGCTGCGGTATGTACAACACCGAAACCTCGACCTGCGTACAGATCAAGTCGAACTACTAATCAGGTCTTAATCGACCAACCGGGGGGCGGTGAAAATCGCCCCCTAACTGTCTGAGGGGGATGGAAAATACCATGTCGGTTCTGCGTCGGTTCTACATCGGTATCGCGTCGGTGCTTCTGACGGTTCTGGCCCTGCCAGCCCTTGCACAGAACGCAGACGCGCCAATCCAGCAACTCTTGCAGGAGCATGGCGAGATCATCGCCAAATCCTCGCGCAAGACCATTGGCCCAGCCATCGATGCCCTTGGCAGCAGCAGCTTGCCGAAAGCGCCGGAAGTGCTGGAAAAATGGCAGGCGAAAGAGCTTTGGGTCATTAAGGAAACCGGGCTGTTCGTTTACACTGAAAAGGTCGACAGCAAGACCGAGCGGATGATCGACATCGCCACGGGCGAGGTGATCGGCGAGGTTGCCAAGCGCGATCTGAAGCAACTCAAACCCAACAGTGGCATTCGCGGTCTGATCGGGGCCGCCTTGGTCAAGTTCCAACTGCAGGACCCCAGCGTTGCCGCGCGGAACCGCGCCCTCGACGCGATTGAACGTGATGCCGAGGACACCCATCTTGCCGCGCTTCGTGACGTGATGGAGGCGGAAGAGAACCCCGACATTGCCGCCCGCATGGCCCGGCTCGAGCGGCTGCTGACCATCGAGTTCGGCGAAAGCGACGAGGAACGGATCGACGCGATCAATCATTTTGCAGGCGATCTGGGCGTCGATGTCCGGGCTGCCCTGAACCCGCTTGTTGCCGTGCGCGTCGAAGCCGCCGAAGCCGCGCCCGAGGGCGACGACGTGGTGCGCGTTCTGACCCCCGGTTCCGAGGCGCTGAGCCGGGAAGCGGCCTATGACATTCTGGTGGCCGCCGAGCTTGCCAAGCCGCGGATCAGCCGTGACGACAAGCGCGAGGCATTGATCGCCAATATCTCGGACGGCACCGTGGCCGGCGTGCAGGTGGCGAGCCTCGACAGTGAAGAGGCGCGCGATCTGGCCTATGCCGCCTTAGCCCGCGATGGGGTCGTGGATGCCGTGGCGACGGAAGCGGAAGTGGACGAGACGCTGGGCAGCTTCACTTTCTTCGAACGCTACACGGCGGCGTCGCCCGCGGTCGCGCTTGCCGCGGCGGCGGTGCTGACGGGGATCGAGACCAAGGTCGCGCTGAACCAGACGGCGGACCTTGCACTGGACGCGGTGTCGCTGGCGTCGATCTATTTTCTTGCCGCCATCGGTCTGGCCATCACCTTTGGTGTGATGCGGGTCATCAACATGGCGCATGGCGAGTTCATCATGATGGGCGCTTACACAGGCTTCGTCGTCCAGCAATTCGTGCCGGACCATACCCTGTCGATCATCCTTGCCATTCCACTGGCTTTCGCGGTGACCTTCGGGGCGGGCGTGCTGATGGAGCGGTTGGTGATCCGCCATCTCTATCATCGCCCGTTGGAGACGCTGCTGGCCACTTTCGGGATCTCGATTGCATTGCAGCAGATCGCGAAGAACATCTTTGGCACGCAGGCGCGCCCGCTGACGGCACCCGGTTGGTTGGACGGGTCGCTGGTCTTCAACGACATTGTTTCGATCAGCTATATCCGGATCGCGATCTTCGTGTTGGCGCTGCTGTTCCTGGCACTGTTCCTGTTCGTCATGAACAGGACACGGCTGGGTCTGGAAGTGCGCGCCGTGACCCAGAACCCGCGCATGGCGGCGTCGATGGGGATCAATCCCGACAAGATCAACATGCTGACCTTCGGCTTCGGGTCGGGCATTGCCGGGATCGCCGGGGTGGCGATCGGGCTTTATGCCAAGGTGACCTCGGAGATGGGGGCCGATTACATCGTGCAGGCCTTCATGACAGTTGTGGTCGGCGGTGTCGGCAACATCTGGGGCACGCTTCTGGGCGCGTCGCTGGTCGGCACACTGCAGAAGGGGATCGAGTGGCTGAACCCGTCGAACACGCTGGCGGCGCAGACTTACATGATCCTGTTCATCATCCTTTTCATCCAATTCCGGCCGCGGGGCATCATCGCCCTGAAGGGCCGCGCGGCGGAGGCGTGATCATGCGATTTCTTGCAAAGAAATCGGTCAAAACTCTTTCCAAGAGTTTTGTGCCTCCGGCGGGGATATTTGCAAACAGGCGAAGGGGACGGGCATGACAGACGTTTCCGCCACGGGGGCGATCCGGCGAAAGCCGTTGGTGATGCAGTACCCTTCGTTGTTGATCTTCCTCGGCTGCCTGGCGCTGTTCACGGTTGGTGTGACGGTGCTGTCGGAAGGCTTCGGGATCGGGATGATCTCGACCAGTTTCGTCAAAACATTGGGCAAGACGCTGTGCCTTTGCCTTGTCGCCTTAGCGATGGACCTGGTCTGGGGCTATTGCGGCATCCTCTCGCTTGGGCATATGGCGTTTTTCGGGATCGGTGGCTACGCGATCGGGATGTGGCTGATGTATGCCCGGACCGAGTTGATCGTGATCGAAAGCCTTGCGAACCAGGCACTGCCGCCGACCGCGCAGGAGATATCCGACGGCATTGCCACACAGATCTTCGGCGTGGTGGGCGCGTCGGAATTTCCGCCAATCTGGGCTGTTTCGCATTCGCTGACGCTGCAGCTTCTGGCGGTGATCCTTGTGCCGGGGCTGTTGGCGCTGGTCTTTGGCTGGCTGGCGTTCCGGAGCCGGGTGACAGGTGTCTATCTTTCGATCCTGACGCAGGCGATGACGCTGGCGCTGTCGCTCTATCTTTTCCAGAATGACAGCGGGCTGCGTGGCAACAATGGCCTGTCGGGGCTACAGAACCTGCCGGGTCTGGATGACGTGCCGCAATCAACGGTGTCGATCTGGTTCTTCTGGGCCTCGGCGCTTGCGCTGGGGCTGGGGTATCTGGCGTCTGTTGCCATCGTCTCGGGTAAGTTCGGCTCGGTCATCCGGGCGATCCGCGACGACGAGGCACGGGTGCGGTTCCTGGGCTATCCGGTCGAGGCCTATAAGCTGTTCATCTTCACCTTCACCGCCATCCTCGCCGGGATCGCGGGCGCGCTGTATTACCCGCAGGCCGGCATTATCAACCCGGCCGAGATTGCGCCGATCGCCTCGATCTATCTGGCGGTCTGGGTCGCCATTGGTGGGCGCGGGCGGCTTTATGGCGCGGTGATCGGGGCGGCGTTCGTGTCGCTTCTGTCGACTTGGTTCACCGGCGGTCAGGCACCGGATGTGAACCTTGGTTTCTACACCATCGAATGGGTGAACTGGTGGACGGTTCTTTTGGGCCTGTCCTTCGTTGCGGTGACGCTTTTTGCACCGAAGGGCATCGGGGGGCTGTTCGATCTTCTGACATCGAAGACCACGCCCGACCGGCACGGCGCTGATCTGGGGCCGGATGCCGGGGCGCTGCGCGAGAAGGAGGCCGAGACATGAGCACACTTCTGGAAGTCTCGGGCGTGTCCGTCAGCTTTGACGGGTTCAAGGCGATTAACAATCTGTCCTTCGAAATCGGCGAGCGCGAGTTGCGTGCGGTGATCGGGCCGAACGGGGCGGGCAAAACGACCTTCATGGACATCATCACCGGCAAGACCAAGCCGGATGAGGGGCGTGTCCTTTGGGGGGACAAGTCGCAGTCTCTGCTGGCGATGTCTGAAAGCAAGATCGCGCAGGCGGGTGTCGGGCGGAAGTTCCAGCGCCCTACCGTGTTCGAAGATCAAAGCGTGGCCGAGAACCTGATGCTGGCGCTGAGGAAGAGCCGCAACCCGTTCTCGGTTCTGCGCTTCAAGGCCAGCGCCGAGGATGAAACGCGGGTCGAGGAACTGGCGACAGAAATCGGCCTCTCCGGGGCGCTGGCGCGGAAGGCGGGCGAGTTGAGCCACGGCCAGAAGCAGTGGCTGGAGATCGGCATGTTGCTGGCGCAGGACCCGAAGCTTTTGCTGGTCGACGAACCAGCAGCCGGCATGACGCCGACCGAACGCGAGCATACGACCGACCTGTTGGTCGAGGCCGCCAAGACGCGGGCCGTGGTCGTGGTTGAACATGATATGGAGTTCGTTCGCCGTCTGGACTGCCGGGTGACGGTGCTGCACGAAGGGTCGGTTCTGGCCGAAGGGTCGATTGACCACGTGACATCGGACGCGCAAGTGATCGAGGTGTATCTTGGCCGATAATCTGCTGACACTTGACGGCTTGACGCTGCATTATGGCGGCAGCCAGATCCTCTATGGGATCGATCTGGAGGCGGCGCAGGGTGAAGTGACCTGCGTCATGGGTACCAATGGTGTGGGCAAAACCAGCCTGTTGAAAGCGATCTCGGGGTCGCATCCCAGAAGTGCCGGAACCTATACGCTGGGGGGCGAGGCGATTGGCAAAGTGTCCGCCCATGCGCTGGCGCAGAAGGGGGTGGCTTACGTGCCGCAGGGCCGCGAGATCTTCCCCTTCCTGACGGTGCAGGAAAACCTTGAGACAGGCTTTGCCTGCCTGCCGAAATCCGAGCGCCGTATCCCCGAAGAGATCTTCGACCTGTTCCCGATCCTGAAGCAGTTTCTGGGGCGGCGTGGCGGCGACCTGTCGGGTGGGCAGCAACAGCAGCTGGCGATTGCGCGGGCCTTGGTTACCAAACCCCGGCTTTTGCTGTTGGACGAGCCGACCGAGGGCATTCAGCCCAACATTATTCAACAGATCGGCGAGGTGATCGGCCTGCTGCGCGACCGGGGCGACATGGCAATCGTATTGGTCGAGCAGTTCTTCGACTTTGCCTTCGATCTGGGGGACCGGTTCCTCGTGCTCGAGCGCGGGTCGGTGAAGATGTCAGGGCGGTCCGGCGAGATCGAGCGGGACGATCTTCTGGCCGCGGTGACGGTCTGACGCTGGGTTCGAATCGTTAGAAATCAGGGGGTAACACCCCTCCCATCCACCCGTTATTTTAGCGCGCGGAGAGTTAATTTGCCGTTAAAGCCGGTGGTCCGGTTGATCTGGTTCCGGGGGTTGGACCGCAGTGGTCGCGATTGGTTGTTCGTTCAAGGCTTTGCAAAACAGGCCAAGACCGGCGTTAACCCTGTTTCCCTTTCTGCATTGCGCTCAGGACAGTCCCAGCACGCGCCGTCGGTCTTCCGCAAAGCCCTGCACCAGTCGGTCCGCAATGAACGCCAGAATAGCCATGGCCGCGCCCGCGCTGACCCCCAGCCCGACATCGGCCTGCCCAAGGGCCAGATAGATCGACTGACCCAACCCGGTCGTTCCGATCAGGGCGGCGATCACCAGCATGGCGAAGGCATAAAGGATGGTCTGGTTCAGCCCCAACAGAACCGTGGGCGCGGCATAGGGCAGGCGGACGTCCCACATGATTTGCGCGCGCGTTGCGCCGCTGGCCGTCGCAGCTTCCAGCATCTCGGGCGGGGTCGTGACCAGCCCTTCGCGGGTATAGCGGATCATCGGCACGATGGCATAGGCGCAGATGGCGAGGAACGCGCTAAACTCGCCGATCTGGAAGAACATCAGGACCGGGATAAGGAAAACGAAAAGCGGGATCGTCTGCAGCATGTCACAGAGCGGGCGCAGGATGGCCCATGCGGGTTTCGAGACAGCAGCCAGCAGCCCGAGCGCGCCGCCCACCAGCGCACAGGCGGCGACGGCGCTGCCCGAGAGATAGAGCGAGAGAAGCGCCCTCTCCCAGAGGCCCGAGACAAGGATGGTGCCAAGGAGCAATACGGTCACGACCGCGAAACGGGGGCCGACTGATGACCATGCGAGAGCCGCCGCGGCGACCAGCACGAAGGGCCAGGGCAGGTTGGCGACACCGGTTTCAAGGATGCCAACGCCGATCAGCACATGGACGCCGGTCATCGCGCGGCCCGTGAGCGTCGCGGCCATGGCGGCAAGAGCACCTGCGGCGAAGAGCCAGAGGCTCATCGATTGCGTCCACTGGAACCCCCATGTGAAGGGCAGCACGGCTTCGTCGAGGCCGATGCGCAGGGGCAGCAGCCCATAGAACATCGCGCCGTTCTTGATCGCGTCGAGCGCTGTGCCATTTGCCGCGGTGAATGTGCCCAGCGTTTGGTCGACGGCGTCGGCGGCACCGGCAAAGATGCCATCGGGCGGTGTCGCGGTGCCGGTCAGGGCAAGGACAGCCGCCGTCGCTACGCCGACACCGAAGAGCGCCCAGCTGACCCTTGGATCGAAGCGCTCGCGTTCCAGTGCAAGGCGCGCCGACATCCGGTCGATGACGATGGCAAAGGTGACGATGACAAGGCCCGCCAGCAGCGCCTGCCCGAACTGTGCTTTGCGCATGGTCAGCAGCACCTCCCAGCCGATATCGTCGAACCCGCCGATCACGGCGGCGATGATGACCATCGACAGCGCGGCCATAAGGCACTGGTTGACGCCAACCATGATCTGCCGCCCAGCGGCCGGGATTTCGACCAGCATGAGTTGCTGCAAGCGTGTCGCGCCCGACATGATGCCGGCCTCTTTCACTTCCGGCTCGACCCGTTCCAGTCCAAGCATCACGTTGCGCGCCATCGGCGGCGCGGCATAGATCGCGGACGCCACAAGTCCCACGACAGGCCCGAAGCCGAAGAGCAGCAGAAGTGGCGTCAGATAGGCAAAGGTCGGCACCGTCTGCATGGCATCAAGCGCCACTTGCAGGGGGTTGCGAAGGCGGGGCACCTCGTTGGCCAGCAGGCCAATCGCGCCCCCCAGCAGCATGGCCAGCGGCACCGAGACGACGACAAGGCTGAGCGTGTTCATGCTTTCCCGCCAATAGCCCGAGAGCAGGACAAAGCCGAATCCGACAAGACCCAAAAGCGCCATGCGCCACCCGCCAAGGTGCCAGCCGATGGCGGTGATCGTGCCGATCACCAGTGCCCATGGCGCGCCCGCCAGCACCCAGTTGGCCCAGCTCATCGGGAACGAGATCGCCCACGAGAACCAACGGACCGTCGGCTTGATCGTGTTCAGGATGGTCTCAAGCCCCCCGCCGACCCATTCGGTCGCGGGCAGGGTCCAACCTGCCGGATAGGCGATCAGCCACGGCGCATAGGGTTGTAGCAAAAGACAAAGCGCGCCCACCAGAAGCGTCAGCAGGGCGGCGGTCAGCCCGGGCGTCAGGGGCAGGGCGGACCGTTCCGGCGCCGTCGCCTCGGTCATGCGCTGTCTGCCTGTAGGGCCGCGGCCAGATCACCGGGATGGACCACGCCCAGAAGCGTGCCCGAGGCGTCGCGCACCGGCACCGGTTCGTAAAGCGTCATGCACGAGGCCAGCGCGTCTTCCAGTGTCATCTCGGGCGTCAGACCGGGATCATCCGGGCCAATACCGCCCGTGTCCGCCCGCATGACCGAGCCGACCTTGGCGTGACGGCCGCGGGCCACGTCACGGGCGAAGTCGCGCACGTAATCATCGACCGGTTTCAGGACGATTTCCGCCGGTGTGCCGATCTGGACGATTTCGCCGTCGCGCATGATGGCGATGCGGTCCGCCAGTTTCAGAGCCTCGGCGATGTCGTGGGTGATGAAGACAATCGTCGTGTTGAGCCGCTTCCGAATATCGAGGAACTCGTCCTGCAACTGGCGTCGGATCAGGGGATCAAGGGCCGAGAAAGGCTCGTCCAGAAACCAGACACTGCAATCCCCGGCCAGCGACCGCGCGATGCCCACACGCTGGCGTTGCCCGCCCGACAACTCGCGCGGATAGGCGTCGTCGCGCCCCGTAAGGCCCACCATCTCGAGGATGGGGCGCGCCTTGGCGTGGCGTTCGGCCCGGCTCATGCCGCCGACTTTCAGCGGGAAGGCGACGTTGTCGATCACCGTCATATGCGGGAAGAGGCCGAAATGCTGGAACACCATGCCGATGGTGCTGCGCCGCAACTCGGTCATGCGGCGGGTGTTGGCGGCAAGAATATCCTCGCCTTCCAGCAGGATGCGCCCCGAAGTCGGCTCGACCAGCCGCGAGATGCTGCGGATCAGGGTCGACTTGCCCGACCCCGAGAGCCCCATGACCACGAACAACTCGCCCGGTGCGACGTCGAAGCTGACCCCGCGCACGGCGGGGATCAGCCCCTTGGCTTTCAGGGCCTCTGCCGTGGCCGAGGCGCTGGCGCGTTCCGCATGCACGGATTTGAAAACCGATGCGGCGTCGGCGCCGAAGACCTGCCAGAGGTCTTCGACGGCAAGGGCTGGTCCGTCTTGCATGGACTTACTGCGTGGCAGCCTCGACGACCGGCTTCCACTTGCCTTCGTTTTCGGACATCCAGGCGGCAACCACGTCTTCGACCGAGCCACCGTCCACATCGATCGCGCCCATCATGGGCTGCGCGTCCTCGACGGCGAGCTGATAGTTCGAGAGGATCTCGTGTGCGGCTGGCCACTTGTCTTCCATGCCGGACCAAGCCGCTTTGAAGATGCGCGTGGGCGAGAAGCCACAATCCATCGTGGCGCTTGGGTTCGGGCCCCAACTGGCATCGTTGAAGCAATCGTCATTGCCAACAGGCACGTCAACGAATTGCACGTCATAGGCCGACATCGCCCAATGCGGTTGCCAGAAGACCAGGAACAGAGGCGACTTCTTCTCGGTCGAAGCACGCATTTCCGCAATCAGGGCGCCTTCCGAGCCCGCCGGGACCGCTTTGAAGGGCAAACCGAAGCCCGCCATCCGCTCGGCCCCCGGTGTGCCCCAATCGGCCGGATAGTCGACAAGGCGACCCATCGGCAGGGTTTCAGCGGTGGCGAAGACGCCCGCGCAGTCTTTCAAGGCTTCCCAAGCGGGCAAGCCCGGGCAAAGTTCGGCCACGTGGGCCGGGTAGGCGAGGCCTTCCTTTGCATCGAGGCCGAGATCGCCGATCTCGACGATCGAGCCTTCCTCGATCTTCTTGGCATATTCGTCCGAAACGTTGGACGACCAGATCTCCAGCGTGGCGCTGATGTCGCCGTCGGCAATGGCCTGAAACTGGTTCATCATACCCGCGGTGACGTATTCGACCTGATAACCCGCCGCCTTCAGCATCTCGCCCGCGACATGCGTGGTCACGTGCTGGCCCGTCCATTCGTTGATGGCAAGCTTGATCGGCTCGTCGGTTGCGCCCAGATCGGCGGCGTGCGCGCTGCAGGCCAGAAGGATCGCGGTGGTGGTTGCGAGTGTGCGTTTCATGTTTGGATCTCCCCGTGTTTTCGTCCGACCTGCGCCGCTTGGGCGGGTCTGCCGCTTATTGCCCTCAATCCTGCTGACTCTTGCCCCAAGGGCAAGCGGTTTCTTTCGGAAGGGCTGGTCAGTTGCGGCAGTTTTCGCAAGGATGCCGGTAACAACAGGGGAGGGGCGGGCATGCGTCCGAATATCGTCATCGTCATGGCCGACCAACTGGCCCCGCATTGGACCGGTGCTTATGGGCATGGCGTGGCCAAGACCCCGCATATGGATGCGCTTGCGGCGCGCGGCATGCGGTTTGATGCGGCCTATTCGAACTCGCCGCTTTGTGCGCCCGCGCGATTTGCTTTCATGTCCGGTCAGCTGATCAGCCGGATCGCGGCCTATGACAACGCGGCCGAGTTTCGGGCAAGCATTCCGACATTCGCGCATTACCTTGGGGCTTTGGGGTACAAGACCTGTCTCTCGGGCAAGATGCATTTCGTCGGCCCGGACCAGAAACACGGGTTTCAGGAACGGGTGACCACCGACATCTATCCGGCCGATTTCGCGTGGACCCCGGATTGGGAAGCCCCCGATGAACGCATCGACAGCTGGTATCACAACATGTCTGCCGTCACCGAGGCCGGACCCGCGATTGCGACATTCCAGACCGACTATGACGACGAGGTCGAGTATGCCGCGCGCCGTTGGCTGATCGACCGCGGGCGCGACCGGGCAGGCGGGGATGAGGCGCCCTTCCTGCTGGTCGCAAGCTATATGCACCCCCATGATCCGTATGTTGCGAAGCCGGAGTTCTGGGACCTCTATTCGGATGACGAGATCGACATGCCGGCGCATGTGCTTCCGCTGGACGAGCAGGATCCGCATTCGCGCCGTGTGCTGGACGGGATCGAGGCGTCGGACATCACTTTGAGCGACGACGAGATCCGGCGCGCGCGGCGCGGGTATCTGGCCAATGTGAGCTATTTCGACAGCAAGCTGGGCGCGATGTTGCAGGCGCTGGAAGATATTGGCGAGCTGGACAACACGCTGGTCCTTGTCACGGCGGACCATGGCGACATGCTGGGCGAGCGCGGGCTTTGGTACAAGATGAACTTCTTCGAGCCCTCGGCCCGCGTTCCGCTGATCATCGCGGGGCCTGGCGCGGTGCCGGGCGTTGCGCCCAACGCGTGCTCGCTGGTGGATATCCTGCCGACACTGGTCGATGCGGTCGGCGGTACACCTGATATGTTCGGCGCGCCGATCGATGGGCGAAGCCTGATGCCACTGGCACGCGGCGAGGAGGACCCCGTGGATGAAGCGATCGGGGAATATTGCGCGGAAATGACGGGTTACCCGGTGTTCATGATCCGCCGGGGGAACTTGAAATACGTGCATTGCGACCCCGACCCACCACAACTCTATGATTTGGCCATCGACCCCGAGGAACGCGTGAACCGGGCCGCCGATCCGGCCTATGCCGACGCGGCGGCGGCGTTTGCGGACGAGGTACGACGTCGTTGGGACAGCGAACAGTTGCGGGCGGATGTGATCGCCACGCAGAAGAGCCGCCGGGCCCTGCATGCTGCCATGGAAGCCGGGCCGCCCGAGCATTGGGACTATAACCCGCCGCGGGATGCCTCGAACGAATATGTGCGCAACCACATCGATTGGGATGTGGCGGCGAAGCGCCAGCGTTTCCCGCGCTGGGACGGGTCCGGCGATGGCTGACGCCTTCGAGACCATGTTGTCGGGCGGGCACCCGAATTCGCTGGGGCGCACGGAAGACGTGGTGGAGGCGGTTTTGGCCGACCCGGATCGGTTGGCGGAGCTTTATGCGTGTTACGGCAGCAAGGACGAGGTGGTCCGGCTTCGTGTCTCGAGCGCGATGAAGCGCGTTCAGGTGGCGCGGCCTGACCTGATCGTTCCCTATTTCGACAGGTTGATCGACGAGATCGGTCAGCTTGACCAAGCCTCGGCGCAATGGACGCTTGCGATCCTGTTTCGCGAAGGCGCGACCGAGATGACGGAGGCTCAGTTTGAAAAGGCGCGGGCCCTGGTGCAACGGAACCTGGCGGAGCATGACGACTGGATCGTGTTGAACACGTCGATTGACGTTCTGAGCGGCTGGGCCAGGGACGATGCCGGGTTGGCCGTGTGGCTGCGCCCGCATTTGGAGAGGCTGTCGCGGGACACGCGCAAGTCCGTTGCGGGTCGCGCGAAGAAGGCACTGAAGACGCTGGGCGATTAGTCCTTGGTCTGTCTGGCTTTGACAGACGAAGGCGGCGCCCAAAGTCTGAACCGGACCTTCTCCCACACCCTCATCAGGCACCCCTCACCCCCACTCGGACCCTCTCCCCTCATGGTGCAGCCCGGTGGTTAAGATACCGTTGCACCAGGCCGGTTTGTGTCAGTGGTTTGATCGGAGGCCCGGCAGACTTCTTTGGCGCTTGGTGCAAGGCGTGAACTCAGACGCCAATCCCCGCCGTCAGCCCGCCATCGATCAGAAAATCACCGCCCGTGCAGAAGCCCGACTTGTCGCTGCACAGGAACGCGATGAGGTTGCTGGTCTCCTCGATCGTGCCGACCCGTCCCATCGGGTGGGCCGCACCGAACCCCGCGATGGCCTCCTCGATGTCGCCGCCGTCGCCGACCACCGTGCGCGCGGCAAACTCCAGGAGTGGGGTCCGCACGGATCCCGGGCTGATCGAGTTGACCCGGATGTTGTCCTTTGCGGCATCGACGGCTTGTGCCCGCACCAGCGCGTGAATCCCGCCTTTCGACGTGGCATAGGCCAACACCGCGTTCTGGTTGGCGTGCCCTTGGACTGAGGCCACATGAACGATCGATCCCCCGCCGCGGGCTTTCATATGCGGATAGGCGAAATGCGAGGTCAGGTAGTACGATGTCAGGTTTATACCGATCACCCGGTTCCAGTGATCAACATCCGTGGTTTCTGTCGTGCCATAGGTCTGGACGGCGGCCGAGTTAACAAGAAAGTCAATGCCTCCAGCCGCTTCGGCGGCTTGGCTGATCCACGTCTCAACCTGCTCGGGGATCGATACATCGACCTCGGCCACGTCGAAGGCCAAGCCGTCGCCAGCGGCGCGCGCCGTTGCGTTATGGTCGGGGTCGTTGCCGCAGACAAAGACGGTGGCGCCCTCGCGGGCGAAGTGCAGCGCCGCGCCAAGGCCGATGCCGCTTGATCCGGTCACCACGGCGACCTTGCCGGAAAACTCACCCATGTCGTCTCTCCAATCCGTGCATGACGCCCCTCAGTTCTGCCAGACCTTTCAGCCGACCGATGGCCGAATAGCCGGGCAGGGTCTCTTTCTCGATGTCGTCCAGCAAAAGGTGCCCGTGATCTGGGCGCATCGGGATCGCTGTGTCGGGCCTGCCTTCGCGTGTCCGCCGGGTTTCTTCGGCCAGCAGCAGGTCCACGATCTCGACCATATCGGTCGAGCCTTCCAGGTGATCGGCTTCAAAGAACGCGCCACCCGCTTCCCGTTTCACATTGCGCAGATGCGCGAAATGCACGCGGGGCGCCAGCTTGGTCAACATGGTCGCCAGATCGTTGTCGCCGCGTGCGCCGAGCGACCCCGTGCAGAAGGTCACGCCGTTGGCCTGAGTTGGGTTCGCGGCAAACAGGGCGTCGTAGTCAGACATCTGGCTGACCACCCGCGGCAACCCGAAGAGAGGCCATGGCGGATCGTCGGGGTGGATCGCCATCCGCAGTCCCAAGGCGTCGGCTTCCGGCATGATGGCGGATTGGAACGCGATCAGGCTGGCGCGCAGGTCGTCCTGCCCCATGCCGTCATACTCGGCGATCAGGGCCCGGATGCCCTCGCGGGTGTGGTGCCCTTCGGCCCCCGGCAAGCCCGCGATGATGGTTTTCTCCAGCGTGTCGATCTCGGTTTCCGACATCGCGGCATGGTACTTGGCCGCCTCGGCCTGCATTGCGTCGTCATAGTCGGCGTCGGCCCCGTGGCGCTTCAGCACGCAAAGGTCATAGGCCGCGAAGGCCACCGGATCGAAGCGCAGGGCCAGCCCGCCATTCGGGGCCGGATAGCGCAGATCGGTGCGAGTCCAGTCGACGACCGGCATGAAGTTGTAGCAGATCACCTCGATCCCGCAGGCCGCCACGTTGCGCATCGTGTCGATGAACCGATGGGTCGCGGCTTCGGCGTCAGGTCCGCCGGTCTTGATCGCCTGTGGGACGGGAATGCTCTCGACAACGCTCCATGTCAGGCCTGCTTCGGCCACCTCGGCTTGCCGCGCCTTGATGTCTTCGACCGGCCAGACGCGCCCGTCATAGATCTCGTGCAGTGCCGTGACCACGTCCGTCGCCCCGGCTTGCCGGATATGCGCAAGCGGCACCGGGTCCTTCGGCCCGTACCAACGCCAACCTTCTTTCATTGCAGGTCCTCCCTTGCGGACAAATTGACCACGATTGCAGGGCCGGGCGCAACGGCCTATGCGGGGCTTATGGACCGCCCTGTTTTCACCCTGACCGTCGCCACATCGGCGGATGCGCTGATTTCGCCGGCGACCGACGTCTCGACCGCGACATGGGCCAGCGCCGAGGAACAGGCCTTGTTCTTTGCCGACATCGATGCGGCAGATTGGAGCATCATGGGCCGCAACACCCATGAAGCGGCGGACAAACCGGACCGGCACCGGATTGTCTTTTCGAGCCGGGTGGCGGGATGGCAACGTCCCACACAGGTCTGGCTGGACCCCGAGGGCGCGACACCCGCTGATCTGGCACAGATCGTGGCAACAGTGCGCCCGTTAACGCGTGGCTTGATCCTGGGCGGAACCCGCGTGCATGACTGGTTTCTGGCCCACGGGGCCATTGATACGGTCCATTTGACGATTGAGCCGGTACGGTTCGGGCAGGGTGTTCCGGTGTTCGGAGGTCAGAGCGAAGACACGCCCTTGCAGGTGTTTCGGAACCGCGGGTTCGAGGTTGTGGAAGAGCGCAGCCTGAACGCCTCTGGCACAAGCTTCCACGTCCTCAAGCCTTCGTGACGCGGCCACGAAAACGCTGACCCTGCGCGCAAGACCTGTTAGGGTGCCCACATGGACCCACGGCTAATTTTTTCTCTGCGGGTTTTGACGCGGTGTTTGACGTGCCGGCACGTCATCCGGGACCGGGTTCGGCTTTTTCGGCAGTGATTGCGTGATCCCGTTTCGGCTTTGCCCGCCCTGTTGCTGATTGCAAACA
>JAJDUZ010000049.1 GCA_022826385.1 Silicimonas sp.
AAACAGGCGAAGGCTAAGCTCCTTTACAGGGTCGCAATGCCCTAAAAACACATCCAGCCTGAGACCTATCCGCCTCCCCAAATTCTCTAGCAAATCCGGGGCGTTTGGTCGCTCACAAATCATTCATACCCCCTCCTTTCGGGGATCAGTTGTTTGAGACGCAAGCCGACCAGTTGCGAGTCGTGGGATCGTAGCACATGCCCGCAGCCTCCTTGGCGTCAAACAGTTCCGTACTCCACGGGAACGCGACCGAGCCGGGATCGCATGTGAGAGTTGCAAGGCTGTCCTCCCCGTGTGCTACAACAATACCGCCCGAAACGGTCACAACGATGTCGTCTGCCCCATCGGCAGGTGGGGCCCGGTCGATGCTGGCAAAGACGGTATAGCGGTGACCGGCGGTCTCGAAGGCGACCTCCTCCCAGATGGTGCGACCGATGCCGGGCCATGGCGTATAGGCCAGACGGGCCACATCCTGTTCGATGGTCAGATCGGGCGCGCGGCCCGTTGCGCCGAACCGGTAGCGGGCCGTCCGGTCGTCATGGCAGACTTCAACCTCTTTGGTGCCGTTCTGGAAGGTGCAGAAGAAATGGCGCGTCTCGCCCGGCGCACAGGCCAGCGCCACCGAGGGCCCAACAAACCAGCAGAAGGCAAGCCGCCACATCGGGCTACCCGAAAAGCCGCATGCCCTGTTCATCGATCATCTGCTTGGCCTTGCGGATCGACGCCTCGTTCGCCTCGTCCAGCGATTCCAGCATGTCGGCGCGGATCAGGTGGTGGGTCTTGCCCTCTTTCTCGATCGTCGCGCCAATGCGGAACCGGCTGCCTTCGCGCGCCGGGTTGGGCGTGATCGTGAACCCTTCGTAGCTGGTCGTTTCCGGCTCGGGCGCCGCGCCTCCGCCGAAGAGCTTGGAAAAGAGTGACATGGGTCGTCCCCCCTGATTGGTCAGGGCAAGAGTGCCGGATCGGGGCGCGATTGTGAAGCGATCAAAGCTTGCGCACGCTGTCGCCTACGGACACCGTGCCGTCCTTGGTCACGCGAGCATAGATCCCGCGAAGGCGCAGTTCTTTCCCCTTGCCGGTGTTCACGAAAAGGCAGGCGTCGCGCCCATAACGATCGATGAACTTCTGGCAGCCATTATGCGGCAGCTCCGTCACGACAAACTCGGCCGAGCCTATGGCGAACCGGGTGCCGGGCGGCATGTTGGCCGGCGTCAGATCCATGTCGAGGAAGAAGTTGTCACCCGCCGGGGCCCAGTTTTCGCGGGGGCCCGCGATGGCTTCGATGCAGCCTGACATCATCATGCAGATCTGCGCATCCGGATCGCCCGAGCCATCGTCCAGCGCATAGCCCGACCCGCCTTTCCAATGGTCGCCGTTCACGCCTTTCTCGGCCGAAACCTCGAAACTGGCGGGCAGGACGCGCTCGCCTTCGGCCGGGCGCATGACGATCATGTCGAGCGTGCCGGCATCTTTGGGCGCCTTGGCAAGAAAGCCGGGCAGCTTTGCCATCAACTGGTCCAGCGTCTGAACTTCGGTTTCCGGAATGGCGAGATCGAACATGGGGCAACCCTCCTCTGTCAGGGTCACCCTAGCCTCAACTGGCCATCAGACCAAAGCCTTCCTCGGCCGGTTTCACGGTAACATCGCGCAGATGATCGCGGTGCCACGAGGAATAGGGCCAATCGCCCGGTGTTTCGGCGAGCCCATGCTTCACCGGATCGTTCCAGCAATAGGTCACGGCCGCCTCCCAATCCCACTGGGTTTCAATCCGGAACTCGCGCAGTTTGCGGTTGAAGAGCCCGAACTTGTGGGTGGGAGAGAGCCCGTTCTCGGGGTTGAGCGCCACCGTCCGCCCGAACCGGCCCTTGATCATCCGCCATCGGTGCACATGGTCGCCGTCGCCATCGGGCAGCGTCCAGACGCAATGCATATGGTCGGGCAGCACAACCCAGGCATCGATCTGGAAAGGCCGGATGCGGCGGGTTTCCGAAACGATGTGGCGGAGCGTGGTGATTTCGCGGGTCAGCAGATCGGACGTGCGGTCTTTCAGCCGAATGGTGAAAAAGACGGTCTTTCCGGTGATATCGGGACGTTGGGGGTGTTGCATGGGGTGCGGTGTGCACCGGCGGAGTGAAGGTTTGGTTAATGGGGGTTGGGCGTCGTTTTCTTGAAAAGAAAACTGCCAGAATTCTTTTCAAGAATTCGTGCTCAAAACATCTTCTAACACATTGAAAGCGATTAAAAAAATGACGGCCCAGCTCCAAACCGCGGCGCATACGAGCTTTCAAAGGGCCTTTGTCCCGGTTGGTGGCCCCGCAACCGGGGCCTACCAATCACTCACTGATCCAGGAAACTCCGCAGCTTCCGGCTCCGCGATGGGTGCTTCAGCTTCCGCAGTGCCTTCGCCTCGATCTGGCGGATACGTTCGCGGGTCACGCTGAACTGCTGGCCGACCTCTTCAAGCGTGTGGTCGGTGTTCATGCCGATGCCGAAGCGCATGCGCAGCACCCGTTCTTCGCGCGGCGTCAGCGACGCCAGCACGCGGGTGGTGGTTTCCTTCAGGTTTTCCTGAATGGCGCTGTCCAGCGGCAGAACCGCGTTCTTGTCCTCGATGAAATCGCCAAGCTGGCTGTCTTCCTCGTCGCCGATCGGCGTCTCGAGGCTGATCGGTTCCTTGGCGATCTTCATCACCTTGCGAACCTTCTCCAGCGGCATTTGCAGCTTTTCGGCCAGTTCTTCCGGGGTCGGCTCGCGGCCGATCTCGTGCAGCATCTGGCGACCGGTGCGCACCAGCTTGTTGATCGTTTCGATCATGTGGACCGGGATACGGATGGTGCGGGCCTGGTCCGCGATCGAGCGGGTGATGGCCTGACGGATCCACCATGTCGCATAGGTCGAGAACTTGTAGCCGCGGCGGTATTCGAACTTGTCGACCGCCTTCATCAGGCCAATGTTGCCTTCCTGAATAAGATCAAGGAATTGCAAGCCGCGGTTCGTGTATTTCTTGGCAATCGAGATCACCAGACGAAGGTTGGCCTCGACCATTTCCTTCTTGGCCTGACGGGCTTCTTTCTCGCCCTTCTGGACCTGCTGCACGATGCGGCGGAATTCGGGGATGTCGACGCCGACATAGGTGCCGACCGTCGCCATGTCGTTGCGCAACTCTTCGATCTTTGCGGTCGACCGCTCGAGCAGCGTCGTCCAGCCGCGACCGGTCTTTTCGCCCATCCGGTCGAGCCATGTCGGGTCCAGTTCATAGCCGCGATATTCCTCGATGAATTCGCGGCGGTTGATCCGGGCCTGGTCGGCCAGTTTTACCATGTTCGAGTCGATCGACATGATCCGGCGGTTGATGCCGTAAAGCTGGTCGATCAGCGCTTCGATCCGGTTGTTGTGCAGGTGAAGCTCGTTCACCAGCTCAACGATTTCAGACCGCAGCTTCTGGTACTTCTTCTCTTCCTTGTCGCTGAACGTGCCGTCTTCGTTCAGCGTCGCGGACATGCGGTTGTCCTGCATGTCGGAAAGCTTGGAGTAGTCTTTGGCGATCCGGTCGAGGATTTCCAGCACGCGCGGCTTCAGCGCGGCTTCCATCGCGGCCAGCGACATGTTGGCGGCGTCATCCTCGTCGTCGTCCTCGTCCTTCTGGATCGGGTTGCCGTCAGCGTCGAGCTCCGGCCCCTCGTCCTTCTTCTCGGTCGCTTCGACGTTCGAGGTGTCGACAACCGGTGTGTTGTCGTCCTCGTCGTCGTCTTCGCCCATCGACCGGCCAAAGGTGGTTTCAAGGTCGATCACGTCGCGCAGAAGGATGTCTTCGTTCAGAAGTTCCTCGCGCCAAATGGTGATCGCCTGGAAGGTCAGCGGGCTTTCGCAGAGGCCCGCAATCATCGTGTTCCGGCCAGCCTCGATGCGCTTGGCGATGGCGATTTCACCTTCACGCGACAGAAGCTCGACCGAGCCCATTTCGCGCAGGTACATCCGCACCGGGTCGTCGGTGCGATCAAGTTTCTCGGTCTCGGAAGCGGCAACCGCAACTTCGCGGCTGGTCGAGGCTTCGACCACCTCGGTCGACTTGCCGTCGCCCTCTTCTTCCTCGGCTTCTTCGTCTTCGATGATGTTGATGCCCATTTCCGAAAGCATCGACATCACGTCTTCGATTTTCTCGGACGAAACCTGGTCTTGTGGAAGCACGCGGTTCAGTTGGTCATAGGTGACATAGCCCTTTGCCCGTGCGTCAGCGATCATCTTCTTGACGGCCGCTTGCGAGGTGTCGAGCACTTCCGTCTCGTCGCCGTCTGCCTTCTGGTCGTCGTTGGTGTCCTTCGCAGCCATCCGCTACTCCCGCCAAGGTGGTGATTCGCCCCGTAACGAATCATCTAGTGCGAATCACAGAATCGCAACCCGCTGCTTAAGGATTTCCTAACAAATGAGCGGTTTCAGCTACGCTCGCCGCGTCCGCCCTTCGAATAGTCGATTCGCTCGATCAGAGCTTCGAAATCCCGCTTTTCATCCCTGTTCATCCGGGCGCCATTCGCGCCCAGATCATATTCCGTCTTGTCGCCCTGCCGGGCCTTGCCGGCTTCCGCCAGTCCCTCGGACGCCTGCCGCAACCGCCAGGTCAGCCCTTCGTCAGCCAGCCCGTGAATGTCGCGCGCGGCGTCCTCGATCTCGGACCGTGCGCCCCGGCGTGCCGCAAGCTTGGCCAGTTCCTCGGCCACCGACATCGCGGCCATTTCGGCATCTTCCACGTTGCGCACGCCCGGAGAGATGCGGACATGGCGTGGCTGGAAGAGCTTTTCAAGAGCGTCCGCACCACAAACTCTTTCTATCTCGTCCCGGCTGCGCGTCTGGGCACCGATCAGGGCGCGGCGCACTGTTTCGTGCGCGGCTTGGGTGGTTTCCAGACGTTCAAGGTCGGCTTCGAAGTCCTCGATCAGGTTTGGATGGGTGACCAAGGTCGCGAGGATCACCGCTTCTTTCAACTGCTCGTCAAAGGCGGCGTTGGTGGCAGCAAGCGAGCTTGCTTTGGTTTCAACCGTCGGTTTCGCGACATCGAACCGGGCGCCACGCGCACCGCGGGGTTGCCACTTGGTCTTCTGTTGGGTCCGCGCGCCATCGAAGAGCGTGCGCCGAAGCCGGTTCACCTCCTCGCCATAGTGGCGCCGCAGCGAAGGGTCTCTCAGCTTCATGATCGCGTCGCGCAGTTCGCGGTCCAACGCGGCCTTCCGCTCGGGACTGTCGAAATTCTTGCCCTCGGTCTCGCGCCGCCAAAGAAGTTGTACCAGCGGGATCGACTGGTCGATCAGCTTCTGCATCGCTCCCGGCCCCTGCGCCTTGATCAGGTCATCGGGGTCTTGTCCTTCCGGCATCAGGCAGAAGCGCAGCGCCTTACCGGCTTCCAGCAGCGGCAAGGCCAGATCGATCACCCGCATCGCAGCGCGCAGGCCCGCCTTGTCACCATCCAGCGCGATGATCGGTTCGTCATGCATCCGCCAGAGAAGCTGCAACTGATCTTCGGTCACGGCAGTGCCAAGCGGCGCGACGGTGGCCGGGAACCCAGCTTCCGACAGGGCGATGACATCCATATAGCCTTCCGCCACGATCAGCGGGCGGGCGCCCGAGGCTTCGCGGGCGGGCCCGTGATTGTATAGGCTGCGACCTTTGTCAAAAAGCTCGGTTTCCGGCGAATTCAAATACTTGGCACTGTCATCCGGGTCCATCGCCCGACCACCGAAGGCAATGGCCCGCCCCCGCGCGTCGCGGATCGGGAACATGATCCGGTCGCGAAACGTGTCATAGGGTTTCTTGCCCTTGGTCGAGGCTTTGGCGAGGCCGGCCGCAAGGATCAGTTCCTCGTCCACGCCCTTGCCCGCCAGGTGATCCCAAAGGTTCTGCCATCCGGGTGGGGCAAAGCCGATCTCCCACCGGTCGAGGACGCTTTGCTCCAGCCCGCGCCCGGCCAGGTAATCGCGCGCCCGCGCCGCCCCACCGGTTTTCAACTGCAACCGGAAGAAGCTCACGGCCTGCTCCATCACCTCGGCCAGTTGGGTGCGGCGGTCGGCTTTCTCCTGCGCCTTGGGATCGCGGGCGGGCATCTGCATCCCGGCTTCGCGGGCCAGGATCTCGACCGCCTCCATGAACCCGACATTCTCGGTCTCGCGGACAAAGCTGAAGAGATCGCCCTTCGCGTGACAGCCGAAGCAGTAATAGAACCCCTTTCGGTCATCGACATGGAACGAGGCGGTCTTTTCCTGATGGAAGGGGCACGGGCTCCAGAGGTCGCCCTTGCCCTGGTTCGATTTCCGCTGGTCCCACGTCACCTTGCGCCCGACCACCTGCGCCAGCGAGGTGCGGGATTTCAATTCGTCAAGGAAACCGGGTGGCAGACTCATGCTTCAAGTATCTAGCCTGCGGCAGCCGGGAACAAGGGGGCGCTGCCCCCATTGGCTGCGCCAATTCCCCCGGGATATTTCGGAACAGGCGAAGCGGGAAAGATCTCACTCCGCGCCAAGACGGCGGCGGGCCGCAACATGGGTCATAGCGCGCTCGACCTCGTGCAAGAGCGTCGCGGTCATCGACCGGAACACCATCAGTTCATAGCGATAGGCGCTGACACGGGTCACGCTGGCGGTCATATGCCCGATCAGGGTTCGTGCCGTCCGGCCTTCGGGCAGCGCCTCGTCGCGCAGGTCCAGCGGTGTCAGGCGCGCCAGCACATCCCGGACATCCGCGCCGTCAAGCGCGACGACGATCCACGCATCGGACTGGTCCACGACCGCCGCCCCGTCGCAGGCGACCGGCGCGCCAAGGATCATCGCTTGCCCGGCGCCCACCGACAGCGCCCGCCCGGCCTTGACGTCAACCACCGCACCCGGCCCCGGAAAGCCGCCAAGCGCCCGGGTTACAGCGCTTTTCTTGCGGTCGAGATAGGCGACCCAAGTGATGGCCTCGGGCTGCGCGTCTTCCAGCACGACTGTCCCGATCTCAAGCGGCAGCCGCCCCTCGGTCGCCAGCGATGCAATCAGCTCAGCCACGCATCCGCCCCCCGGTTTCGTCGAAGGCCACTGTGTCGGTCACCTCGACCGCGAAGTCCTTGCCTCGCAGGTGATCGACAAAGCGCATTTCTTCGCCCCAACGCTCGGGACCGCGCTTGACGAAGCCCAGCCCCAAGGCGCTGTCCAAAGTTGGCGACCAGCAGACCGATGTCGTGTAGCCCTGCGCATTCACCCGCACCGGATCGGCGCCCGCGTTGAACAGGAAACCGCCCGCCGTCAGTTCCTGCGTCGGGTCCTTGGGCTTGAGCCCCACCAGCCGTTCGCGCTCCGGGTCGATCAGGCCGGGACGTGCCGCCGCGGCCTTGCCGATAAAGTCCTTTTTCGAGGACATCATGCCCTGCATCCCGATATCGAACGCGGTGACACGCCCATGGATCTCGGCATGGGTGATGAACCCTTTTTCGATCCTCAGAACGTTGAGCGCTTCCATGCCGTAAGGCCCGCCCCCGAAGCTTTCGGCCTGCGCCACAAGAAGCCGCCAGAGCGACGTGCCAAAGCGCGCCGGCACCGCCAGTTCATAGCCGCGCTCGCCCGAAAACGAGATGCGATAGAGCCGCCCCGGAACGCCCGAGACCGTGACGGTCCGGCACGACATGAAGGGCATCACTTCATCGGTAACGTCCTCGTCCAGAAGCGTGTTCAGCACATCGCGCGCCTTCGGCCCCGCCACGGTGAACTGCGCCCATTGCTCGGTGACCGAGGTCAGGCGCACGTTCAGGTCAGGCCGCAATCCTTGCGCCACAAACTCGAGATGCGCCATCACCGGCCCCGCCGCCGCGGTGGTGGTCGTCATAAGATAGTGTTCGAGCCCAAGGCGCGCCGTGGTGCCGTCATCCATGACATGCCCGTCTTCGCGCAGCATCAGGCCATAGCGCACCCGCCCTTCCTTCAGCGTTGAGAAGGTGCCGGTATAGACAAAGTCCAGAAACGCCGCCGCATCCGGCCCCTGAATATCGATCTTGCCCAACGTCGAGACATCCGAGACCCCAACGGCCGTGCGCACCATACCCACCTCGCGGTCGCAGGCTTCGCGCCACGTCGTCTCGCCGGGTTCGGGAAAGTACGATGGCCGATACCACAGACCGGCCTCGATCATCGGTGCCCCCGCCTTGACGCTGGCCGCATGGCTGGTGGTGAAACGCTCGGGCGCGAACCCCTTGTGGCTGTGGCCAGCCCCCATCGACGAGATCGCCACCGGCACGTAAGGCGGGCGAAACGTGGTTGTCCCGGTCTCGGGGATCGTGCGCCCCGTGGCATCGGCCAGAAGCGCCAGCGCGGTGACATTCGAGCCCTTGCCCTGATCGGTCGCCATGCCTTGCGTCGTGTACCGCTTCATATGCTCGACCGAGCGGAAGTTTTCCTTGGCCGCCAGCCCGATATCCTTGGTCGTCACGTCGTTCTGCAGGTCGAGCCACGCCCGCCCCGGTGCCTCGACCGCCCATTTCGGGGTCAGGGCATAAGCCGTCTCGTCCGCCTCGGGGATATCGACAGGTTTCGCCGTCCGCCCAAGCGCCTCCAGCGCTTCGCGCGCGGCCCTAACACCATCCGTAAGACAGCCCGCCGTAGTGAAGACACCGTTCGCCGCACCGCAGGGGATCAGCCCCGGCACCGCCCCCTCGGCCGGGACGAACGCCGCGATATCCTCGCGCCAGACCGGTCGCCCGTTCATGTGGCAGGTCAGGTGAACCGCCGGGTTCCACCCGCCGGAGACCGCCAGCACCTCGGCCCCGATCCGCAGAATCTTTCCGCCGGGCTTGCGAATGGTGACCCCTTCCAGCCCCCGACGGCCCTGCGTTTCGATCACCTCAGCGCCGGGATAGAATGGCCAGTCCCCTTCGGACGTGGCGTCCTCGCGCGTGTCGATCAGTGCTGCAACCTTCACACCGGCCGCTGCCAGATCGGCTGCCGTCCGATGCGCATCGTCATTGTTGGCGAAAACCGCAACTTTCTGCCCGGCACTGACCCCATAGCGGTTGAGATAGGTCCGCGCCGCAGCCGCCGACATGACACCGGGCCGGTCATTCATCGGAAACGCCATGCTACGCTCCAGCGCCCCTGCCGCCAGCACCGCTTGTTTTGCGACGATGCGCCAGAAACAGGTGGGGGGCGCGTCCCCCCCGGGTGTCACGTGCTGGGCCACGCGCTCGAGCGCGCCGAAGGTGCCCGTGTCATAAACACCGGTCACAGTGGTCCGTGTCATTATCCGCAGGTTCGGAAACGCCGAGAGTTTCGCGGCCATCTGGTCAGCCCAGTCAGAACCGGCCACGCCGCCAACGCTCTCGGTCTCGGAAAGCAGCCGTCCACCGACGCGCGTCTCTTCGGTGGCCAGAATGACATCCGCCCCGGCCTCTGCCGCGGCAAGCGCCGCTATCAGCCCGGCAGGACCGGCCCCGATCACCAGAAGGTCGCAATGCGCGTAAGCCTTCTCGGACCGGTCCGGATCAGGGGCCCCCGACAAGGCGCCAAGGCCCGCGGCCCGCCGGATGATCGGCTCATAGAGCCCCTCCCAGAAGGTACGCGGCCACATGAAGGTCTTGTAATAAAACCCGGCGGCCAGAAACGGCGACACAAGATCGTTCACCGCCATGGCGTCATATTTCAGCGACGGCCACCGGTTCTGGCTGCGCGCGATCAGGCCCGGATAAACCTCCTGACAAGTGGCCCGCGTGTTGGGCTGCGCCTCGGTGCCACCACCGACCGAGATCAGCGCGTTTGGCTCATCCGACCCGGCGGTGACCACGCCACGCGGGCGGTGATATTTGAAAGACCGGCCCATCAACCGGGTGTCATTGGCCAAGAGGGCCGACGCCACGGTATCGCCCGCGAAGGCATCGACCGGCTGACCGTCAAAGGTGAACCGGACCGGCGTGTTGCGGTCGATCAAGCCCTTGCCCGCCACCCTCATGACCGCGCCTCCGCCAGTGTCAGGGTGCGCGTGGTCACATGGTTTGTCGTGTCCCGCTCGGCGACCATCCAGCCGCCGCAGGGCGCGTGATACCAAAGCTCTCGCGTTACCCCTGCCGGGTTGTCGCGATTGTGCAAGTAATCGTCCCAAATCTTCGAGTCAGCCGCAGGATCAGGTCGGGAAAGTGCAAGCGCATCGCCCTTATAGGTGAACTCCCGCAAGTCCCGATCGCCGCAATGTGGGCAGGTCAAACGCATGACACACCCCCGGCTGTTTCCATCGGCCCTGAAATATCCTCGGGGGAGCGCGAGGGGGCCGACAGCCCCCTCGCCCACCGCGACCGCAACGCGGGCGCAACTTCATTATGATCCCAGAACCGTCCCATCAGTGCAGATTATGCTGAGAGCCCGTGCCCTCTTCGTCCATCAGCCCGACCCCGGTCGCGAACCGGTCCAGCCGGAAACCGACGACCGTCTCATGCGGTTGCCCCGTCGCCACGAGATGCGCGGTCGCATAACCCGACCCCGGCACCGCCTTGAAGCCGCCATAGCACCAGCCGCAATTCAGGAAGAGCCCGTCGATATGCGTCCGGTCGATGATGGGTGAGCCATCCGGCGACATGTCCATGATCCCACCCCAGGATCGCAACACGCGGGCCTGCCCGATCATCGGCATCAGTGCCATGCCCGCCTCCATCACATGTTCCTTCATCGGCAGGTTCCCCCGCTGGGCATAGGAAGCATAGAAATCGATATCGCCGCCGAAGACCAAACCGCCCTTGTCGGATTGGCTGATATAGAAATGACCCATCCCGAAGCTGATGACGTGATCGATGCAGGGTTTCAGCCCCTCGGTCACGAAGGCCTGCAACACGTGGCTCTCGATCGGCAGCCGCATCCCCGCCATCGCGGCGACCTGGCTGGAGCGGCCCGCGACGATCATCGCGACCTTCTTGGCCCGGATCGCGCCGCGTGTGGTCTGCACCCCGGTCACGCGACCCGCCTCGACATCGATCCCGGTGACTTCGCATTGCTGGATCAGGTCGACGCCCCGGCTGTCCGCGCCCCGGGCATAGCCCCAGGCCACCGCGTCATGCCGGGCCGTGCCGCCGCGCGGATGGTAGAGCCCGCCATAGACTGGGAAGCGCGGGTTGTCGAAATCGAGATACGGCAGATAGGACCGCACGCCTTCGCGATCCAGCAAAACCGCATCGTCGCCCTGGTTGATCATCGCATTGCCACGCCGGGCAAAAGCGTCGCGCTGCCCGTCCGAATGGAAGAGATTGATCAGCCCCCGCTGCGAATGCATCACGTTGTAGTTCAGGTCGGCCTCGAGTCCTTCCCAGAGCTTCAGCGAATGGCTGTAGAACTCGGAATTGCCCGGCAGGAAGTAATTGGCCCGCACGATCGTCGTGTTCCGGCCGACATTTCCCCCGCCGAGATACCCTTTCTCGAGCACTGCGACATTGGTGATGCCATGGTTTCGGGCAAGGTAATAGGCGGTCGAGAGACCATGCCCGCCGCCGCCGATGATCACGACATCATATTCGTCTTTCGGTTCGGGATCACGCCAGACCGGTGCCCAGCCCGACTGGCCGCGCAAGCCCTCCCACAACACTTTGAGGCCCGAATACCGCATGATGCGAGAGTTGCAGGCGCGCGGGCCCGGTGCAATGCCGGAATGCGACGTCTGGCGGCGAAAAATGACGCATTTTTCGATCCGATTTCCGTGTCGGAAATCGCCGCCCCCGGCGATAGCGCAGGTTTCGGGTCGCCCGGCCCGGACATGCCCGCGCATGATGCCCAAACAGAAAATGGAGCATCAACATGTCCTATCGGATCACTGGCCTCGCACCCGACCCATTCGACGCGTTCTGGGCCGCAGACAGCGCAGCATTGGCCTCGGTCGGCGTTCACCGCGTTCAGGTCGACGCCTGCCCGGGTTACCCGGATCGGATCACGCTGGACGACGCTCCGCTGGGTGCCGAAGTGCTGTTGTTGAACCACACCAGCCTTGAGACCGCCTCGCCGTTTCGGGCCACGCACGCCATATACGTGTCACGCGCAGCCTCCGCCCCCTTCGACGCGGTGGACCGGTTGCCGCCCGCAATGCTGAGGCGTCCGCAATCGCTGCGCGGGTTTGATGCGGACGGCATGATGCGTGCTGCGGATCTTGCCAAAGGTCAGGAGATTGCGTCCGTAATTGAGCGTTTCTTCTTGGCCCCGGAGATTGTCGAGATCCATGCCCATAACGCCAAACAGGGGTGTTTCCTGGCGCGCATCACTCGCGCCTGAGGTTCGGGCGGAGGGGCTGCAGGGGGCTCTGCCCCCCGTCGGCTGCGCCGCCGTCCCCCGCCGTATTTGGACCAGGAAGAAAGCCCGGTGTCAGAGCCCCTTGGCGCGATAGCTGGCCGCCACCCGGTCGATTGCCACGATATAGGCCGCGGTGCGCAGGTCGGTGACGTCATCGCGGGCGCGCCAGACCTCGCGCATCGCCTGATAAGCGCCGCGCATCGTGTCGTCGAGCCCTGAACGCACCAGTTCCAGCTCGCCGGCGCCGCGGAGGTATTTCTGTTTGAAGTCCGGCGACAGCGTCCACTGGATCGAACTGTCGCTGGAAATGCGTTCAAGCTCGTCGACGATCAGTTGGTGCCGCGCTTCCTCCTGCCGCCGCTGCATTCGGCCAAAGCGGATATGGCTGAGGTTCTTGACCCACTCGAAATACGAGACCGTCACACCGCCCGCGTTGGCGTACATGTCGGGAATGATGACAGTGCCCTTGCCGCGCAGAATCTCGTCCGCGCCGGCGGTGACGGGGCCGTTTGCGGCTTCGATGATCAAGGGCGCCTTGATGCGGTCGGCATTACCGAGGTTGATGACCCCTTCGAGGGCGGCCGGGATCAGGATGTCGCAGTCGTGTTCCAGCACCGGTGCGCCCTCTTCGACATAATGCGTGCTGTATCCTTTGACGCCGCCATGCGTGCGGATCCAGGATGAGACCGCGTCGACGTCCAGACCGGCCTCGTCGACAAGCGCCCCGTCGCGTTCGATCACCGCGATGACCTTGGCGCCATCTTCCTCGGCCAGGAACTTGGCGGCGTGATAGCCGACATTGCCCAGCCCCTGCACGATCACGCGCTTGCCTTCGAGCGAGCCGGATAGCCCGGCTTCGGCCACGTCGTCGGGGTGGCGGAAAAACTCCTGCAGCGCGTATTGCACGCCGCGACCGGTCGCCTCGACCCGGCCCTGAATGCCCCCGGCATGGGGCGGTTTGCCGGTCACGCAGGCGCGCGCGTTGATGTCGGTCGTGTTCATCCGGGCGTATTGGTCCGCGATCCACGCCATTTCCCGCTCGCCCGTGCCCATATCGGGCGCGGGCACGTTCTGCGCCGGGTCGATCAGGTCACGCTTGGCAAGTTCATAGGCAAACCGGCGGGTGATCCGTTCCAACTCGTCTTCGTCATATTCGCGCGGATCGATGCAAAGCCCGCCTTTCGAGCCGCCGAACGGCGTTTCAACAAGGGCGCATTTATAGGTCATCAGTGCGGCTAGTGCCTCAACCTCGTCCTGGTTGACGCCGAGGGCGTAGCGAATGCCCCCCTTCACCGGTTCCATATGTTCCGAATGCACCGAGCGATAGCCGGTGAAGGTCTTGATCTCGCCCCGCAGCTTGACGCCGAACCGGACCGTATAGGTCGAGTTGCAGACCCGTATCTTGTCTTCCAGACCCGGCGGCAGTTCCATCAGTTGCACCGCCCGATTGAACATCAGGTCCACACTTTCGCGAAAACTTGGCTCGTTCACTGCATTGCCGTCCATGAGCGCTCCTCCCAAAGCAATCGACCGCACGTATCGCCTGCAATTGTTTAAAACGAACCTAACGAATGCATGACACAGCCGGTCTGCTTTGATTGTCGCGGATCTTGGCCCAATTTGCACCTGAAACGTCATAGTACACGACGCTACTTGAAACGAGGGGCAAAAAGGATTCAACTTGAAGATTGTCCAGTACAAGGATCTTCAGGATGTTCGGATTTCTCCTCACCCCTCTGATGACAACGCTAAGCCCACATTTTGATCTGAGC
>JAJDUZ010000057.1 GCA_022826385.1 Silicimonas sp.
AATGTTTGCAATCAGCAACAGGGCGGGCAAAGCCGAAACGGGATCACGCAATCACTGCCGAAAAAGCCGAACCCGGTCCTGGATGACGTGCCGGCACGTCAAACACCGCGTCAAAACCCGCAGAGAAAAAATTAGCCGTGGGTTCGGCCCCGCCGCAGAGCACATCGCGCAAATCGTCCAGCCAGCGTTTGGTCAGTCGGCGGCTCGCGCGGCGGATTGTGGCGATCCCGATCTCGGGCGTCGCATGGTCGGGAAAGAGCAGCGGCAAGTCGCCCTCACCCGCCGAGGTCGGGTCAAGCTCGGCCAGCCGCACGCGCAGGTCCAACTCGCGCAGCAACGTCTGCTGGTCGAGTGCTGCCATTTGTGCGGCTTGCGTAAAGGCGGGCCGGCGCGGCGCCATGCCCTCGACCGCGGGCGCGGACAGACGACGATCCAACTCCTCCTGAAAGCGGTCCGCAACACGCTTGTAATTCGGCCCATCCAGATGAATTTCGTCATGCCAATCCCCCGGCGAGGTGCCGATATCGGTGACATCGATATGCGCCAGTTTGCCGTGGAACTCGGCCCGTTCGGACAGACGTTTGAGCGTGTCGTTGAAGCGTTTGAGGATCTCGATCACCACCTCGTGCTGGGTGTCGGGCGGCACGCCCGCATCGGTCAGCGGCTTTTCAATCCACGCCCCATCGCGCGGGAAGGCCGGACCATAGCCATGGATCAGGATGTGAACCTGCGGAAACGCGCGATGCACCCGCCGGAACAGGTCCAGATACTGCGCCACCATGCCTTGCAGGAACGCATCGAACGTCGCTCCCACCAGGTCGGCCCCCGAGGCGCCCGGAAACGGCGTCTCGATCAGCCGCCCCAATTGCCCATTGTCGAAAAGGTCATTGCCACCCGCCGACAACAGAAGCGCCGAGGCCTCCTCGGCATCGATATTCAGGAGGATTTCCCGTTGCCGGCGGATGTCCTTCAATTCATCGCCCGCCGCGCCAAGGCTGAGGATGGCGTTGTCCTTCATCAGATGGTCGATCGTGTCCTGCAGGCGCGTCGGATACTGGAACCAGCTGTCCCCCTCCGAGACGAAGCGCGGACCGCTCCACCCGGCCTTGATCCGGCGGCGATAGGCCCGGTGCCGCCGCCGCCGCATGAAGCCGTTCGCAAGACTGACGACAAAGCCGCCTTCGATGCGGGGCGGAATGCCGGTGACCAGCGCCGGATTGGGCTGCAGCTCGGGGCCCATGCGCCCGGGGATCGGCACTTCGATCATGTACTGAAGATAATGTTCCAGGTCGTGATCGGGGTCACCAAGGCGGTCCAACAGGACGTCATAAGCTATTGGCGGAAGGGCGTTTTCCGGCATCGAATCAACTTTCCAAAATGTCTGGCGCAAATAGGGTGCACCAAGGTCAAATTATGGAAACTGACTAGCAGAAAGCGGCCCCTGGCAACACCGGGCCGCCCGTCCCGTTAAAGCATCGTGAAAGCCTCAGGCCGCGGCACCGGCTTCGGCCAGTGCGTCGGCCAGCCACGCGGCAATGGCCTCCGGTTCGGGCGAAACGGCTTCGGCGGCGCCGCCCGTAAACGCCTCGAACGCCTCGCGATTAAGGCCGTTCAGGCCCACCAGAACCGGAATTTCACGGCTCATGGCTTCGGCGATCAGAGTGCGAAATCCGCGCCCCAACGCCTCCTGTTTGCCGAACTTGTTGACGATCAGCGCGTCGGCATTTTCCAATTCACGTTCGCAAGCCGCAATCGCCGTTTCCAGCGCGCCCGGGTCCAAACGGCAGCCCCGCGCGCCCGGTCCCAGCGATTGTGAAATCCGGATCACCGGCCCCTCGGGCAACACCCGCACATCCATGTCGCAGGGCTTGTCGTCGCCACATTCGCTGTTGATCTGGACGGTGCCGCAAAGCCGCACACCCTCGGCGGCCAGACGCGCGGCCACATTTGCCAGCAAAAGGTCGGTTTCCCCCCGCCCTGCCATCATCACATATCCCATCCGCATATGCGCTCTCCTCCGGTCCCGGCAGGCAGTCTGGGGCAAGTTACCGCCCAGGTCAAACGCCCGGCGTATGACGCTTGAGGTAGGTCAGCGTCGCCCAGTTCACCAGCACATAGAGCAGGATCGACAGCAGCCCCAGCGTGAAAAGGGCGGCAAACATCAGGTCGGTCTTGGCGCGCCCATTGGCCAGCAGCATCAAATAGCCCAACCCCTGGCTCGACCCGACCCACTCGCCAATCACCGCCCCGATCGGCGCATAGACCGCAGCCAACCGCAGCCCCGACCCCAGCGACGGCAAGGCCGCAGGCACCCGGATGCGCCAAAGCGTCGTCCAGTTCGACGCGCCCATCGTGCGGGCCAGGTCAAGGAAACCCTGCGGCGTTCGCATGAGCCCGTCGAAAAAGGCCGAGGTGATGGGGAAATAGATGATCAGAACCGCCATCGCGATTTTCGACCCCAAGCCGAAGCCCAGCCAAAGCGTCAGGATCGGCGCCAGCGCGAAGACCGGCAGGGCCTGCGTGAAGACCAGCACCGGGCGCATCGTCAGGCGCGCGAACTCGGATGAGGCCAGCGTCAGCGCGGTGACAATCCCCAGCCCCGCACCGATCAGCAGCCCCAGGGCAATCTCGGTGGCGGTCGCCAGCGTATGCTCCCAGATCAGCGCGCGGTTGGCGATCCACGTCTCGAAGACCAGCGCCGGCGGCGGCAGGATAAAGCGCGGCACATCCGTTAGGCTGACAATCGCCTGCCAGAGCGCAAGCGCCACGACCGCCGCGAAGACACCGCCCAGAACCCGCATCACACCGCCCTCAGAAGCATCATCAACCGCGCCTGCGCCTCAAGGTAAGCCGGATCATCCACAGCGCGCGGCGCGGGTCCCTCGGGCGGCGGCACCTCCGTGACACCCGCTTCGGTCATCACGACAATCGTGTCGCCCAAGCGCGCGGCCTCGGCCGGGTCGTGGGTCACCAGAAGCACCGTCCGCCCTTTCAGCAGCCGATGCGCCAGTTCCTGCATCTCGGCCCGCGTCCGCGCATCCAGCGCCGAAAACGGCTCGTCCAGAAGGATCACCGCCCGGTTTTCCATCAGCGTCCGCGCCAGCGCCACCCGCTGGCGCTGCCCGCCCGAAAGCGCATGGGGCTTCTTGCCGGCATGTTCGCTCAGCCCCACATCCGCAATCAACCGGTCAACCAGGTCGCGGTTCACCGCCTCGCCCCGAAGCCGGGCGCCAAGGCTGACATTCTCGCGCACCGTGGCCCAGGGCAGCAGCAGGTCGCTCTGCGCCATATAGGCGATCCGGTCCCCCAGCGGCGCGCCGTCGCTGGCGGTGATCTCGCCGTGCAGAACCGCCCCGGTTTCGAGCCCGGCGATCATCCGCAGAATGGTCGTTTTGCCAACACCCGAGACGCCCAGAAGACAGGTCCAACCGGTCGACTTCAGATCAAGCTCCAGCCCCGAGAACAGCGCCCGCCCGTCAAGGGCCGCACTGCCCCGGAACCGGATGCCGGGCGCGACCATGCTCACGGGGTCAGGCCCATCTGCCAGAACCC
Organism: Silicimonas sp.; assembly: GCA_022826385.1. Taxonomy (GTDB): domain Bacteria; phylum Pseudomonadota; class Alphaproteobacteria; order Rhodobacterales; family Rhodobacteraceae; genus JAJDOD01. Next base: position 3,553 of record JAJDUZ010000057.1, read on the forward strand.
GACCTCCAGCCGGGTCGCCTGCGCGAAGGTCGCGCAAAGGTCGTCCCAGACCGGCAAGGTCTGATAATCCGGCCCATAGCGCCGCTCCAGCCCGGCATCCAGCAACGCGCCGACGGATTGGCACAGACCCTGATAGTCATCGCCCCCATAGGTCGCGATCCAGTCAGCATAGGCCTCCGAGGTTTTCTCGGCAGCAAGCCGCGCACCGATCTCGCCATAGCCCATGACGCAGGGCGCCAGCGCGGCCAGAAGCCGGGGGAAATCGCCCGAGAATCCGCAATCCATCACGAAGCGCGTATAGGCCGCGTTTTCCGACCGCTCCTCGGTCGCCAGAAGCTCGGCTTCGGGGATGCCAGCCTCACCGCAAAGCGAGACATGCAGCGCCATCTCTTCCTGCAACAGCGCATTCACCGTCGCGGAACAGGCCTGCATCTCGTCCAGCGTGCCCGCCTTGACGATCCCCAGCGCCCAGGCGCGCGAGAAATGGATCAGGAACACGTAATCCTGCCGCAGGTAATGCAGAAACGCCGCTCGCGGCAGCGACCCGTCGCGCAAGCCTTCCACGAAGGCGTGACGCGCATATCGGTCCCAATCGGCCCCGGCCGCGTGCCGCATCGCCTGAAACGCCCGTCCATAGTCCATCAAACCTGCCTCTCCATCAGCCTAAAAATATCCCAGGGGGGTCCGGGGGGACAGCGTCCTCCCGGTGGATCGCCGCCGTCAGGCGGCGAAACACCCGCTCACTTTGCAGTCACGTCGACGGTCAGTTTCGACACCGGGTTCTCCGAGGGCACCAGCCCCTGCTCGGCCAGGAACGCCTCGAAGCGGGCATAGCGTCCGTGATCGAACCCGGCCGGCCGCAGCGCAAAGCGCGGCAGCGTGTCGACCCAGGCGCGGGCGTTCAGCTCGTCCTGCAACTCGGGTGCGGTGCCCGAGAAGGTCTCCCACGCCTTGTCCGGGTTGTTGACGATGTATTGCGTCGCCTTCTCGGTTGCGGCCAGGAACCGCCCGATCACATCCGGGTCCATCGTCTCGGGGTTCGCGACATAGATCAGCTCGTCATAGGACGGAACGCCCTCTTCCTCGATATAGAAACAGGTCCCCGGACGGCCTTCGATATCCATCTGGTTCAGCTCGAAATTCCGATAGGCCCCGATCACCGCATCGACCTGCCCCGACATCAGCGAGGGCGAGAGCGAGAAGTTCACATTGACCAGTTCGATATCGTCCAGCGTCACGCCATACTTGCCCAGAACCGCGTTCAGCACGGCCTCTTCGACACCCGCGACCGAGAACCCGATCTTCTTGCCCTTGAGGTCGGCCGGCGTCTTGATCGGCCCGTCTTCCAGCACCAGAAGGCAATTCAGGGGCGTGGCGACCAGCGTGCCGACGCGGATCAGCGGCAGCCCTTCGTGCACCTGCAGATGCAGTTGCGGCTGATAGCTGACGGCGAGTTCGGCCTGACCGGCGGCGACAAGGCGCGGCGGCAGCGACGGGTCGGCGGGGGGCACGATTTCGACCTCCAGCCCTTGTTCGGCGAAATAACCGTTTTCCTCGGCAATCAGGATCGGTCCGTGGTCGGGGTTGATGAACCAGTCCAGAAGCAGCGTGATCTTGTCCGCCGCCTGCACCGGGGCAGCCGCAAGCAACGCGAGGATGGTCAGGAAAGTCCTCATGGGGGTGTCCTTTTCTTCAGGAGGATTTCGCCGCGACGAGAACGATCTCGCCCGGCCATTTGTGTTGAATGGCTTCCGCCGCCCGCCATGCGCGCAGCCCGCTGGCACAGCAAAGCGCCAGCCGCTTGTCGCCGGGGGCGAGCGTCTCGGGCAGCGCGTCGGGCAGAATGCGTCTGGCGGACGGATGGATCGGCACCGGGGCTTCGTCGGCCCCGCGCAGATCGATGATCTCGTCGCCGCTGCGAAGTTCCGAGAGCGACACGAAGGGGAAATAGCCCTGCGGCTCGTCGGCGTCGTCAAAGCGGAAACCCGACATGCGATAGTCGCCCATATCGACCCGGATCATCTGGCCCAGCGGGCTGGGTGTCAGTTCCAGAATGACGCCCATCGCCATCTGCGCCTGCGCCGCGCCCAGCATCGCAACGACCGGGCCAAGAACCCCGGCGGTCGCGCAGCTGGCCGCATTCTCGGGTGCGTTCGGGAAGACCGCACGCAAGCTGGGCGCGGTGCCGCAGAACCCGCCGACATAGCCCGACACGCCCAGAACCGAGGCCGAAATCAAGGGAATCCGGCGGTTCTTGCAGACATCGCTCAGGGTGTAGCTGACGGCATAGCTATCGGCACAATCCAGAACGATATCAGCGGCTTCCACCAGCGCCTCGGCGTTTTCCGGCGTCAGCGCCCGGCGCCATGGCACGATGACCACTTCGCGGTTCAACGCCCGGCAACGTTCGGCGGCGACATCGGCCTTGGGACGGCCAATCGCATCTTCGGTGAACAGGGTCTGGCGATGCAGGTTCGATTGCTCGACCCGGTCACCATCGACAAGTGTGATCCGGCCAATCCCGGCCGCCGTCAGCAACGGCAACACGGTCGCCGAGAGCCCACCGGCCCCCACGACCAGCACGCGCGCCGCACGCAGCCTCCCCTGCCCGGCGCTGCCGACTTCCGGCAGGATTTCCTGCCGTTCATAACGGTTCATCGCGTCACCTCGAGCCATTCCCTGACCCGTCCTTCGGGGTCCTCGTTGAGCGTGATGTCCGTGACAGCCGACACGATATCAGCGCCCGCGTCAAATGCACCCTTGGCGCGCTCGACGGACATGCCGCCGATGGCGACCAGCGGAATGTCCCCGATCCGGGCTTTCCAGTCCGTCAGTTTCGGCAGCCCCTGCTGTTCCCATTTCATCTTTTTCAGGATGGTCGGATAGACCGGCCCCAAGGCGACGTAATCCGGGTCAAACGAGAGCGCGCGTTCCAGCTCGTCATCGTCATGGGTTGAAACACCCAGCTTGATCCCGGCGGCGCGGATGGCCGCGACATCCGCCGTATCAAGGTCTTCCTGCCCCAGATGGACCCACGGGGCACCGGCCTCGATCGCCACCTGCCAATAGTCGTTCACAACCAGCACGGCCCCGGCTTCGGCGCAGAGGCGGGTCGCCGCCTGCACCTCTGCCAGAACAGTGGGTTGCGGCTTGTCCTTGATCCGAAGTTGTACCAGCTTCACGCCCTGCCGCAGCATGCGCGCGACCCAGGCCGCGTCGTCGAAGATGGGATAAAACCGGTCGAGGCTCATGAGAGGAACGCCTTTCCGATCACCGGGGTCGAGGCTTCGGCCATGTCGCGGGGCTCCATCGGGTCGGCTTCGGCCCCCAAGGCGCCCGCTTCCACCGCGCGGGCCATGGCGCGGGCCATGGCCACCGGATCGCCCGCCTTGGCGACTGCAGTGTTCAGAAGCACGGCGTCATAGCCCAGTTCCATCGCCGCCGCGGCGTGGCTGGGCAACCCGATCCCCGCATCGACGACCAAGGGCGTGTCGGGGAACTCGGCCCGCATCGCCCGCAGCGCATAGGTGTTGTTCAACCCGCGCCCCGAGCCGATCGGCGCGCCCCAGGGCATCAGCACTTCGCAGCCTGCGGCCAGCAGACGCTCGCCCACGATCAGGTCTTCGGTGGTATAGGGAAAGACCTGAAACCCTTCGTCTGAAAGGATTTTTGCCGCCTCGACCAGTTGGAACACATCCGGCTGAAGACTGTCGGTATGACCGATCAGTTCCAGCTTGATCCACGGCGTGTCAAAGACCTCGCGCGCCATATGCGCCGTGGTCACCGCCTCTTTCACCGTGTGACAGCCAGCGGTGTTCGGCAGGACAAGCACGTTCAGCGCGCGGATCATCTCCCAAAACGCCTGACCGGCCCCATCCGCCCCTTCCCGGCGGAGCGAGACCGTGGCCACCGCCGCCCCGCTTTCGCGGAAGGCCGCTTCAAGGATCGCCGGGCTTGGATACTGGGCCGTCCCCAGCATCAGCGGATTGGCAAGCGTGGTGCCATAGAACGCGCGCATCGCTCAGCCCCCCTGCATCGCGCCAAGGACTTCGACCCGGTCGCCATCCGACAATCGGAGATCGGCGCGAGCCGAGACCGGCACAAAGGTCTCGTTGACCGCCGTTGCCACGCGACCCGCAACACCGCATTCCGCCAGCACATCGGCAAGAGTGGTGGCCTGAACGTTGCGCAACGCGCCATTAAGCATGATTTGCATCGACAAGCTCCGTTTCCCGGTTGTGAATGACAAGATCAGTGACCGCTTTCGCCAAGGCAGGCGCCAGCAGAAAGCCGTGCCGGAACAAACCGTTGGCATAGATAGTTGAGCCTTTCGCCCGCACTTTCGGCAGATTGTTCGGGAACGCGGGGCGCACATCAACGCCGATCTCCAGCACCTCGGCTTCGCCAAAGGCAGGGTTCAGGGCATAGGCCGCGCTGAGCAGTTCCAGCATCGACCGCGCGGTGATCCGGCCCCGGTCGGCGGTTTCGATCATCGTCGCGCCCAGCATGTAAACGCCATCGCCCCTTGGAACGATGTAAAGCGGGATACGCGGGTGCAAAAGCCGCACCGGCCGCGAGATCGCGACATCGGGCGCCCGGATCACCAACATCTCGCCCTTGACACCGCGCAGGTCTGAAAGCGCCTCGCGCGCTGCGAAGCCGGTGCAATCGATGGTGCGCTCGGCGGGGTGCGCTGAAGGCTCGGGCCGGATCGCGATCCCCTGCCCGTCCAGATGCCGGACCAGATCGGCCAGCGCCTGACGCGGCGCCAGATGGGCTTCGCTTTCGAAGAAGAGCCCGCTGTCATAACCGACAAGGTCCGGCTCCAACGTGCTGATCTCGGCCCCTGTTACCGGCGCGAATTGCTCGGTCCGGCGCGCGAACCGCCTGAGGTCCGCCTGATCCCGGCGATGCGCCACGACCAGCGTGCCTGCGCCGATCACCTCGGTGAAGCGGGCCCACCATGCCTTGGCCAGTTGACCGAGGCGCATCACGGGTTCTTCGGCGTTTTCGAACTCGCAAAACGGCGCCAGCATGCCGCCCGCCCACCAACTGCAACTGGCCGCGCCCGGCCCCTTCGGATCGACAAGCTCGACCTCGGCGCCTGCCGCTGCAAGCTCGGTCGCGACCGTCAGGCCCGCGACACCGGCGCCGAGAATGCGGATCACGACCAGACCTCGTGAAAATGGTGCACCGGCCCGTGGCCGCTGCCGATGGTCAGGCTGTCGGCGGCGCGGATTGCGCCTTGCAGATAGGCATGCGCGGCCTCGACCGCCGCGACCGGCGTCATGCCCTTGGCAAGGCCCGCTGCAATCGACGACGACAAGGTGCAGCCGGTGCCATGGGTGTTCCGCGTCTTCAGACGCGGCGCGGTAAGCTCGCTCCACACGCCGTCCGGACCGATCAGCAGGTCGGTGCAATCCTCGCCCGAGCCGTGCCCGCCCTTCATCAGAACCGCCTTTGGCCCAAGCGCGACAAGCGCCGCCCCTTGCACATGCAGGGTGGGCGTGTCGTGGGCCACCTCTACATCCAGAAGCCGCGCGGCTTCCGGCAGGTTGGGCGTCAGGATCGTGGCGCGCGGCAGCAAGACCGACTTCAGCGTGGCAACCGCGTCATCCTGCAACAGCGCGTCCCCTGATTTGGCAACCATGACAGGGTCCAGCACGATCGGGCCGTCGAAGCCTTCGAGCCCACGCGCCACGGTTTCGATGATGTCAGGCGTCGCCAGCATCCCGATCTTGATCGCGGCCACGTCCAGATCATCCAGAACAGCGGCGATTTGCGCCGCGATGACGTCCAGCGAGATCCCTTCGACCGCCGTCACGGCCCGCGTGTTCTGCGCGGTGACAGCGGTAATGACACTGGCGCCATAGACCCCAAGCGCCGACATCGCCTTGAGATCGGCCTGAATACCGGCACCGCCCCCGCTGTCAGAGCCCGCAATCGTCAATGCAATCGGCGTCGTCACGTCATCATCCTTTGCCGTTCGGACAAAGGGCGTGGGTTTTCGGGCCTATCGCGTGACACCGTTCCCTCCGCCGGAATTGTCCGGATCAGGTTCGATGGGTTCGCGCAGGTTGCGCATCTCAGCCCGGACACCGGGCACCCCAACGGTTAAAAAGCGAGGTAGCGCAGGTGCCGCCCACTGTCAAACAACCGGCACTGGCGGTGGCGCGCGTTTTCCCCTACATCGCGCGGATGAATGAAAACACCCCCACCCGCGCCGGCTTCGTGGCGCTGATCGGCGAACCCAATGCCGGCAAGTCGACGCTGCTGAACCGCATGGTCGGCGCCAAGGTCTCGATCGTGACCCACAAGGTGCAGACGACCCGCGCCCGTATCCGCGGCGTCGCGCTGGAGGGCGCCAGCCAGATTGTCTTTGTCGACACGCCCGGCCTCTTCAAACCGCGCCGCCGTCTGGACCGCGCCATGGTCGCCGCCGCCTGGGGCGGCGCGGCGGATGCCGATATCGTTGTCCTGATGGTCGAAGCGCATCGCGGCGTGACCGAAGGGGTCGAGGCGATCCTTGCCTCGCTGGCCGAACGTGGCGGCGACGGCAAGGTGGCGCTGGCGATCAACAAGATCGACCGGGTCGAAGCACCGGTGCTGCTGGGCCTGACCGAGGACCTGAACGACCGCTTCCCCTTTGCCGAAACCTTCATGATCTCGGCCGAGAAAGGCCACGGCGTCGACCGCCTGCGGGACTGGCTTGCGGGCGAGGTCCCCGAGGGCCCGTGGCTTTACCCCGAAGACCAGATCGCGGATATGCCGATGCGGATGCTGGCCGCCGAGATGACGCGCGAGAAGCTGACGCTGCGGCTGCACCAGGAATTGCCCTATCAGCTGACGGTCGAGACCGAAGCCTGGGAGGAGCGCGACGACGGCTCGGTCCGGATCGACCAGATCGTCTATGTCGCGCGCGATGGTCACAAGGGGATCGTCCTTGGCAAGAAGGGCGAGACGATCAAGGCCGTGGGGCAACTGGCCCGCGAGGAGATCGCCGAGTTCCTTGGCCGCAAGGTCCATCTCTTCCTGCAGGTGAAGGTGCGCACCGGCTGGCTGGAAGAGGCCGAGCGCTATTCCGAGATGGGGCTGGACTTCAAGGACGGGGCATGACCCGGCTGACAACCGAGATCTGGGTTGCGGCGTATCTGACGCGGCTCAGGCTCGCGACCATCCCGGCCTTCATCCTGCAAAAGGGCGATCATACGGCAGGCGCCGTGCTGGTGAAGCTCAACACGCTTGACGGCAACGCCTGCTGCTTCCAGCGCAGTTTCGACCTGATGACAGGCGAGCGAAACTGGGTGGTTCTGTCAGAGGGCGCGGAACAGGATGTCGACGCGTCGATCGCCAAACAGAAAAGCTTCGACCCCGACCTTTGGGTGATCGAGATCGAGGATAAGTCAGGCCGACACCTGCTGGACGATCCCAGCCTGTCAAATTGAGCGCGCGAGGCGCGCGCACGACATTTTTCATTTCTGGGGCTTCGCCCCAGATTGGCTTTGCCAATCTTCCCCACCGTATTTTGGCCAGGAAGAAAGCCTTTTCGCCGGTTCTCAATCAGAGTGTTCAATGCGGTCGATCAGCGTAACGACGCTTGGCCCCATCTCGGCCACGATCAGCGTGACGCCCGCCGCGTTCGGGTGGATGCGGTCGCCTTGCATATAGGTCTGGACCGCCGCGTCGCGGTCTTCGAGGGCCGCCAACGCGCCAAGGAAATTCTCGTGGTGAAGGGCGTCGTGTTTTGCCGCAAGCTCGGGATAGATGGCTTCGAACGCGGCTTCGTAATCGGGACCGTAATTCGACGGCGCGTCCATCCCCACCAGCAGGACCGGCAGGTCGCGTGCGCCCGCTTCCGCGAGGATGCCGTCCAGATTGGCCCGCACCACGCCCGGATCGATGCCCCGCAACAGGTCATTGCCGCCCAGCGCCACGATCAGCGCGTCTACCTCGGGTGTCAGCGTCCAGCCGATCCGGCTGAGACCGCCCGCCGTGGTGTCCCCCGAGACGCCTGCATTGATCAGCGTGACCTCGTGCCCCGCCGCATCAAGCCAAGCCTGCAATTGCGGCACGAAGCCCGCTTCGGGCGCCAACCCGTAGCCTTGGGTCAGGCTGTCGCCCAGCGCCGCGACAGTCACCGGCTCGGCGTGGGCCAGCCCAACCCCGAGAATTGTCACCAATCCAGCGTTGCGCATGGCGCGTATCACCCCATATGAGCCTTTGAGCCACGAAAAGGACCGCCCCATGACCGAGACCATCCTCTCGCTGAGCGATGCCGAGCTGACGCTGGATGGCAATGCCGGACGGGTCGAGATCCTGAAAGGGATCACGCTGGATATCGCGCGCGGCGAGACTGTGGGGCTGATCGGGCCATCTGGGTCGGGCAAATCGTCTCTCCTCATGCTTCTGGGCGGGCTCGAGCGTGCAACCGCGGGCAAGGTCGAGGTTCTGGGCCACGACCTGACCGCGCTTGACGAAGACGCGCTTGCCCGCGTCCGCCGCCATCATATGGGGGTGGTGTTCCAATCCTTCCACCTGATTCCCACGATGACCGCTTTGGAGAATGTCGCAACCCCGCTGGAACTGGCCGGTGCCGCGGATGCGTTCGAACGGGCCGAAGCCGAGTTGCAGGCCGTGGGTCTGGGCGACCGGGTGCATCACTATCCGGCGCAACTGTCGGGTGGCGAACAGCAGCGCGTCGCGCTGGCCCGTGCGGCAGCCCCCCGGCCCGAGCTGCTCCTGGCGGACGAGCCGACCGGCAATCTCGACGGCAGCACCGGGGCGCAGATCATGGATTTGCTCTTTGACCTGAACGCGCGGCACGGTGCGACGCTGGTGCTGGTCACCCATGCTCCGGAGCTGGCCGACCGCTGCGACCGGGTGATCCGTCTGGCCGATGGCCGGATCGGCGAAGACGCCCGGCGCGAGGCCGCTGAATGAGCCTTGCCGTTGCCACGAAGATCGCGCGCCGCGAATTGCGCGGCGGCTTGCGCGGGTTCCGCATCTTTCTGGCCTGCCTGATCCTTGGCGTTGCCGCCATCGCCGCGGTCGGCAGCGTGCGCGAGGCGATCAGCACCGGGCTGGAACGCGAAGGGGCCACCATCCTTGGCGGCGATGCCGAGATCGAGCTGACCTATCGCTTTGCCGCGCCGGAAGAACGCGCCTGGATGGACGCCAACGCGACCGCCGTGACCGAGATCGTCGACTTCCGCTCGATGGCGGTCTTTGGCACTGGCGATGCGCCCGAACGCGCGCTGACGCAGGTCAAGGCCATCGATGACCTCTATCCGCTCTATGGCACGGTCGAGCTGGACCCCGCCCTGCCCTTGGCCGAGGCTCTGGCGGGCGATGGCGGTCGACCGGGCGCCGTGATGGACCCCATTCTGGTCGACCGGCTGGGTATGGCCGTGGGCGATCTCTTCAAGCTGGGCGCGACCGAGTTCGTGTTGACCGCGCGCATCCTCAACGAGCCGGATGCCGGTGCTGGCGGGTTCGCGCTTGGCCCACGCACCATGGTGCAGACAGCTGCACTGGAGGGCAGCGGCCTGATCCAGCCCGGCACGCTCTTCGAGACCGAATACAAGATGCGGCTGCCGGACACCGCCGATCTCGACGCGCTCAGCGCCGAGGCCGAGGGCGATTTCAACGGCGCGCGCTGGCGCGACCGCCGGAACGGGGCGCCGGGTGTGCAGGAATTCGTCGACCGTTTGTCCTCGTTCCTTGTTCTTGTGGGGCTTGCGGGGCTTGCCGTGGGCGGCGTCGGCATATCAGCCGCCGTCCGGTCCTATCTGGAACGGAAGACGGCGGTGATCGCGACGCTGAAGACGCTGGGGGCCGAGACGCGCACGATCTTCCAGACCTATTTCATCCAGATCGGCGTTCTGACCGTGGTCGGGCTGGGGATCGGGCTGGCCCTTGGCGCAGCACTTCCCATCGCGCTGGCCCCGGTTCTGGAAGACCGCCTGCCGGTACCTGCCACCTTTACCCTTCACCTGCGCCCGCTGGCCGAAGCCGCGCTTTACGGCACCTTGGCCGCGCTGATCTTCACGCTCTGGCCCTTGGCCAAGGTCGAGGATGTGCGCGCCGCAACGCTCTTCCGCGACGGGGCCGTGGCGGGCGGGTCGCGCCCGCGCTGGCTTTGGTTTGCTGTCACGGCACTGTTGTTCATCGCACTGGTCGGCACGGCTGCGACGCTGTCGGGCTTGTGGCAGTTGACCTTTGGCGCGGCGGTCGGGCTTCTTGGGGCCTTTGCGCTGCTGGTTCTGGCCGCGCGCGGCGTGCGCAGCCTTGCCAAATACCTTGCCGCCCGCAGAGCTTTGCGCGGTCGCAGCGCCCTGCGCCTTGCCTTCGGCGCGGTCGGAGGACCAGGGGGCGAGGCGCTGTCGGTGATCCTGTCGCTTGGACTTGGGCTGACGGTGCTGGCGGCGGTCGGGCAGATCGATTCGAACCTGCGGGGCGCAATTGCACGCGACCTGCCGGAAGTCGCGCCCGCATTCTTCATGGTCGACATCCAGCCCGACCAGATCGAGCCGCTGACCGCAGGACTGACCGCGAACCCGGCGGTGTCCAACGTGGAAAGCGCCCCGATGCTGCGCGGCATCATCACCGAGATCAACGGCCAGCCCGCCCGCGAGGTTGCGGGCGATCACTGGGTGTTACAGGGCGACCGGGGCGTGACCTATTCCGACCGGCCCGTCGAAGGCACCAACATCACCCATGGCGCGTGGTGGCCCGAAGGCTATGACGGCCCGGCCCAGATCAGCTTTGCCACCGAAGAAGCGCTGGAGATGGGGCTGAAGCTGGGCGACGCGCTGACCGTTAACATCCTTGGCCGCGACATCACGGCCGAGATCACCAGCTTCCGCGAGGTCGATTTCTCGACCGCGGGCATCGGTTTCATCCTGTCGATCAACCCAGGCGCGCTGCGGGGGGCACCGCACAGCTTCATCTCAACCGTCTATGCCGCGCCCGAGGCCGAGGCCGCGATCCTGCGCGACACCTCGAACGCCTATCCGAACATCACCTCGATCCGGGTGAAGGACGCCATTGACCGCGTGACCGACGTGCTGGCGGGCATCGCCGCCGCGATCACCTATGGGGCGTTGGCCACGCTGATCACCGGCGGGATCGTCCTGATCGGCGCGGCGGCGGCGGGCGTGTATGCCCGCACCTATGAAGCCGCCGTACTGAAAACGGTGGGCGCCTCGCGCGGCACCATCCTTAGAAGCTTCGCCGCCCGCTCGGCGCTGCTTGGTGCGGCGGCCGGGGCCGTGGCGATCTTTGCCGGCGCGCTGGCGGGTTGGGGTGTCATGACCTTCGTCATGGACCTTGAGTATACCTTCGAGCCGGTCTCGGCCCTGCTGATCGTCACCGGCGGGGTTCTGGCGACACTCGTGACCGGCCTTCTCTTCGCCTGGGGGCCGCTGGCTGCCCGCCCGGCCCGCGTCTTGCGCGCCCGCGAATAAGCAAGGGGACGCCCGCGCGGTTTTTCCCCGCTGCAGATGTCTGGACTTTTGAGCCTCCATGCCCAAACTCGGCATGAACTCGAACGGGAGACACCTGATGCGACCACTCACACTTGCCCTTGCCGCAACCCTTTTTGCCGCGCCTGCGCTGGCCCAGAACGACTGCGCCGCCGGCCTGACGCTGGACGAGGGCAAACTGACCATTGCCACCGGCAACCCGGCCTATTCGCCCTGGGTGATGAACGACGCGCCCGAAAGCGGCGAAGGCTTCGAAGCCGCCGTGGCCTATGCCGTTGCCGCCGAGATGGGGTTCAGCAACGATCAGGTCGTCTGGGTCCGCTCGTCTTTCGATGAAGCGATCCAACCTGGCGCGAAGAACTTCGACTTCAACCTGCAGCAATACTCGATCACCCCGGAACGCGATGAAATCGTGGACTTTTCCACGCCCTATTACGAAGCGGCGATGGCTGTCCTGACACGCAAAACGTTGGTCGATGGCGGGGCCGAAGCCTCGCTCGAAAGCCTCCGCGGTCTGATCTGGGGGGCTGACGCCAACACCACCGCCGTCCCGATGCTGGCCGAGGTGATCGCGCCCGAAAAAGACCCGCTGCTTTACGGTGACAATGCCGATGTGGTCGAAGCGATGAAAGCCAACCAAATCGACGCTGCACTCTTCGATCTGCCGACCGCGCTTTATCTGTCGGCCGTTGTACTGGACGATGGCGTGATCCTGGGCCAGTTTCCAGCAGACCGCAGCGAAAGCCCCGACGCGTTCGGGCTGCTCTTCGAAGAGGGCAACCCGCTGAAAGCCTGCGTCGACACCGCCCTCGCCAGCCTAAAGGAAAACGGCAGCCTGGCCGCGATCGAAGCCGAATGGCTGTCCGAAAGCACCGGCGTCCCGGTCATCGACTAACCGGTCCCTTGTCGCGTTAACCCTAACCCCCATTAAGGTTAACGCGGCCCTCACCCTTGGACGCGCCCTTGGCTTCATCTCTTCAAAAATACGCAAATCCCGCCCGCGCCACCCGGTGCAACGCCCCGTGTTGACGCGCAGGCAGGCCTATGAAGCGCGGGTCCGCCGCCGGGCGACACTGGTCGCCGGCGGCTCGACCCTTGGCGTGCTTGCAGCCCTTCTGATCCTCGTGCCGCTGGCGCCGGGCTGGCCTGCGGTCAAGAAAAGCTTCTTCAACACGCAGGTCTTTGCCGACACGTTTCCGGGGCTGCTCAATGCGTTTCTCCTCGATGTGGCAATCTTCGCGTGGTCGGCGCCCCTGATCTTCGCGCTTGGGCTGCTTGTGGCCCTTGCCCGCGACGTGCGCGCGCCTGCGGCCTATCCGTTGCGCCTCTTCGCCATCCTTTACACCGACATTTTCCGCGGCGTGCCGGTGATCCTGGTGATCTATCTCGTCGGCTTCGGCATCCCCGGCCTTGGCCTGCCGCGCCCCTGGAACTCGCCTTATATCTGGGGCACGGTCGCGCTGGTTCTGACCTATGCCGCCTATGTGTCCGAGGTCTTTCGCACCGGCATCGAAGGCATCCACCAAAGCCAGCGCGCTGCCGCGGCCTCGCTGGGGCTCTCGAACAGCGACGCGATGCGCTTTGTCATCCTGCCGCAAGCGATCCGCAAGGTCGTTCCGGCAAACATGAACCTTTTCATTGCCTTGCAGAAGGATGTCGCCCTTCTCTCGTTCATCGGCCCGGTCGAGATCTTCCGGCAAGCCGGGGTCTACAAGTCGCTGATGGCAAACTTCACGCCCTATGTGGGGGCCGCGCTGATCTTCCTTGCGATCACCATCCCCGCGACGCGCTATGCCGACTACCTGATGTCGAAGCAGTTGAAGGCGCGCAGCTGATGGCCAAGCTCGAAACCCGCGGCCTGATGAAGTCCTTCGGCGCAACGCCCGTCTGCAACGGCATCGACCTGAGCGTCGCGGCGGGCGAGATGGTCTGCCTGATCGGCGCTTCGGGGTCGGGCAAGTCGACGCTGCTCAAATGCCTCAACCTGCTTGAGCCGATCGATGACGGGATGATCCTACTGGACGGGGATGACATCTCGGTGCCGGGGCTTGATCCGCAACCGATCCGGCAGCGGATCGGGATGGTGTTTCAAAGCTTCAACCTCTTCCCGCATATGACCGCTGCCGAGAATGCGATGCTGGCGCCGCGCCGAGTGCATCGCAAGACCCGCGATGCGCTTGGGCCCGAGATCACCGCGCTCTTCGAGCGTTTCGGACTGGCGGACCGGATGGACCATTATCCTGACCAGCTTTCGGGGGGCCAGCAACAGCGCGTGGCGATCGTACGCGCCCTGGCGATGACGCCCGAGATCATGCTCTTTGACGAGATCACCAGCGCGCTCGACCCCGAACTTGTGGGCGAAGTGCTGGATGCGTTGCGGGATTTGCGCGAGACCGGCATGACGATGGTGCTGGCCACGCATGAAATGGGCTTTGCCCGGGAACTGGCCGACAAGGTCTGTTTTCTCGACGCCGGGGTGATCCGCGAAGAAGGCCCGCCCGAGCAGGTGTTGAATGCGCCGCGTGAAGCGCGCACGCGAGCCTTCCTGAAACGTTTGCTTTGATGGCTTGAGGTTTTGCGCCGGCGTTGCCGTCGCGCTGCCGGGGGCGCTGCCCCCGGACCCCCGGGATATTTAGGGGCCAATGGAAACACGGATCGGGGTTTGCCCGGAGGGACGGCGGGCGGGGCGATGCGCGGCACGCGCGAGCGCCGTCAGTCGTCCAGCGGTTTGCCGATGAGTTCGTAGCTTAGAAGATCGCCCATGCTGCGCGGGTCGCGCACCAAAGGCTCGCGTCTTCGGGTGAGGTCGGCCAGTTGCGCCTCGTCCGAGCGCCAGAGCGCCTCGGCTTCTTCGACCGAGACGAACCGGAACCGGAACTCGGCCCCCGGCAGGGCTTGTGCGATCCGGGGCAAATCAACGGGCAGCACGGTTCCGATCCGGGGATAGCCGCCCATCGTCTGGCAATCAGCAAGCAGCACGTAAGGCGTCCCGTCGCCTGTCATCTGAATGTCGCCCTCGGCAATGAAATCCGAGACCCGGCTCAGTTGGGCCCCGGCCGAGAACGGCGCGCCGGACTGATCCAGCCGCACGCCCTGCCGGTTGGCGCGGGGGCTGCGGGTGAAGACCGTGTCGGCGAAACGGGCGCGGTCCGCCTTGGTGAAAAGATCGGTTTGTGGGCCCGGCATCACCCGCAGCGGCCCGGTGGCCGCAAGACCCGGGGGCAATCGCATCGGGGGTTCGTCGGGCTCGGCGTCCGGCGCGACGGGCAGCACATCGCCCGCCGTCAGCGCCGCGCCCAACCCGGCGATCTTGTGAAAGCCGCGTCCGCCAAGCTCCACTTCTGTCGTGACCCCGCCGCCCGGCAGCAGGTAACCGTAAACGCCCTCTTCCGCGGCCCCGATATCAAGAACAGCGCCAGCCGGAACGGGATGCACCGCGTTCCATTCCAGCGGCGCACCGTCGAGTGTCGCCCGCATGGGGGCCCCTGCCAGCGCAATGCGGCACGGATCGGTGACGCGGAAGCGCCCGCCGAAGCCTGCCATCTCGAGGGCGGCCGCCCCAAGCGGCGCCCCGGCCAAGGCGCAAGCCGCCATATAGCCCTGACGGTCGGCCGCCCCACTGCGCGACAGGCCCTGCCCCAAGCCACCGGCGCGCCCGCCATCCTGTACCGACACGGCGGGGCCAACGGTTTCGACGATCAGCGTCATGCCAACGCCTCGGTCTCGGCCCCGCCACGGGGGGCGGTCAGCAGACGCTCCCACGTTGCCAGCGGGACGGATTGAAAGCGGATCTCGTCGCCTGGAGAGAGCGGCAGCGCAGGCTCAAGCGCCGGATCGTAGCAGCGGAACGCGGTGCGCCCGATCTGCCACCAGCCGGTGGGGGCCGGGTTGGCAAAGGGGATGACCTGCCGCACCGCGACGACGACGGCACCTTGCGGCACTTCGGGCGTCACTTCGGTGCGGCGTGGAATGTTCCAGTGTTCGTCCAAAAACCCCAGATAGGGCTGCCCCGGCGCGAAGCCCAGCGCCAGCACGCGGACGGGGGTCGCCGTCAACTCGGCAATCGCCCGGTCCGGGTCGCGCCCGATCTGCCGGGCCACTTCGGCCAGGTCCGGCGCGTGCGGCCCGTCGAAGACCGCCGGAATGTGCCAGAGCGTGCGCCCGCCGGGCAGGTCTGCCGCCAGCCAGTCGCGGGTGCCAAGCCGCTCGGTCAGCGCCTCGACAAGGGTTGCCCGCGTCGTCAGGTCGGGGCGGAAGCGCAGGAAGACCGAGGTGAGCGACGTTGCCGTCTCGACAACCCCTGTCAGCGCTGCGGTCTCGAGATCGGCCCGGAACGCCAGCGCCGCCCGGTTCGCGGCATCGCTGAGCGCGTCTGCAAAGCGCACAAGCACGCCGTCCGGTCCAAGGGGCAATATCCTGACGTCTTCCATGGCCAATTCGTCTCACAGGCGACGCCGGATGAAAATGCCCTGTCGAGGGCTTGACGACCCTTTCGCAACCCCCTAACAGAGCCGGGCTTCTGGCGGAGTAGCTCAGTTGGTTAGAGCAGTGGAATCATAATCCATGTGTCGGGGGTTCAAGTCCCTCCTCCGCTACCAAGCTTTCGGGCTTTGGAGAAAACCCCACGGTCGCGCCTGTGACGCGGCCCGACCAACGCATGTCGCTGACCCGACATACTGGGTCGGGGGTTCAAGTCCCTCCTCCGCTACCAAGCCCCCCATCGTTCGAAAGAGCCCAACGGTCGTGCCGGGGACGCAGCCCGACCAACGCATGTCGCTGACGCGACACACTGGGTCGGGGGTTCAAGTCCCTCCTCCGCTACCAAGCTTCCGATAATTCAAAAGCCCGGTCCACAACGGCCAAAACGGAAACGTAGTGTTTCGCGGCTGACCACCGCTTTCGCTCCGATTTTATGCTAGGCTGCGCGCGTTGTGTTTGTTGCGTTTGAGGTTCTGTTATGAACAAGGCCAAGGTTGTGCTGCAGTTGGTGTCCGCGATCAAAGGGCGTCTCAGCGGCCATTCACCGGAACAGATTGAACATAAGCTCCTGCTGGAAGGTTGGCCGCTTGGGGCCATCCGCGAGGCGCTGGACGCGGCATCCTGACGGGGTCAGTCGCGGGCGTCTGGAGGTGTGTCATCCATCAGGATGCGGGCGGCGTCGCCTTCGGGGTCGCCGTATTGGCCCGAGCGGATCGTCCAGATGAAGGCCGCAAGGCCGAGACCGCCAAGGATCAGCGAAACCGGGATGAGGAAAGCCAGTACATTCATCGGGTGGACCTTACACGCAGGGCGTTCAGAAGAACGGTGATGGACGAGACGGACATCGCCAGCGCCGCGATCAGGGGCGTGGCGTATCCCAGAAGCGCGATCGGCACCGCGACCGCGTTGTAAGCTGTTGCAATCGCGAAGTTCTGCTGGCTGAGCCGGGTGGCCGCGCGGGCAATCCGGACAAGTCGCGGCAGGCTGTCCAGCCCGTCGCGCAAAAGCACGATGTCCGCCGCATTGCGCGAGGCGTCCATGGCCGAGCTTGGCGCGATCGACGCGTGTGCTGCGGCAAGCGCCGCCGTGTCGTTCAGCCCGTCACCGACCATGGCGCTGAGGTGCCCGGCCTCGCGGCGGGCCTCCACCAAGTAATGCTTGGCGTCTGGCGAGATTTCGGCGGCGACGTCTTCGATTCCCAGCGCTGCGGCGACCTGTGCGGTGCGTTCGTGCGTATCACCGGTCAGAAGCGTGGTCGAAAGGCCGAGGCCCGCCAGTTCCGATACGGCTTCGACGGCGCCAGGGCGCAGGCTTTCGTCCTGCAGAAGCGGGAAGGTTTCGGCGCCAATTCGCAGCACCAGCCCGCTTTCTCCACGACCAAGGAAGACGTCCTCGCCTCCGAAGCGTCCATGGACACCTTCGCCGGTGACCTCGTAAACGCAGGCGACCGGGCGCGGCAGGGCGCTTTCCAGCGCCAGCTGCACCGCGCGGCTCACCGGATGGGTCGAGCTTTGGGTCAGCGCCAGTGCAATGCCCCTCTCGCGCTCGGGCAAGGCCGAGACACCTTCGGCCACGCCCGGCAGGGTCACCGTGCCGGTCTTGTCGAAGATCACGCCGTCCACCTCGGCCAGCCGTTCAAGGGCCGTGCCGGATTTTACGAGGAACCCAAGTTCATAGAGCTTGCCAATCGCGGCCGTCGATACCGCGGGCACGGCCAGGCCAAGCGCACAGGGACAGGTGATGATCAGAACGGCAATCGCGACGTTCAGGGCAAAGCGCACATCGCCCGAGATCACGACCCATGCCACGAAGGCAAGCAAGGCCAGCAGGTGGACGGCGGGCGCATAGACCTGTGCGGCACGGTCGGCGAGGCTGGTATAGCGGTTGCGCGCGTTCTCGGCCCCCTCGACCAGTCGCGCCATGCGGCGGAGCGTCGTGTCTTCCCCAACGCTGGTGGCGCGCAAATGAAACGGCGGGCCAAGATTTATCTCGCCCGCGCTCAGCGCATCGCCTTGGGCCGTAGTGACGGGGCGGCTTTCGCCGGTCAGGAACGAGCGATCGGTCAGCGCATGTGTGCCGCGCAACACGCCGTCGACCGGCGTGCGTGCGCCGGTTGGCACAAGGATGACATCGCCGACACCCAATTCGGTGATCGGCACGGTGATCGCCCGCCCCTGCCCGTCCAGCCGCTCGGCCGTTCGAGTTTCAAGGGCGGCCAGTTCGCGGGCCGCCGACCGGGCCGAAGCCCGTGTGCGGTGGTCCAGAAACCGGCCAATGAGCAGGAAGAAGGTCAGCGACAGCCCGGCGTCGAAATAGGCGTGGTGGCCGCCGTTCAGGCTTTCATAGACGGACATGCAGGTCGCCAGCAGGATCGCCAGCGAAATCGGCACATCCATGTTCAGGCGGCGGACGCTGAGCGCGCTCCACGCGCTTTTGAAGAAAGGCTGGCCCGAGAAGCCAACCACCGGCACGGCGATCGCCGCCGAGATCAGGTGGAAGAGGTCGCGGGTGGCGTCGGCCGCGCCCGACCAGACCGCGACCGAGAGCAGCATGACATTCATCATCGCAAAGCCCGCCACGCCAAGGCGCAGCGCAAGATCCCGCGCCTCGGGGTCGGTTTCGCTGGCGATGACATCGGCGTCCAGCGGGAAGGCGCGATAGCCCAGCCGCGCCAGGTGATCGACGATCTGGTCGACGCCAAGGGCTGTGTGCAGCGCAACGCGTTTCTGGGTCAGGTTCACTCGTGCCGCGTCGATGCCTGCCACCTGTGCCAGACCGCGCTCGATCGTGCCGATGCAGGCCGCGCAATGCACATCCGGCACCGAAAGGGTCATGTTCGGCGCGGCCATCTCGGCCACCCGCAGGGCGGCGGGGGCCGTGTTGCAGGCCGGACAGGCGGCAGCGTCGCTCATGGGGCCACGCGCACCACGACGCGCTGTTTGAAGACCGTGCCATCCGCGGCCCGCGCGGTCAGGCGCAGGTTCCAGTTGCCGGGTCCGGCTTCGACATCGGCCAGCAACCTGTTGCCGTCAAAGTTAAAAACCGGTGTCTGGTCAGCCGCTACCGTAGTGGCCCGACCGAATACGGCGGCTTCGATGTCGGGCGCGATGGGGTGGCCGTTCTCAAGGATGGAAAGCGCCAGCACGCCGCGTTCGACCGTGGCAGAGACCTCCCAGCCAAGCGCGGTCTGCGCGGCGCGGTCGGCTTCGAAGGCCTGACTGGCGACATAGGAGTTCTTCACTTCAAGACCCGGAAAGGTCCGCACCGCGTTCACCGCCAGCGTCAGGTTGACCCCGATGATGACGCTGAAAGCCATCACGAAACCGGTCAGCACATGCCAGCCCTTGATCTCGAACGGTTTTGCATCGGTCATCTCTCAGCCCTCCCGGCCGTTGAAGGTGGAATCCTTGTAGGCGCGCTCGCCATTCGTCAGGTCTTCGACCCAGAACCGCAGGCCCGTGACATCCGCCGTGGCGGGGTCGGCGCTTGGCGGCACGATCACATAGACGCGCTGCAGCTTGGTCTCGTTCGCGTTCACGTCGACGGTCTGGAACACCGTGCCTTCCAGCTCGATCCGGAAGGCCGGATGGCCCTTGACCGAAAGCCCGAACGGGCGGTCGTCGCCATGCTTGTTGCGCAGCCGGATGTCATAGGTGTTGCGGATCGAGCCATCGGCCAAGGTCACGAAGGTCGGGTTGCGGACCGGGGCAACGGTCAGGTCGATCTCGGGCCGGACGAACAGCGCATAGACCAGCACCACGCCGATCAGCGACCAGAGCGCGGTGTAAAGCATGGTGCGCGGACGCAGGACGTGCTGCCAGATCGGGCGCGGCTTGGCACCGGCGCGTTCGCGCGGCTCGTCCGACAGCGCGAGATAGTCGATCAGCCCGCGCTCCTTGCCGATCTTTTCCATCACCTCGTCGCAGGCGTCGATGCACAGGGCGCAGGTGATGCATTCCATCTGCTGGCCATTCCGGATGTCGATGCCCATCGGGCAGACATTGACGCAGGCCATGCAGTCGATGCAGTCGCCGGGGCCAGAGGTTTCCACCACAGGCGTTTCGGGCAGGTCGAAGCCATCGATGCCCGGATACGGGGTCGAGCGATAGGCGGCACGCCCCCGCCCCTTCTCGGCCTGTTCGGCGGCGATGCGCTCGGCCTCGGCCGACATCTCGCGCCGCCGCTTGCCCTTGGCGCGCGGTTCGCCCCGCCAGCCGCGATAGCCAACGGTCAGGGTGTCGGGGTCCATCATCGCGCCCTGAATGCGGGGCCAGGGGCACATGTAAATGCAGACCTGTTCGCGCATGAGACCGCCGAAGATGAAGGTGGTCGCGGTCAGGATGGCGATGGTCGAATAGGCCACGGGAT
Organism: Silicimonas sp.; assembly: GCA_022826385.1. Taxonomy (GTDB): domain Bacteria; phylum Pseudomonadota; class Alphaproteobacteria; order Rhodobacterales; family Rhodobacteraceae; genus JAJDOD01. The sequence goes on from JAJDUZ010000057.1 coordinate 23,883, forward strand.
GCGCGGCAAGGGTGACCAGATCGCGCAGCAGCGTCGGCGCATCGGCAAAATAGAAGACCCATGCCCCACCGGTGGCCACGCTGATCAGCAACCACGTCGCCCATTTCGTCAGCCGCAGCCGCAGCTTGTGCGCGTCCCACTTGGCCTTGTGCAACCGGATGCGGGCGTTGCGATCGCCTTCGATCCAACGCTCGACCAGAATGAAAAGGTCGGTCCAGACGGTTTGCGGGCAGGTATAGCCACACCAGACCCGACCCAGCGCCGAGGTGAACAGGAACAGCCCCAGCCCCGCCATGATCAGAAGGCCCGCGACGAAATAGAACTCGTGCGGCCAGATCTCGATCCAGAAGAAATAGAAGCGCCGGCCCGCCAGATCGACCAGCACCGCCTGGTCGGGCAGGTTCGGCCCACGGTCCCAGCGCAGCCACGGTGTCAGGTAATAAATGCCCAGCGTGACGATCAGGATGCCCCATTTGAGCGTCCTGAAACGACCGGAAACCCGCCTTGGGAAGACGGGCTCGCGGGCCGCATAGAGGGGTTCTGACGTCTCGGACATGTGCGCTCTGTACTGGTGCTTGTCTGTCTTTAGCTCGGGCGGCGAAGGACAACCTTGACGAAGATCAAGTTTCGCCGCCCAAGCATGACGTTCTTGCGCTATTCCCCTCCTCCAAGCGCATGAACGTAAAGCGAAACGGCGCGCACATCGGCGTCGCTCAGGCGCTGGCCCCACGCGGGCATCACACCGAAGCGGGCGTTGGTGATGGTTTGCGTAATGGCCGCAGCGTCGCCGCCATAGAGCCAGATCGCGTCGGCAATGTTGGGCGCGCCCAACTCTTGCATACCCTCGCCGTTGTCGCCGTGGCAGGCCACGCAATTGTCGAGGTAAAGCGTCTCGGCCTCGCCCCCCGCCCCGCCGTTGGGCAGGGCCTGCACATGGCTCACCAGCGCCGCGATTTCCTCGCGCGTCAGGATCTCGCCAAAGGCCGGCATTTCCGAATACCGCGCATCGGCGGTTTCGTTGCGGATGCCGTGTTCGACCGTATAGGCGATCTCGTCGACCGTGCCGCCCCAGAGCCACGCGTTGTCGAGCAGGTTGGGATAGCCCACCGCCCCCGCCGCGCCCGAGCCATGGCATTGCGAGCATTGCGCCCGGAAGACCGATGCGCCGCGCGCGACGGCATAGCGGTGCAGGTCCGAGGCTGGGTCGAGGGCGGCGATATCGGCGGCCACCAGTTCATCGACCAGCGACGCGTTCTTCGCTTCATGGGCCACGATATCCTCGGCCACTTCCGCGCGGCTGGAATAGCCCAGCACCCCTGCCGTCGCGCCCGAGATCATCGGCCAGGCCGGATAGGCAACCGTATAGCCGATGCCCCAGACGATGGTGGCGTAGAAGGTCCAGAGCCACCAGCGGGGCAAGGGTGTGTTCAGTTCCTCGATCCCGTCATAACTGTGGCCGGTGGTGTATTGGCCGGTTTCTTCGTCGAGGCGCTTGTCTTCGTCACTCATCGCCCGTCTCCTGTGCAGTGGTCTCGTTGCGGAAGGGAATGCCTGCCGCGTCGTCTCGGGCGCCTTTCAGGCTGGGCCAGAAGGCCCAGACGGCGCAGCCGATAAAGAAGGTGAACATCGCCAGCAGGACCCAGCTGTCAGCGATCTGGCGAAGCAGGGAATAGGTGTCCATGGTCAGATTCCCCTTTCAAGTTGCATTCCGAGGATCGCCCCGGACCCGAGGGTGGGGGCGAAATCGCCCCCGCCCTGGGGGGCGGGTCGGGGGCGATCCGGGGCTGACGCCCCGGGAAGACGATTGATCAGCGTCATATCCATTTCGTCCCCTCCTATCGGCTCGGCTCGGGCGTGAAGGTCGAGAAATCAACCATCGTGCCAAGGACTTGCATGTAAGCGATCAGCGCATCCATCTCGGTCAGTTCGGGCTGGCCGTCGAAGTTGCCGACCGGCGCGCCGGGATAGCGGTCTTCGACATCGCCATAGTCGCCGTCCGGGTCCGCTTGCGCCCGGAAGTCGGCGCGCGCCAGTTCGATCTGCTGATCGGTGTAAGGCACGCCGACAAAGCGGTGCGTGGCCATCAGGTCGCCGATGTATTCGCCATCAAGATCGGCTTCGAGCAGGAAGGCGTATTTGGGCATCACGCTTTCCGGCACCACGCTTTGCGGGTCGGTGAAGTGATCGACATGCCACGCGTCCGAGTAGCGCCCGCCGACCCGGGCCAGATCCGGCCCGGTTCGCTTCGAGCCCCATTGGAACGGGTGATCATACATCGATTCCGCAGCAAGGCTGTAATGGCCGTAACGCTCGACCTCGTCCCGCATGGGCCGGATCATCTGGCTGTGGCAGACATAGCAGCCTTCGCGGATATAGACCTCGCGCCCGGCCAGTTCGAGCGGGCTATAGGGCCGGACCCCTTCGACCTCTTCGATCGTGTTTTCGAGCCAGAAGAGCGGCGCGATTTCCACGATTCCCCCCACCGTGACCACCAGAAGCGAGGAGACAAGGAGAAGCGTCGGGCTCTTCTCGAGGATGGCGTGTTTTTCCATGAGAGCCATTGATCAAACTCCTTTCACGGCAGTGGTGATTTCAGAAACAGGCTGGGTGTAGGGCTTGGCGCCGCGGATGGTCATCCACATGTTCCAGCACATCACCAGAGCACCCGAGAGGAACAGAAGCCCGCCTAGACCGCGTACGATGTACATTGGGAACTTGGCGCTGACGGTGTCGGCGAAGCTGTTCACCAGGAAGCCCTGGTCATCGACCTCGCGCCACATCAGGCCTTCCATGATGCCCGTGACCCACATCGAGGACGCGTAGAGCACGATGCCCAGTGTCGCGAGCCAGAAGTGCCAGTTGATCGCCGGCATCGAGTACATCTTGTCCCGGCCCCAGAGCTTGGGTGTCAGGAAATAGATGCAGGCAAAGGTGATCATGCCGTTCCAGCCAAGCGCACCGGAATGCACGTGGCCGATCGTCCAGTCGGTATAATGCGACAGCGAGTTCACCGCCTTGATCGACATCATCGGCCCTTCGAAGGTGGACATGCCATAGAAGGCAAGGCTGACGACAAACATCCGGATGATCGGATCGGTCCTCAGCTTGTCCCATGCGCCGTTCAGCGTCATCAGGCCGTTGATCATGCCGCCCCAGCTGGGCATCCAGAGGATCACGCTGAAGACCATGCCAAGGGTCGAGGCCCAGTCCGGCAATGCGGTGTAATGCAGGTGGTGCGGGCCGGCCCAGATATAGAGGAAGATCAGCGCCCAGAAGTGAATGATCGAAAGTCGATAGGAATAGACCGGGCGGCCTGCCTGCTTCGGCACGAAGTAGTACATCATGCCAAGGAAACCCGCGGTCAGGAAGAAGCCCACGGCGTTATGGCCGTACCACCATTGTGTCATCGCGTCCTGCACGCCCGAGAAGACCTGCACCGACCGCGAGCCCCAGAAGCTGACCGGGATCGCAAGGTTGTTGACGATATGCAGCATCGCCACGGTGATGATGAAGGACAGCAGGAACCAGTTGGCGACGTAGATGTGCTTTTCCTTGCGGGTGAAGATCGTGCCGAGGAACACGATCAGATAGGCCACCCAGACAATCGTCAGCCACAGGTCCACATACCATTCCGGCTCGGCATATTCCTTGGATTGGGTGACCCCCAGCAGGTAGCCGGTCGCCGCCAGCACGATGAACAGCTGGTAGCCCCAGAAGACGAACCATGCGAGCCGCCCGGCAAAGAGCCGGACCCCGCTGGTGCGTTGCACGATATAGAACGAGGTCGCGATCAGCGCGTTGCCACCAAAGGCGAAAATCACCGCACTGGTGTGGAGCGGGCGCAGACGCCCAAAGTTGGTGAAAGGCTGGCCCCAATCGAAATTGAGCGCCGGAAAGGCCAGTTGGAAGGCAATGAACACCCCCACCAGAAACCCGGCAACGCCCCAAAACGCGGTCGCGATGACGCCATAGCGCACCACACCGTCGTCGTATCCGCTGAGCGGATCGGGGGCGAGCGGCTTCGGTTCGTCGGTGTTCCGCAGAACATAGATAAACATACCGGCAGCGATCACCATGATCAGAGCCGCATGCACCTGATAGGCCAGATCCCTGCCCCAGTTGACGGCAATCGCGGCGACAATCGCCACCATGCCGAGCAGGATGAGTTTTACATAATTGCCCATGGACCGTTTCCTCGTCGTCACGCGCAAAAAGCGCAGTTTCCGAGGCCCGGTCTAAAGTCGGGCGGTTAAGTCAGCTTTGATCTGTGTCAAGTCGGGCTGCGACAGCCGCGCACAGGGGGTGCGTCAGACGATCACACCACCATCGGCATCGTCGCCCGTGGCATCCAGCAGCGCGGCGTGGTCGGTCACGGTGAATTTGCGGCGGTCGGAAAAGGCGATGACGCCTTCTTTCTTGAGTTGTGTCAGCTGGCGGCTGACGGTTTCCAGCGTCAGGCCAAGATAGCTTGCGATCTCCTCGCGGGTCAGCGGCAAGGCAAGATCGGGCAGATCCGTGCCGTCGACATGGCTCCGCTGCACCAGCATTTGAATAAAAGTCGCGATCTTTTCCCGCGCCGTCTTGCGCCCCAGCAGCACCATCCAGTCGCGCGCCGCATCCAGCTCGTCCATCGCCATTTCCACAAGGCGCTGCGAGATATGGGGCGTTTCTGCCAGCAGACGCTCGAACGGCTTCCGCTCAAAGCTGCAAAGCGTCACGTCCGAGGCCGCAACCACGTCGAAATCCAGCGTGGTGCGTCCGGGGCGCCCGATGAAGTCTGATGGCAGCAGAAGCCCCACCATCTGCATCCGCCCGTCATCCAGCGTTTTCGAGAGCGTCGCAATGCCATGGACGACCGAGGACACATGGCTCAACTCGTCGCCCCGCCACGAGATCGTCTCTCCTGCCGTGAAGCTGCGATAGGACTTGATCTTGTCCAGCATCTCGATTTCGTCGTCGTCACAGCGCGCACAGACCGCCCGATGCCGGATCGGGCATTCACTGCATTTCACGCGTTCTGCGAGTTGAATGTTCATCTCTTGATCTGTGTCAAAGCGGGCAATCTTTTCCCAGATTACACGTTGGACATGGAAAATGAAGCTCTACTTGAGGCCTACGGCCTGTTCCGTGCCAAGGTGCCGCGGTTCACAAGCTATCCGCCGGCCAACAGATTTCAGTTGGATGGCGGGCGCCGCCACCAGGCCAACTGGCTGCGAAACGTGCCCGATGGGGCGTCGATTTCGGTTTATGCGCACATCCCCTTCTGTCGCAGGCTCTGCTATTTCTGCGCCTGCCGGACGCAAGGCACGAAGACGCTGAAACCGGTGCGCAGCTATCTGGACACGCTGATCGCCGAGATCATCGCCGTGCGGCACCTGCTGCCGCGCGATCTGAAGATGGCACGGCTGCATTTCGGTGGCGGGACGCCCACACTTCTGGACACCGAGTTGATGAACCAGTTGTGCGAGACCCTGTTCTCGCACTTCGCGACCACGCCGGATTTCGAGTTCTCGGTCGAGATCGACCCGACCGAAGCCCCCGCGGCGACGCTGGAAACGCTAGCCGATTGGCGCATGGGACGCGCCAGCATCGGCATTCAGGATTTTGCGCCCAAGGTGCAGGAGACAATCGGGCGCGAACAAAGCTTCGACCAGACGAAATCCGTGGTCGATGCGCTTCGCGCCCTTGGCGTGCAAAGCGTCAATTTCGATCTGGTCTATGGCCTGCCCCACCAGACCGAGGCCAGCCTGCAGGCAACGCTGGAACAGGTGCTGTCGCTGCATCCCGACCGGCTGGCGCTTTATGGCTATGCCCATGTGCCGCAGATGTCGAAACGCCAAGTGCTGATCTCGGCCGACGATCTGCCGGGCGCCCGCGCCCGGTTCCGGCTGGCACAGGCAGCGCGGGCGCAATTCGAGGCTGCCGGATACCGGGCCATCGGCATCGATCACTTCGGCTTGGCCAGCGACAGCCTGACGCAAGCGGCGGCGAGCGGTGCGCTGAGGCGGAATTTTCAGGGCTATACCGACGACCCGTGCGAGACCTTGGTGGGGTTCGGCGCATCGGCCATTTCCGAATTCCGGGAGGGCTATGTGCAGAACGCCGTGGCCACGGCCGGGTACACGGACCGCGTTCGCATCGACGGCCTTGCCGGTCACCGGGGGTATCGGATGAGTGCGGCCGACAGGATGATGTCCGATCTGGTGCAAGGTGTGATGTGTCGCGGCGAGATCGATCAGGTCGCATTGCGCGCCGCGCATCCGGCCTTTGGCCGAGAGATCGACGACACCGTGACGCGGCTCTACCTGACCTATCCGGATGCGCTGGTTTTGAGTGAGACGGGCCTGACGATCCGACCGGAGGCCGCCAGCCTGGCCCGCGTGATCGCGGCCGCTGCGGCGTCGGAACGCACGACGCAGGGCAGCATGGCGATCTGAGCGGGGGCCATCAACGAAGGGCCATCAGCGGTTGGCCCAATCGACCTTCTCCCGCACCCTCATCCAGAGGCCCCCTCACCCCCTTTCCCCCTCTCCCCCTTTTTTGAGGCCAAGGTGTTTCCAAAGGGTGAAGCCAGGAACTGAGAGGAGTGAGATGTGTCGCCTAGCAGTCAGTTTTACCGTCCAACGCCCTGTCGCAAGTGACCTGCGCCGCAGAAGACCCCGCCCGATCAGCCCCCCGCACCCCGGTCAGACCTCAAGCCCGTACACACGCGCCGCTGTCCCGCCAAAGACAAGCCCCCGCTCGCTGTCACTCAGACCAGACGTCAAAACCTCGGCGGCATCGACCACCTCGCCATACCCGCCTGCCAACAGGCAGACCGGCCAGTCCGAGCCGAACATCACGCGCTCTGGCCCGAAGGTCTCCAGCACCACCTCGGCATAGGGCTTCAGATCGTCGACCGTCCAGCCGTCCCATGTGGCTTCCGTGATCATGCCCGAGAGTTTGCAGACCACGTTGTCGCGCCGTGCGAGTTCCACGATCAGGGCGCGCCATGGCTCCATCGCGCGCGCCGCAATGCGCGGCTTCGCAATGTGATCCAGTACGAACTGCGCTTCCGGCAGGACATCGGCGATGGTGATGCAAGCGGGCAGTTCGCGTTCCTTGGCCAGAAGATCCTGCACCAGCCCGCGCGCGCCGCATTCGGCCACCCCGGCGATCACGTCGGGACGGGCCAGCCAGTCTTCGTCGGCCTCGTCATGCGCCTGATGGCGGATGCCTTTCAGGTAAGCGCCGCCCGGCCCCTGTTGCAACGCGTCCAGCGCGTCTCCGACCAGCCGGTCGGTCAGATCGACCCAGCCGACCACGCCTTTGACAAAAGATGTGGTTTCCGCGGTGGCAAGGAACTCGGCGCTTTCTTCGACGCTGCCCACCGTTTGCACCAGAACCGTGCCGTCGATGTCCGCCGCGGCCAGTTCGGGGGCAAGGTCTTCCGCCGCAAATGGGCGGCGGATCGGCGACAGCGCATCGCCCCCCATCCAAGGATAATCCCGCGTCTCGGGGTTCCAGAAATGGTGATGCGCATCGATCCGCATGGGGCCTGTCCGTCCGTTCGTTCCGCAAGATATGCCCCAGTTTGGCGCGGGGCGCCATTGTCGTCTTTTCGGGGGCTGCCCGCTCTGCTAGGGGCTGGGCCATGCTGCGCATCGACGACATACGTTTCGCGATAGAAGGCCGCCCCCTGTTCGACGGGGCCTCGGCCATCATTCCCGACGGTCACAAGGTCGGTTTCGTCGGGAGAAACGGCACCGGCAAGACGACGCTCTTCCGGCTGATCCGGGGCGAGTTGGCGCTGGAAGCGGGCACGATTACGATCAACCGGGGCGCGCGGATCGGCGGTGTGGCACAGGAAGTGCCGGGCTCCGAGGTGTCGCTGCTGGACACGGTGCTCGAGGCAGACACCGAGCGCGCCGCCCTGCTGGCCGAGGCCGAAACGGCGACCGACCCGACCCGTGTGGCCGACATCCAGACCCGGCTGGCCGATATCGACGCGTGGTCGGCCGAGGCGCGCGCCTCGACCATTCTGAAAGGTCTGGGCTTCAGCCAGGCCGAGCAGGCGATGCCGTGCTCGGCCTTCTCGGGCGGTTGGCGGATGCGGGTGGCGCTGGCGGGCGTCCTGTTCTCGGCGCCCGACCTGTTGCTCTTGGACGAGCCGACCAACTATCTCGACCTTGAGGGCGCGGTCTGGCTGGAAAGCTATCTGGCCCGGTATCCTCATACCGTCATCACGATCAGCCACGACCGCGGGCTTCTGAACCGCTCGGTCACGTCGATCCTGCATCTCGAGGATCGGAAACTGTCGCTCTATCAGGGGCGCTATGACACCTTCGCCGAAACCCGCGCCGCCCGTCTGGCGGTCGCGCAGGCCGAGGCCAAGAAGCAGGAGGCGCGGCGGGCGCATTTGCAGTCCTTCGTGGACCGGTTCCGCTACAAGGCATCGAAGGCCGTTCAGGCGCAATCGCGGTTGAAGATGATCGCGAAGATGCAGCCGATCACCTCGCCGCAGGAAGCGGCGCTGAAGAAGTTCAGTTTCCCCGATCCCGAAGAACTTTCGCCCCCGATCATCAACATGGAAAGCGCCAGCGTCGGCTATGACGGGGCCGCGGTCCTGTCGCGCCTCTCGCTTCGGATCGATCAGGACGACCGGATCGCGCTTCTGGGCCAAAACGGCGAAGGCAAGTCGACACTATCGAAACTGCTGGTCGGCAAGCTCGACGCGTTGGGCGGCCGGGTGACGCGGGCGCGGAAGCTGAGGATCGGGTATTTCGCCCAGCACCAGCTGGACGAGCTGCATGCCGACGAAACCCCGCTGGATCACATCCGCCGCGAGCGCCCCGAGGAAACACCGGCCAAACTGCGCGCGCGGCTGGCGGGCTTCGGGATCGGCGCCGATCAGGCCGACACGGTGGCGGGCAAGCTCTCTGGCGGTCAGAAGGCGCGCCTGTCGTTGCTCTTGGCCACGCTCGACGCGCCGCATCTTCTGATCCTTGACGAGCCGACCAACCACCTCGACATGGAAAGCCGCGAGGGGCTGATTGAGGCGCTCGCCGCCTATACCGGTGCGGTGGTGTTGGTCAGCCACGACATGCATTTGCTGGGCCATGTGGCCGACCGGCTCTGGCTGGTGAAGGGCGGACGGGTGGCCCCTTACGAGGGCGATCTGGAGGAATACCGGCGGCTCTTGCTGGATCAGCCTGCGCCGAAACCCGAGAAAGCCAAGCCAAAGCCCGAGAAGCCGTCGCGCGCGACGCTGGCCGAGTTGCGGCAGGAGGTTTCGACAGCCGAAGCGCGGGTCGAGAAGCTGACGGACATACGCGAAAAGCTGGCCGAGAAACTGGCGGACCCGGCCATGTATGACGCTGACCGCGTGGCCGAGACCGAAGGCTGGCAGAAGAAGTTCGCGGAGGTCGAAGACGGGCTGGAGCGGGCCGAAGCGCTCTGGATGAAAGCGCTGGAGCGGTTGGAAGCGGCAGGCGGGTGAGTGGTCAGCCGGTTGGGTCTTCCTGTTGTTCGGTTACAGCCTGTTTTGGTCGGTCGTCGTGAACCTGCTGCAACTTCTCTTGGCATTGGCTTTAAAAGCCTGGAAAGCTCGCTCACCGAACGGCCCGATTTCTTGAAAAGAAATCGGACCGGAAACTTTTGAAGTTTCCGGTCGCTGATTGCACCTCTGGCAACGCTCGGATAGCGATTCTTGCCCCCCTTTTGATCTGTCACCACCGCCGCCTATTTCGTCTTGCCACATTCATAAGAATCTCCTTATGATAAGGAATGCCTTATGAAGAAGAGCTGAGGTCCCTCTCGAACCCCATTCGCCAAAGCGTCATCGACGCCCTTGCGCGCAAACCGATGTCGGTCAGCGAACTGACGGCGCAGATTGATGTGTCGCAGCCCGTGATGTCGCAGCATCTCAAGGTGCTGAAGGATGCGGGCTTCGTTTCCATCCGCCCAAAAGGCACCCGGAACATCTATTACATCAACAAGCAGAAACTGGACGAATTACGCGCGTTCTGGACCAATCACTGGTCGGTGCTCTTGGCCTCGCTCAATGAACAGGAGGACTAGTCTTATGCCGCTTGATCCCATCGAGATCGTATCCAAGATCGACCGCCCTCCTGCGGACACCTTCGACGCTTTCCTGTCCAAAGTATCCCAGTGGTGGCCGCTGGAGACCCATTCCGTCGGCCCCTATCTGGGCGAACCCGCCCCGACCGTGGCCGTGATCGAACGCCACGAGGGCGGCAAGGTCTTCGAGGTCTCTGCAACGGGAGAGCACAGGGTTTGGGGCACCATAGTTGAGTATGAAGACGGCAAGCGCATCGCCTTCAGTTGGCACCCCGGCTTGTCCGAGGCCGAAGCCACCAAGGTCTCGGTCGACTTCGCACTGGCGGATGACGGCGGCACGATTGTCACCCTGATCCACAGCGGTTGGGAGGCACGGGGGGAGCAGGCCGACGCCATGCGCGGCAACTATCTGACCGGGTGGACCGATATCATTCAAAACCGGTTCACTGGCTTCGTGAACGCGCTTTGATCGCAAGGCAACGCACCGGCGTGCCTTGCGCCATGTCCCCCTACCCTTCGGGCATGGCCCAGTTCGCCTCGACCACTGCTTCCATCGCCACATAGCTGCTGGTCGAATGCACATGTGGCAGGGTCGAAATCTGCTCGGCCATGACGGTGCGAAAATGCGGCATGTCGCGGGTTCTGATCTTCAGCTGATAGTCGAAACCACCCGCGATCATATAGCACTCTTCGACCTCGGGGATGCCGCGCACACCGGCATTGAACGCCTCAAGGGCCGCTTGCCGCGTGTCACTGAGATTGACGGTGACATAGGTCACATGGGTCAGCCCCAGCTTCAGGGCCGAGACCATGGCGCGATAGCCGGTAATCAAACCGGCCTCCTCCATCGCCTTGACGCGCAGCGCCACCGGGGTTTTCGACAGGCCCACCTGCCGCGCCAGTTCGGTGACCGAAAGCCGGGCATTGTCGACCAGCGCATCCAGGATGCGGCGGTTGATCGGATCAAGAAGATCATCTGTCATGTCTGAGCTCACATATTTGGTCTTATCGACCATGATTTACCGATTATTGGACACACCGTCCAATATTCAGACGGTATCCTAGGCACATCTGGCAAGTTGGAGCCCTGACGCCCGTGTCGCATGTCCCCTTCCCCACCCTTGGCCTTGACGCCAAGTTCGCTGACGAGACCGCCGTTCTCGACCGCCTAATCTCGGAGGCCGCGCTTTCGGAAGACACCCGGCAGACCATCACACGGCGTGCCGCAACACTGGTCGAGCGCATCCGCACCGAAGCCGCCCCAACCCTGATGGAGCATTTTCTGGCTGAATACGGCCTCTCGACCAAGGAAGGCGTCGCGCTGATGTGTCTGGCCGAGGCCATGCTGCGGGTGCCAGACACGTTCACCATCGATGCGCTGATCGAAGACAAGATCGTGCCCTCGGACTGGTCGCGGCATCTGGGCACCGCGTCTTCGACGCTGGTCAATGCCTCGACCTGGGCGCTGATGCTGACGGGCAAGGTGCTGGAAGACGCGCAACCCGGCATCGCGGGCACGCTGCGGGGCGCGTTGAAACGGTTGGGCGAGCCGGTGATCCGCGCCGCCGTCAAACGCGCGATGACCGAGATGGGACGCCAGTTCGTGCTGGGCGAAACCATCGAAGCCGCCCTTGCCACGGCACGCGAGGCCGAGGCCGAAGGGTATACATTTTCCTATGACATGCTGGGCGAAGCCGCGCGCACGGCGGATCAGGCCAAGCGCTATGCGGTGGACTATGCGCACGCCATCGAGGCCATCGGCAAGGCCGCCCCCGCCGGCCCGGTGGTCGAGGCACCCGGCATCTCGGTCAAGCTGTCGGCGCTGCACCCCCGCTATGAGGTCGCCCATGAAGCGCAGGTTCTGCGCGAGCTTGTGCCCGTCGTGCAGGGGCTCGCCCGCGCGGCCAGACGTCTGAACATCGGCTTTCACATCGATGCCGAGGAACAGGACAGGCTGGTTCTGTCCTTCAAAGTGATCGAAGCCGTGCTGGCGGACGCGGACCTTGCCGGATGGGACGGGTTCGGTATCGTCATTCAGGCCTACGGCAAACGCGCGGGCGCCGCGATCGACGCGGCCTATGCGCTGGCCGAGGCCCACGACCGCAAGATCAACATCCGGCTGGTCAAGGGCGCCTATTGGGACACCGAGATGAAACTGGCGCAGGTCGCCGGTCATCCGGGCTTTCCCCTGTTCACGACGAAACCCGCCACCGACGTGGCCTATATCTGCCTTGCGGGTAAGCTCTTTGCCCTTGGCGACCGCTTGTTCCCGCAATTCGCCACGCACAACGCCCACACGGTGGCCGCCATTCTAGAACTGGCAGACGGGCGTCCGTTCGAGTTGCAGCGCCTTCACGGCATGGGGGAACGGCTGCACGACATCGTGCTGAAGGACACGGGCGGGCATTGCCGCATCTATGCTCCGGTCGGCGCGCATCGCGACCTTCTGGCCTATCTCGTGCGGCGGTTGCTGGAAAACGGCGCGAACTCGTCCTTCGTCCACCAGATCGTCGATGAAACCGTGCCCGCCGCCGAGGTTGCCGCCGACCCGTTCGCGGCCCTGCCCACGGCGCGCCCGCCTGCCGCGCTGCTTGAGCCGGTCGCCCTCTTCCAGCCGCAACGGGCAAACTCCCGGGGCTGGGATCTGTCAGATGACGCGACGCTCGCGCGGCTTCAGCCGGCGCGCAAAGCGCCCCCGAACGACGCGGCCCCGCCCGACGCAACACCAGACGACATCGCAAGAGCCCTTGATCGGGCGCAGGTCTGGGCCGCTGACCCAACCGCCCGCGCCGAGGCGCTGCGCCGCGCTGCCGATCTTTACGAAGCCCATCATGACGAGCTTTTCGCGCTCCTCACGCAAGAGGCTGGCAAAACCCTGATCGACTGCGTGGGCGAGCTGCGCGAAGCGGTCGACTTCCTCCGCTACTACGCCGCCGAGGGCGCGTCCTTCGACGCCCGCCCGCGCGGGGTCATCACCGCGATCAGCCCCTGGAATTTCCCGCTGGCGATCTTCACCGGCCAGATCGCGGCAGCCCTGATGGCCGGGAACGCGGTCCTTGCGAAACCCGCAGACCAGACGCCCCGCATCGCGGCGCGCGCCACGGCCCTTTTGCACGAAGCGGGCGTGCCCGAAACCGCGCTGCAACTGCTGCCGGGTCCCGGCGCCACCGTGGGGGCAGCACTCACCTCTGATCCGCGCGTGAAGGGCATCGTCTTTACCGGCTCAACCGCGACCGCCCGCATCATTGCCAAAAGCGCAGCCCGCCACCTTGCCCCCGGTATGCCGCTGATTGCCGAAACCGGCGGGATCAACGCCATGGTCGTCGACAGCACCGCCCTGCCCGAGCAAGCGGTGCGTGACATCATCGCCTCGGCCTTCCAGTCTGCCGGACAACGCTGTTCGGCGCTGCGCTGTCTCTATGTGCAGGAGGACAGCGCCGATGACGTGATCGCCATGGTCAAAGGCGCGATGGATGCGCTGGTCACCGGGGACCCGGCAGAGCTTGCCACGGATGTCGGGCCCGTGATCGACGACGCAGCCGCAGCCCAGATCACCGGTTACCTCGACGACCACAGGTCCCACATCCTGCACCAGGCCAAGGCACCGGATGGCCCGCGCTTCGTGCCCCCGACCCTGATCGGCGTCGACGGCATAAGCGACATCCCCCGCGAAGTCTTCGGCCCCGTCCTGCATGTCGCCACGTTCGAAGGCGACGCGCTGAAGCAGGTCATCGACGAGATCAACGCCACCGGTTACGGCCTGACCTTTGCGCTTCACACCCGGATCGACACGCGGGTGCAGAACGTGACCGAAGCGCTTTCGGTCGGCAATGTCTATGTCAATCGCAACCAGATCGGCGCCGTGGTCGGCTCGCAACCCTTTGGCGGAGAGGGCCTTTCAGGGACCGGTCCGAAGGCCGGGGGGCCGCTCTACCTGCCGCGCTTCTATTCCGAACCGCCGAAGACAAGACCGGACGCGTCCCAACTTCTGCCCGGCCCCACGGGCGAGATGAACCGCCTCAGCCTGTCGCCGCGCGCTCCGGTCCTCTGCCTTGGACCGGGCGTCGAGCAGCAACGCCAACAGGCCCAACACGTCACCGCCCTTGGCGGTCAGGCGAACATCAGAGCTCTCGCGCCGGACGCGCTCGAAACTATCCCGGACCTTTCAGCCGTGCTTTGGTGGGGCGATGACCCAACAGGGCGTCGCATCGCCAAAGCCCTCGCCCGCCGCGACGGCCCCTTGATCCCCCTCATCACCGGTCAACCGGATGGGGGCCATGTGCTGCATGAACGCCACCTCTCGGTCGATACGACGGCCTCGGGCGGCAATGCGGCCCTGCTGGCAGGATGACCTTCATCTCTTTCCAAATACGCAAAACAATCAAAAGCGTGCGCCGCAGGCGCGCAATCTGACAAACGAAAAGGCCCCCGCGAAACGGGGGCCTTTTGCATGAACTGGAAAAGCGATCAGCGCTTCGAGAACTGGAAGCTCTTACGGGCTTTCGCCTTACCGTATTTCTTCCGCTCGACCACGCGGCTGTCGCGGGTCAGGAAGCCGGCGGCCTTCAAGGCACCGCGCAGCGACGGATCATACAGCTGCAACGCCTTCGAGATGCCGTGCTTGACCGCACCGGCCTGCCCCGAGAGACCGCCACCCTTGACGGTGGCCATCACGTCGAACTGGCCGTCGACACCGGCGACGGTGAACGGCTGGCGCAGGATCATCTGCAGCACGGGACGGGCGAAATACACCTCCAGCTCCTTGCCGTTGACGGTGACCTTGCCAGAACCCGGCTTGATCCAGACGCGGGCGACCGCGTCCTTCCGCTTGCCGGTGGCATAGGAGCGGCCCAGCTCGTCACGGACCGGCTCGCGGTTCACAACGGTTTCAGCAACCGGCGCGTCTGCTTCTGCCGGCGCTGCTGCGGTTTCGCCCACGACCTCTTTCAGGTCGTCGAGGGTTTTCACGTCTTCTGCCATATCGCTCAGCTCCGGGTGTTCTTCTTGTTCATCGACTTGACGTCGAGAACGGTCGGGTCCTGCGCTTCATGCGGGTGCTCGGCACCGGCATAGACGCGAAGGTTGGTCATCTGCTTGCGGCTCAGGCGGTTGCCCGGCAGCATGCGCTTCACGGCCTGCATGACCACGCGCTCGGGGTACTTGCCTTCCAGGATCTGGCCGGTCGTGCGCGACTTGATGCCGCCCGGATAGCCCGTGTGCCAGTAGTTCGGCTTGTTGCGCTTGTCGCCTGTCAGTTGCACCTTGTCGGCGTTGATGACGATGACATTGTCGCCCATATCCATGTGCGGCGTGTACGAGGCCTTGTGCTTGCCGCGCAGACGCATGGCGACGATCGAAGCGAGGCGGCCCAGCACGACACCCTCGGCGTCGATGAGAATCCACTGCTTTTCGATGTCCGCCGGTGTTGCGGTGAACGTCTTCATATCTCGTGCCCTTTTGGGAATTCCGTCAAAGATGGCGCGTTCTCATGGATTCACGCCACACAGTCAAGGCGCAAAATATCCAAAATACACAGCAAAAACATATACTTATAATTTAGGTATTAAAATACCCCAAAAAACTTGCCTGATTTTCCGCAACAGGTTCAGAAAATAACAAGAAATTATCGAAAGATTTGACCCGTTTCACCGCAAATCGGGGTTAGCCTACGAGGGTTAGTTTTCGAGTGTCCCAAAGTGAAGGTAACTGTTCATGATTACGAGTATTTTCATACTATTCGTTGCTGCAGGCATCACGATCGCCTCTTTCGTCTATGGCTTCGGCGGCGTTTTCCCGCTGCTGGCCGCTTTGACCACGATTGCCCTGTTTTTCCAGTGCGCATCGCTGGTTGCACGGACGGAAGACGACGAAACCGCCTGATCAGATAGCGACTGCCAATTGAAAAGGCGCCCGCATTTCGGGGCGCCTTTTCTCTTTTCCGGTGCCGGTGTTACGCTTGGGTCATGCCACGACCCTTGCAAAACCGCGTCCTTGCCACGGCCGAGATTGTCGCTGATCCGGCACGGGGGCAGTTTATGGGCAATCGCGGCATTCTGCATGATGACCAGCAACGCTTGGGGCGCGCGCGGTGGAAACACAAGGCCTGGGTGACCTGTGTTCTGGCGTGGAAAAACTGGCACCGAAACGTGATGACACCAGGCGCCTATACCGAGTTGTTCTTTCTGGACGAGGCCGTGGCATTGGCCGCCGGGCACCGGCCTTGCGCGCTTTGCCGGAGGCGGGACTACACCGCGTTTCGCGAGGCCGCCGGTGTAAGTGGGCCGGTGGGCGAAATGGACGATATCCTGCATGCCGAGCGCGCGGTTCCCCGGACATTTCAGCAGCGGCGGCACCGGGCGCAGGCGGAGGATTTGCCTGACGGCACCATCCTTCTGGATGGCAGCCCGAAACTGGTCCTGGGAGACGCGATGCTCCCGGTCGCTGCCGCAGGATATGGCGCGCCCGAAAAAAGGCTCAGCGGAGAAGTGACAGTGTTGACGCCGCCAATGTCGCGGCGCGCTTTCGCAAACGGCTACAAACCGCTGATTGCGCTCTAACTTTCTGCTTTCTCGGCCAGCAGAAGCCATTCCTCTTCGGCGCTGTCGAGCTTTGTCTGCCGCTCGGCCAGCGCCTCGGTCGCCTTGGCGAATTTGACCGGTTCGCGGGTGTAAAGCTCGGGATCGGCCAGCAACTCCTGCAGCTTGCCGATCTCGGCCGTCAACCGGTCGATCTCGGCCGGCAATGCGTCCAGCCGATGCTTCTCGGTAAAGGTAAGACCCGCAGGCTTTTCGGCAACGGGTGCGGTTTCGACCTTGGGCGCAGGCTTGGCTGCGGGACGGTCCGGGGTTTCGACCAGCGCCCGTTTCGGCGCGTAGTCCGACCAGCCGCCCGCATGGACCACGATCCGCCCTGCCCCTTCGAGCGCCACGGTCGTTGTCGCCACGCGGTCGATGAAGTCGCGATCGTGGCTGACCAGCAGCACGGTGCCGTCATAGTCCGACAGCACCTCTTGCAGCAGGTCGAGCGTTTCGATGTCGAGATCGTTTGTCGGTTCGTCCAGAACCAGCAGGTTCGACGGCTTCGCCATGATCCGCGCCAGCAGAAGCCGGGCCTTTTCACCCCCGGACAAGGCCCGAACCGGCGCGCGGGCCTGCGCCTCGTCAAAGAGGAAGTCCTTCAGATAGCCCACGACATGCCTGGGCGTGCCGCGCACCATGACCTGATCGCTGCGCCCGGCCACGCGCGAGGCCTTGTCCTGCGTCAGGCTCTCCCACAGCGTCGCATCGGGGTCGAGCGCGGCGCGGCGCTGGTCGAAGGTGGCCAGTTCGACGTTCGCGCCAAGCTGCAGCGTTCCGGCATCTGCTTCGCGCTGACCGGTGAGCAATTCGATCAACGTTGTCTTGCCGACGCCGTTCGGGCCGACAAAGGCCACGCGGTCGCCGCGCATCACCCGCAGGTCGAAATCGCGACAGATCACCTTGCCATCATAAGCCTTTGATATCCCTTTGGCTTCAATCACACGCCGCCCCGACTTCGGCCCATCGCCAAAGGCCATCGCCGCGGCACCTTCGCGCTTGATCTGGCTGGCGCGTTCGGCCCGAAGCGACTGCAAGGCCCGCACACGGCCCTGGTTGCGCTTGCGCCGCGCACTGATCCCTTCGACCGCCCAACGCGCCTCGGCCTTGATCTTGCGGTCCAGCTTGTGCCGCGCGGTGTCTTCCTCTTCCCAAACCGTGTCGCGCCACGCTTCGAACCCGTCGAAGGTGCCGTCCCGGCGGCGCACCTCGCCCCGGTCGATCCAGAGCGTGGCGCGGGTCAGCGCCCGCAGGAACGCCCGGTCGTGGCTGATGGCGACGAAGGCCTGCCGGGTCTCGGTCAGCCGCGCTTCGAGCCATGCAATGGCTTCGATATCCAGATGGTTGGTCGGTTCATCCAGAAGCATCAGGTCGGGGGCTTCGGCCAGCAGCTTGGCCAGCGCCGCCCGCCGCCGCTCGCCGCCCGAGGCGCGGGCCGGGTCCATCGCCGGGTCCAGCTTCAGACCTTCCGCCGCCGCTTCGACCCGCCAGAGATCCGCCGGACCAAGGTCGCGCGTGGCGAAATCGCCCAGCGTGGCGCAGCCCGCCATGTCGGGTTCCTGCTCCATATATCCGACCGAGGTGCCGCTGGGCACGGTCCGCGCCCCGCGATCGGCCTCAACAAGTCCTGCCATCACCTTGAGAAGTGTAGATTTTCCCGAGCCATTGCGCCCAACCAAGGCCAACCGGTCGCCCTGCTGGATCACCAGCGACAAGGCGTCGAAAACCGGGTCTCCGCCGAAGCCGAGACCGATATCCGTCAGTTGCAGA
This sequence comes from Silicimonas sp., assembly GCA_022826385.1. Taxonomy (GTDB): domain Bacteria; phylum Pseudomonadota; class Alphaproteobacteria; order Rhodobacterales; family Rhodobacteraceae; genus JAJDOD01. Next base: position 42,287 of record JAJDUZ010000057.1, read on the forward strand.
ATGGGCGGTTGTGCCATGGGCGCGGAGCTACGAAGGTTGCGGCGGGCCGTCAAGGGGGTCGGAGACCGACACGGTCTCCGTCCGGTTTCCGTGTCGGAAACCGGCGCGCCCCGCACCGCCTGTCAGCCGGCCACCGCCCGCAAGGCCCGCGCCCGCGCCGGTGGAATGGCGCGGATCTCCAGCCCAGTGAAGACATGCAGCGTGTTCAGGTCCGTATCGACAACAGCGTGGTCACTGACCCACCCGCCCATCGTCAGATAACTGCGCAGCAAGGGCGGCATCGTCTTCAGCGCCCGCTTCCGATCCGGTGTGCGACGCAGCCTTTGCGCAAAGCGAAACACGTTCGGCGCCTTGATCCGCGGCAACCAGCGGCGCGGCGCCAGATGCCTTTCGCTGAGCATGGCAAACGCGTCCGCATAAGCCTGCGTATCGGTGCCGTGGAACGAGGAACAGCCAAAGAGCAGCTCCACCCCTTCCCGGTCGACGAACCGCGTCACCGCCCCCCAGGCCACGCGTAGCACGTCCGGGTCCATCACCCCCGGCGCCACGCAAAACCGGCCCATCTCGACCATCGGCTTGTCATAGGCCCTGAGCGCCTCGAGCCCGTAATACTGGGCGCTATAGCTCTTTGCGATATCCTCGCCCGAGGTCAGGCGCAGCAGCCGGAACGTGGCCACAAGGTCGCCGGAGGCCTCGTCCTCAACCAGAACATGTTCGCAAATCGCGTCGAACGCATCCGCATCGCGGCCGTCTTCGCGCGGGGCCGCCCCGGTTTCCGCGATAAACGCCTGATAGCGCAGCGCCTGCGCTGCGGCGACATCACACTCGGATGACGCAAATCTTACTCGGTACCCACGTTTCCTCATACCGCACTCCTTGGTCAGAGGCTCGGTTCCCCTATATGTTGCTCCGAAGCATGACACACAACACGTGACATGCGTAAGACAGAAAGGATGGGTCTGGTGGACAAGGTGGTAAAATCCGATGCGGAATGGCGGGCCGAGCTGGATGATCTGGCCTATAAGGTGCTGCGCAAGCACGGCACGGAACGCGCCTTTACCAACGACAATTTCCCGAAAGAGGCCGGAACGTACAGCTGCAAGGGCTGTGGCGCCCCGCTCTTCGATCAGGCCCACAAGTTCGACAGCGGCACCGGCTGGCCGTCCTTCTATCAGCCGATGGAAGACGAAATGGTCGGCGAAAGCGAAGACAGAAGCTTCTTCATGCGCCGGACCGAAGTGCATTGCGCGCGCTGCGATGGCCACCTGGGCCACGTGTTCCCCGATGGCCCGCAGCCGACGGGGCTGCGCTATTGCATCAACGGTGTGGCGCTGAACTTCCAGCCCGAAGGTGGCGAGGACTGATCCGGTCAGCCCTCTTCCAGGAAATCTCCGGCCTGGAACGTGCCGAAATTCGAGAAGAGCTGCCGCAGGAAGCCGACACCTTGCGTGTTCGCGGTCGTGACCCGGCGCGACAGGCGGACGACGCGGCCGTCCTCAAGCCCGAAGCGCTCGATATTCTCAACCACCCCGGCCTCGGTAAAACTAACGGCGACGACTTCGCGATTGACCTCGACCGGCGCGCGCCAGAGGAAGCGTTCGTAATCGGACTGCACATAGTACCAGCCGCGGTCGTCAATGATCCCGCGCGTCCCGGGGCGTCCCAGAATGCGGCCTGTGGTGTCCTTGGTGTCGATGCCGACCTTCACTTCTTTCAGAAGCGTGTCGTCGGGCACATAGCCGTGGCTGTCGCGCAGCGTCTGCGCACAGGCCGACAAAAGAACCATGGCGGCCAGCACGGCCCACATTCTCAAGATGACTTTCATCGACATACCCGACCCTTGCGTCCTGTCTCTTTCCCCGGCATAGCGACAGACCGATCCCGGTTCAAGGAGGGGCGCCATGCATGACACCCACGTTCTGACCACATCCAAGGTCACCGCGACCGAGACCTTCGAGCTGCGCCCGGACGAGGCCCAACGGGCCGAAATCGCCGGACGGCTGGAGCTTCTGGCCTTGCGCAAGCTGAGCTTCGCAGGCGCGGTCAAACCCTCGGGCGCGCGTGACCTGACGCTGGACGCCAAGCTTGGCGCGACGGTCGTGCAGCCTTGCGTGGTCACGGGCGACCCGGTGACAACACGGATCGATGTGCCGGTGCTGCGCGCCTATCTCGCTGAAATGGACGAACCCAGTGCCGAGGAAGCCGAGATGCCCGAGGATGATACGGCCGAACCGCTGCCAACCGAGATCGACCTGACCGCCGTCATGGAAGAAGCTCTGGTTCTGGCCCTGCCGGACTGGCCGCGCGCCAATGGCGTGGATCCCGTCGACCTGACGGTGACCGAGCCGGGCGTCGCCCCGATGACCGACGACGACGCCAAGCCCTTTGCCGGGCTGAAAGCCTTGCGCGACAAGCTTTCGGGGGACGGGGACAACACCTGACACGGGCTTGCGCTGGCGCCTTCATCTCTTCCCAAATACGCCCGCCGGAGGCGTCGCGCCTGCCGCAGGCAGGCGCAAAACATCACTTGCGCCGCAGGCGCGCAATAAAGGGAAATCCGCGCTTGCGTTTCAAGGGAATCGCAGTATGTTCCGCCCTTCACCTGAACAATGGGTTGGACAGGGGCGCTTTCAGCGCGTAAGACCCCGCTGACCAACGCTACGGAACCGAGGATTAGGACATGGCTGTCCCTCAGAATAAAGTCTCGCCGTCCCGCCGGAACAACCGCCGTGCACACGACGCGCTGACCGCCGCCAACCCGGCGGAATGCCCGAACTGCGGCGAACTCAAGCGCCCGCATCACGTATGCGGTGCCTGTGGACATTACGCTGACCGCGAAGTCGTTGCTCAGGCCGACGAGATCGACCTGGACGAAGACGCGGCCTAAGCGCCCCGTCCGCGCCGGGAAGGGCGATGACGGAACCACTCCAGAACGGACGCGCTGAAAAGCGCATCACCATTTCGGTCGACGCCATGGGCGGCGACCTTGGGCCGGCAGCGATTGTTGCCGGCATTTCCAAATCCTGTGCCAAAAATCCCAACATTGCGTTCCTTGTCTTCGGACCGGAGAACGAGCTTGCCCCCCAGATCGCCAAGCGCAAACTGGGCGACCGCTGCGAAGTGCGCGACGTCCGCGACTACGTGAAGATGGACGACAAGCCGGCGCAGGTGATGCGACACGGCAAGGGCACCACCATGTGGGCCGCAGTTGATGCCGTGAAGAACGGCGAGGCGGATGCCGTTGTCTCTTGCGGGAATACCGGGGCGTTGATGGCGGTCTCGATGCTGGCCTTGCGCAAACTGCCGGGTGTCGACCGGCCGGCTATCGCCATTCTCTGGCCCTCGCAGAACCCCGGCGGCTTCAACGTGATGCTGGATGTCGGCGCGGACGTGCGGGCGGATGCCAAGGATTTGGTGCAATACGCGCTGATGGGCGCGTCCTATGCAAGAAACGGTCTCGGCCTGAAACGGCCCCGGATCGGGCTTCTGAATGTCGGCACGGAAGAGAACAAGGGCCGCCCCGGCATTCGCGAGGCACATGACCTGATCGCCCGCAGCGCGCCGGGCGCCGAGTTCGAATTTACCGGCTTCGTCGAAGGCGGCGACATTCCCTCGGACCGGGTCGACGTGATCGTCACCGACGGCTTCACCGGCAATGTCGCCCTGAAGACCGGCGAAGGCACGGCGCAGTTGATCCGCGATCTGTTGCGGGAAGCCTTCCGCGCCACCCCCCTTTCGCGCATTGCGGCCCTTCTCGCGCTCACGTCGCTGCGCCGCCTCTCCAAGCGGATCGATCCCCGGCACGTCAATGGCGGCGTGTTCCTCGGGCTGAATGGCACCGTGGTCAAAAGCCACGGCTCGGCCGACGCGACCGGCGTCAGCGCGGCGATCAAGCTGGCCTTCCGGCTGGCCGAGAGCGACTTCAACAACCGCCTTGCGGCACGGGTTGCATCTTTGGACCTCAGCCCTCAGGATAGCCAGACAGAACAGGCCGAAACGGCCGTCAAAGAGCAGGCAAAATGACAATACGCGCGGTTGTTCGGGGGGTTGGACATTATCTGCCCGAACGCGTTGTTCCGAACGCATGGTTCGAGGACAGGATCGACACCACCGACGACTGGATCAAATCCCGCTCGGGGATCGAACGTCGGCATTTTGCCGCCGATGGTGAAACCACCTCGGATCTCGCGGCCAACGCGGCCAATGCGGCGCTGGACATAGCGGGCCTGAAGGCCGACGAGATCGACGCGCTGATCGTCGCGACCTCGACCGCCGACCTCACCTTCCCGTCTGCCGCCACCATGGTGCAGCACCGGATCGGCATGACCGGCGGGTTCGCGTTCGACGTGCAGGCCGTCTGCGCCGGCTTCGTTTTCGCGCTGAGCCAGGCCAATGCCCTGATCGTCTCGGGCCAGGCCAAACGTGCGCTGGTCATCGGGGCGGAAACCTTCAGCCGGATCATCGATTTCGAAGACCGGGCGACCTCGGTCCTGTTCGGCGACGGTGCGGGCGCCTTGGTGCTGGAAGCCGCAGACGGCGACGGCAGCACAGCGGATCGCGGCATTCTGGCCACCGACCTCAACAGCGACGGCAGTTTCCGCGACATCCTCTATGTCGATGGCGGCGTGTCCACCCAGACCACCGGGTATCTGCGGATGCAGGGCAAGGAAGTCTTCCGCCACGCGGTCGAGAAGCTGGCCGCCACCGCGCATACCGCGCTTGGCAAGGTTGGCCTGACCGGCGACGATGTCGACTGGATCGTGCCGCATCAGGCCAATCTCAGGATCATCAAATCGACCGCCTCGAAGATGGGCGTCGGCATGGACCGCGTTGTGGTCACCGTTCAGGATCACGGCAACACCTCGGCCGCGTCGATCCCGCTGGCCCTGACGCTGGGCGTCGCCAATGGGCAGATCAAGGAAGGCGACCTGATCGTCACCGAAGCCATCGGCGGCGGCCTCGCCTGGGGCGCTGTGGTTCTGCGCTGGTAGCGCTAGCCGCTTGACGACAGACGCAAACCGATCGCGCCCACAAGGATCAGGGCAATGAAGCCGTATTGCATCGGCGCAAGCCGGTCTCCGAAGATCACCATCCCCAGAACCGAGGCGCCGACGATCCCAAGCCCGGCCCAAAGCGCATAAGCCAACCCGACAGGCAAATCGCGCAGCGCGGGTGCCAGGGCCCAGAAGCAGAGCGCATAGAACAGGATCGAGGCCGTGCCCCAGTGCCACTTCTCGAACCCGTTCGAAAGCTTCAGGAAAAGCGTGCCCGCAATCTCGAGAAAGATTGCCAAAGTCAGGAACCCCCAGGCAGACATGATCGCATCCTTGTGATGTTTCCCGGTGTTTGGCAGAAGCAGACCGTTGGATCAAGCGTCTCGGCAGGGACCGCAAAAACGCCATCCCGGTCAGGTGCATTCTGCAGTTGCAAAGGGCGAAAACCCGCCAAACATGGCAAATGCCCTATGCGTCACGCCGAATGAACGCCGATTCCCAAGGTCTTGATATTGACTCGGAAAATCATCACGCCCATGGTGTTGGAATTATAAGAAAACGTCAGGGGGATAGGATGACAGGGAAGACGTTGACCCGTATGGATCTGAGCGATGCTGTGTTCCGGGAAGTCGGGCTCAGCCGGAACGAGTCGGCACAACTCGTCGAAAGCGTTCTGCAGCACATGTCCGATGCACTTGTTGACGGTGAACAGGTCAAGATTTCCTCCTTCGGTACATTCTCCATTCGTGACAAGGCCGCCCGGGTCGGGCGCAATCCGAAGACCGGCGAAGAGGTTCCCATTCACCCCCGCCGGGTTCTGACCTTCCGCCCGTCTCACCTGATGAAAGACCGCGTGGCCGCTGGCAACAAGGGTTGAGGGCTTGGCCGAGAAATCCCGAGACGCGTTTCGGACAATCTCCGAAGTGGCTGACTGGCTGGACGTGCCGACGCATGTCCTGCGGTTCTGGGAGTCGCGGTTCAGCCAGATCAAACCTGTGAAACGCGCGGGCGGACGCCGGTATTACCGACCCTCGGACATGCGCGTGATCGGTGGCGTCAAGGTGCTGCTGCATGATCAGGGCATGACCATTCGCGGTGTGCAGAAGCTCTTCCGCGAAGAAGGCATCAAACATGTCTCGGGCTATGCGCCCGAGTTGTTCGGCGAAGAGGACGCGGACGAGGCCGCATCCGTTCTGAACGAAGAGGCGTTGCAACTGGCCGCCCGCCCGGCCCCGGCGGCACGCTCGACACGCGAGGCGGCACCGGATCCCGAGGTGGCTTCGGAACCCGAGAGTGACACCCCGGACGAGGCCGCCGCCGACCCGGGCCCAGCCGACGCGCCGGACGTGGTCTTCCGGCGACGCACAACACCGGTGGCGCCCGCACCGGAAGACGGTGCTCCGGACGGATCGGCCGAGGGCGAGTTGCCGCTGGAAGAACCAGCCGCTGCGGCACCCGCGATCCCGGCCACGCCCGACGTACCCGCGACCGACCCGGACGACGATTCCGACGCCCATCGGCGCGATCCGGGCATTGCCGCGCGCCTGCGCATCGCGGCCCCGGAAACACTCGTTGCGCATCGCGAAGTCCTGGTTGCTGCGGCCGAACGCCTGCGGGCACTGGCCGACCGTCCTGACTGACATAAGCGAATGCACGATATCCGCCCTTGCCCTGCCCGGCATTTTACGCCAGAACGCGATCCGTCGGGCTATGGCGCAGCCTGGTTAGCGCGTCCGTCTGGGGGACGGAAGGTCGCAGGTTCGAATCCTGCTAGCCCGACCAATCAACCGACAACAAGGTCCGCGAAGCCCTTGTCCGGAGCGACAAGCGGCACCGGATCGACAGTGCGTATTTGGGAAAAGATGAAAGACAATTTGAGTCAAATTTTCGGCTTCATCTCTTTGAAAATACGCAAATCCCCCGCTTCCCGTCGCGAGCCGCGCTGATGTCCGGCGTGCTGCCTGATACCGCGATCCAGGGGCTCATCGACGCGGCCCATGTTATCAGTGGGGCCGGTTGGGCCGCAGGACAGGTGCAACCGGCCTCGCTTGACCTGCGCCTTGGCGAACGGGCTTTCCGGGTGCGGGCCTCGTTTCTGGCCGGAACCGGTCACACGGTGGCCGAGCGGCTGGACGATTTCACCATGCACGAGATCGACCTGACGGACGGCGCGGTGCTGGAAAAGGGCTGTGTCTATGTCGTGCCACTGCTGGAACGTCTGGACCTGCCGCCAAACCTTTCCGGCGCGGCCAGTGCGAAATCCTCGATCGGTCGGCTTGATCTGCTGACCCGCATCATCACCGATCATGGCACCGAGTTCGACCGGGTGCCGCAAGGCTATACCGGCCCGCTTTATGTCGAGATCTGCCCGCAGAGCTTTTCCGTCATTGCCCGCACCGGCCAGTTGCTGAACCAGATCATCTTCCGGGACGGTCAGACCGTGATCGATGACGAGGCGCTCCGCGCCTTGCACCGCGAGACGCCGATTGTCTCGGGCGATGCGGTGATTTCGGGGGGGCTTGGGTTCTCGGTCGATCTGCGCCCCGAAGGCAGTACGCTGGTCGGCTACCGGGCCAAGCCGCATACGGGCGTTGTCGATCTGGCGAAGCTCGCGCATTACGACCCGCGCGACTACTGGGAAGAAGTGCGGACCGATACCGGCTGGATCATCCTTGATCCCGGTGCGTTCTATATTCTGGTCAGCCGCGAGGCGATCGTCATCCCCCCCACCCATGCCGCCGAGATGGCGCCTTACCTTGCCATGGTCGGTGAGTTCCGGGTGCATTATGCGGGCTTCTTCGACCCCGGTTTCGGCTGGGCCGAGGCCGGGGGTGCCGGGTCACGCGGTGTGCTGGAAGTGCGCTGCCACGAGGCGCCCTTTGTGCTGGAGCACGGGCAAGTGGTGGGGCGGCTGATTTATGAGCGTATGGCCGACATGCCCAGCACGCTTTACGGGCGCGAGATCAAGTCAAACTATCAAGGTCAGGGCTTGAAACTGTCAAAGCACTTCCGCGCGCCCTAGAACGCCTCGGCCACCAATCGCGCTTCATGCCGGGTCGCACATCGACGGGCCGTCACGAAACCCGTTTCGCTTGTCTGCAACGCCGGGAAGAACCGCTCGAACTCGGCATGCGCGTCGGGCAGCGACGCGCGCGTTTCCTGTCCGGGACAGAAACTTTCGGTGGGAATGCCTTCCGAGAAGACAACCTCGTGGCGGTCGAACAGGATGTGCCAATAGCGCACGCCATCGTCGTCGATTTCTTCGGGTGACAGCACGCGGGCGCGTCCGGCTTCGGCGATATGCTTGGCCGAGACCAGCACATCCTCGCCGCAGGCCATCTGAGCGCTCCAGCCGCCGAAGAAGACGCGGTGCTGGGGCGAGACGATCAGGCGGCGCCCGTCGAATTCGAGCAGCACCGGGCGCAGCCGGGCGTCGTCCTGCAGTTGCTGGCGGGTGAAGGTCACGTGACCGACCCAGCGGACGGGTTGTGCGCCGTGGTCAAGGGTCAGGACAAGGTCGCCTGCGCGCAGGTCTTCAACGGCGATCGGGCCATCCGGGGTGTCGATCCGGGTGCCCTCGGTGAAACAGGGTGGGACGAAATACTCGGTATAGAGCGTTTCATTCTGCCGCGGACCTTCTGAATTCGACACAACCGTCAACGGTACGCCGACTGGCGGGAAATCATCGAGGAAGGCCAGACCTTCGACAGTCCGATAGGAGGGGTTGGTGCCCGGTTCGTTGATGTTGAAGCCCATCAACGTGTACCTGTTGCCGTCGGGGTCTTCGAGTGTCAGCGTGTATTCGGCCTCCACATCGGTGCCTGCAGCAAAGCTTACGCCGTTATAGGTGACCGGGTTGGTCAGGGACTGATTGCCGTCATTATCCGCGAAGTAGTCATCATTATCTGTAATGGTGACAACCTGAAAACTATTTGAATTCAAGGTGATGGTTTCACCAACCAGATGTTCGCCCGTGCCTTGGGTGATGCCCGACAACACGGCACCGCTCGAGATCGTGATCTCGTCTTCTTCGAGCGTATACAGATCGAAATCGGGCAAAGCAGACCCAACCCTCGGCGAGAGCGCCCCCACGGCGTTAATGGATATTAAGAATTTGTTAACACTGGGGCAATCCAGCGTAAGGGGAAAGAGCGGATATTCGCGTCAGATTGGCTTCATCATGAAGACCGCATGGGGCCGGATCTCGTCGCTTGCCGCAACCTCGCTGCCCTCATAGGCGCCGATGCGTTCAAAACCTTCGGCCTCGTACAAGGCGATCGCGGTCTGCAAGCCGTGGATGGTATCCAGATACATCGCGGTCTTTCCCAGCCCGCGCGCCGCCTCGATCGTGTGATAGAGCATCCGCCGGCCCAGCCCCGTGCCACGGGCAGCCTCGCTGACATAGAGGCGTTTCAACTCGACATCCTGCCCCGGCATAGGTTTCAGGAAGGCCATCGCCAACAAATTGCCGTCGCGCTCGGCCACATAGGCCCGGCCCAGCGGCGGCACGTACTTTCCAAGCGTCTCCATCATGTCGGCCACCAACTGGGCCGGCGCGATCTGAACGCCTTCCTTGGCCAATTCGCCGGTCACGATGCGGAAATAGTCGAGCAGCATCGGCTCGAGTGCCCGAACCTGTTCGGGTTCGGTCAGTTCACGGATGAGGGCGGTCACATCCGGCGGATGCGGTTGATCATCCGAACCTGCTGCGCCGCGTTCTTGGCCTGCGGATCGTCCTCCGAAGGCTTCTGCTTCTTGGCAAACCAGCGCATGCCATAGCGCATCAACATGTTCATACCCATGCGGATCAGTCTGTCAGTGTTCACTGCTCTCGTCCTCCTCGCTGTGTTCGTCGAACATTTCCGACTGCGTGTCGTCTTGCGGTTCGTCTTCGTCTTCCAGCGCCTCGCCCGGCGGCGGACGGTTTTCCAGCAACCCGGCGGCCCGAAGTTCCTTCAGGCCCGGCAGGTCGCGCGCGTTTTCCAGACCGAAGTGATCCAGAAACTCCTGCGTCACCATATAGGTCACTGGACGCCCCGGTGTCATCTTGCGACGGCCGAATTTGATCCATTCCAGTTCAAGAAGCTGGTCGATTGTGCCCCGGCTGACACTGACGCCCCGGATTTCTTCGATCTCGGCGCGGGTGACCGGCTGATGATACGCGATGATCGCCAGCGTTTCGATGGCCGCGCGCGAGAGCTTGCGGGTCTCGACGGTTTCCTTCTGCATCAGGAAGCCAAGATCAGGGGCGGTGCGGATCGCCCAAGCGTCGCCCACGCGGACAACGCCAACGCCCCTGCCCTCGTAACGCTTCGACAACTGCTCGAGTGCCAGCTTGGCGTCGCAGCCATGCGGCATTCGGGCGTTCAGTTCGGCGACGGTCACCGGCTCGGCGGTTGCAAAGAGGATCGCTTCCACCATCCGTTCCTGTTCGGCCTCGGGTGGCGCTTCGAACAGGCTTTCCTCGTCCTGTGTCTTAGCCATCCTGACGCGCCCGGATCTGGATCGGCGCGAAGATCTCGGACTGGCGGATCTGGATGGCGCCGTTCTTCACAAGCTCAAGCGAGGCCGCGAAATGCGACGCCGTGGCCGAGCGGCGGCGCTGCGGGTCGGCCTCCCAGCCTTCGGGCAGATAGGACAACAGGTCGGTCCACTCGCCCGCATAGCCGATCAGACCGCGCATCCGGTCCAGCGCCTGTTCCAGCGTCATCACGTGGTCGCGGTCCATGACATAGGGGCGGAACTCGTCCTTGGTGCGCAGACGCGCATAGCCCTGCATCAGATCCAGCAGCGTCGCGGTATAGCGGACCTTGCGAATTCGGGTGACATCCTCGGGGATGCCGCGCACGAAGAAATCCCGGCCCTTCTGGTCGCGGGCCATCAGCTTGGCGGCGCAATCGCGCATCGCGGAGAGCCGTTCCAGCTGGAAGGCCAGATGTGCTGCCAATTCCTCGCCCGAGGGGCCTTCATCGGCCGGATCGGGTGGCAACAGCAGGCGCGACTTCAGAAACGCCAGCCACGCGGCCATCACAAGATAATCGGCCGCCAGTTCGATCCGCAGCGTCTTCGCACGTTCGACAAACGAGAGATATTGTTCGGCCAGCGCAAGCACGCTGATTTTCCGCAGATCCACCTTCTGGGTTCGGGACAACATGAGAAGCAGGTCGAGCGGCCCTTCATAGCCGTCGACATCGACGATCAGCGCTTCTGCCGCAAGACGCTCTTCGACCTCACCGAATTCGGCGTCGCCGTCCATGCTCTGCTCCCTCAAGCGTGGGGCGCGTGGCTGTGCGGCTGTTCTCAGCTCTGCGCCAGGCCCCTGTCCATTAGAGCCTGAAACTCGGCTTCTGCGGCCGAAATGTCAATATCTGGTGGGGTTCGTCGCATGCTTAACGCTATATCTGCGCGGTGGGCCGCCTCTGTCGACATCTGCCCAACAGTGGCCAGTTCCCGCATCTCGGCCAGATCGCCATTGCAGTGCAGGACCAGATCACAACCAGCGCCCAAAGCCTTGCCCGCCCGGCCCCGCAGGTCTCCCGAAAGCGCGCCCATCGAGATATCGTCGCTCATCAAGAGGTTGGTCAGGCCAAGACTGCGCAAGAGCGCGATGCCGTCGGGCGATTGGGTGACCGGGGTCACCGGGTCGATCTCGGGCAGGACGATATGCGCCGTCATCGCCATCGGTAGATCCGCCAGCGCCCTGAACGTTGCGAAATCCGTTTCTTGCAAGTCGGACACCGGCGCATCAATGCGCGGCAGGGCCTCGTGGCTGTCGAGCGTCGCGCGGCCATGGCCCGGCGCGTGTTTCAGGACCGGTAGGCAACCGGCCTCCATCAGCCCTCCGGCGCAGGCACGCGCCATTTCGGTCACCGTGGAGACATCCGAGCCATAGCAGCGGTTCCGCAGAAACGGGTGGGTCTCGGGGAACGCTAGATCAGCCGAGGGCGCGCAGTTGGTGTCGATGCCATGCGCCAGAAGCTCGGCCCCGATCAGGAGGCCACGCAGGTACATCGCGCGGGTCGCGGCACTGCGGTCCGAAAACGCCTCGACCTGATCCAGCGGCGGGTGCCATTCCCGCCAGTGAGGCGCGCGCATCCGTTGCACCCGCCCGCCTTCCTGATCTATCAGGATCGGCGCATCACGCCCGACGCTGGCACAGAGATCAGACGTCAAACGCCGGAGCTGGTCCGGCGTTTCACAGTTGCGCTGAAAGAGGATGAAACCCCAAGGGTCGGCCTCGCGGAAGAAGGCGGCTTCTTCTGCAAGCAGAACCGGCCCGGCGGGCGCGAGGATATACGCACCCGCCGCCAAGTTATTGGTGAATAACGGGAATACAGTTGGTCCCGTCGGCCACGATCACCGCACAGAAGCGCCGTGCATCGGCCAGATCGCTGAACCCGGCAACGCGCAGGCGATAGAACTCGCGCCCGCCCGAGGACACGTTCTGGATCACCCGCGACTTGCCGGCAAAGTAGTCGCGATACTGCGCCTCGATCGCCGACCATTCGGTGCGGGCGATGTCGGGTGTGCCAAACGCGCCAAGCTGAACCAGCCGCGTGCCGCTGGCCAAGGACGCCGGATCAACCTCGCCTTCCGCGACCGCAGGCGCAGGCGCAGGCGCCGTCAGGGCCACGGTCTGCAAGTTCACCGGCCGCATCGCCGGGCGCGGCGTGACGACCGGCACATTTGCCGCCGCCTCGATCTTCGCGACGGCAGGCTCGGGCCGCAAACCGGCATCCGCCAGCGCCGCTTCAACCGCCAGATCGGTGGCCGAGCGCGTGACTTCGGGTTCGGTCTCAAGCGTCGCGGTGACAGGCCCGTCAATCGACGGAAACTCGCGGATCGTGCCATCAGCGGCAACTTCAACGCGAACGCCCGTGCCAATCTCGGGGCGCGGCGGGACCGTGACGGTCACAACCTCTTCGCTGGTTTCTGGATCAGGCTCGGGCGCGACTGCCGGAAGCTCGGCCATCGCAAGGTCTTCTTCCTCGTTCAGGGTGGCGGGCGCCGGCGCCAGCACGACCTGCTCCGACGCGACGACATCCGTCCGCTCCTCGGCAATCCGGTTGACCGTCAGGCCCTGGTATTCGCTGGCCAATCCGCCCGGATCCTCGGGCGCGATCCGCATCGGTCCTTCCAACGCGCGGACGACCGGAATCCCGGTGACATCGCGCTGCCAAAGCTTCCAGCCCCAGGTCGCCAGACCCGCGATCAGGATAAGTGATAGAATAGCGCCGCCCCAATTCAGGACAGCGGCCCAGGTGCCACCCTCATCGGACGCACCATAGTCGTCATAGTGAAATGCCGCCATGTTTCATGCCTCAATTCGCCACCGGTTCTTCGCCCGGCGGTCAACACTGCTCTCTCGACGGCGGCGGGTGGGTATTGATGACGGAGAGGTTTGCCTCCCTCGTCTACCGCGTATCCTCGACCGGCGTCACAGACATGATACGCAGTTTCCGACAAATGACAACGCAAAGGTGATTCGCGGGCGGGAAATCTCCCACCCGCGAATGCCACGAATTTTACGAAGATCAGAACAAACGCGCCTAGCGCATTTCCTCGACCGGCGTCACGCCAAGGATGCCCAGCCCATTGGCAATGACCACGGCCACCGCGCGCGGCAAGGCAATCTTCGCCGCCGTCGCCTGCGGGTCACCTTCCTGCAGGAAGCGAAGCTCGGGCTTGTCATTGCCCTTATTCCAAAGCGCGTGGAAGTCCGAGGCAAGCTCATAAAGATAGAACGCCACCCGGTGCGGTTCGTGGTTCCGCGCCGCGATCTCGACCAGACGCGGCCATTCGGCCAGCTTCTTGGCCACGGCGAACTCGGCCGGGTCCTCCAACTTGGCGTTGTCGGACCAGTCCAGGTGCATCTCTTCCGCCTTCCGCATCACCGAGCGGATACGGGCATGGGCGTATTGGACATAGAAGACCGGGTTGTCCTTCGACTGTTCGGTCACCTTGTCGAAATCGAAATCCAGCGGCGCGTCGTTCTTCCGGGTCAGCATCACGAAGCGGGTCACATCGGCGCCCACCTGGTCGACCACGTCGCGCAGCGTGATGAACGTGCCCGCCCGCTTCGACATCTTGAACGGCTCGCCATTCTTGAAGAGCTTCACCAGTTGCGTCAGCTTGATATCCAGCGGCACCCGGCCATCGGACAACGCACTGACCGCGGCGTTCATCCGTTTGACATAACCGCCATGGTCAGCACCGAAGATGTCGATCAACTCGTCGAACTCGCGTTTGATCTTGTCCCAGTGGTAAGCAATGTCGGGCGCGAAATAGGTCCACGACCCGTCCGACTTCATGATCGGCCGGTCCACATCGTCCCCATGTGCGGTCGACTTGAAGAGCGTCTGCTCGCGCGGCTCCCAGTCTTCCGGCACCTTGCCCTTGGGCGGCTCAAGCGTGCCGCGATAGATCAGGCCCTTCTTGTCCAGATCATCAATCGCTTCTTCGATCAGCCCGGTGCCGTAAAGCGACTTTTCCGAGAAGAAATGATCCATCTTCACGCCCAGAAGCGCGAGGTCTTCCCGGATCAGGTCCATCATCGCCTCGGTCGCGAAGGCCCGCACATCGGCAAGCCAGACCTCTTCATCTCTTCCCAAATACGCATCACCCACCTTGGCCTTCAGCGCTTCGCCGACCGCGATGAGATAATCGCCGGGATAGGTGCCGTCCTCGAACGCAACCTCCTGCCCATGGGCTTCGAGGTAACGCAGATAGACCGACCGCGCGAGCACATCGACCTGCGCGCCGCCATCGTTGATGTAGTATTCACGCGTGACGTCATAACCCGCATAGGCCAGAAGCGAGGCCAGCGCGTCGCCAAAGACCGCACCCCGTGTATGCCCCACATGCAGAGGGCCCGTCGGGTTGGCCGAAACGTATTCGACATTCACCTTCACGCCCGCGCCCAGACCGGAATGGCCAAAGCTTGCACCGGCATCGACAACCTCGGCCACGAGGTCGTGCCAGATCACCGGGTCCAGCCGCAGGTTGAGGAACCCCGGCCCCGCTACTTCGGCCGTGTCGATCCGGGCATCGCTGGTCAGACGTTCGGCCAGCGCCTCGGCAATCACGCGGGGCTGCATCGAGGCCGGCTTCGCCAGGACCATGGCGGCATTGGTCGCCAGATCGCCATGCGCGGGGTCGCGCGGCGGCTCGACCGTGACATTGCCCCAGGAGAGGCCCGGTGGCAGCGCGCCTTCGGCGACCATGGCATCGAGCGTTTCAAGGATCGACGTGCGGATTTCGGCAAAGATGTTCATGGTTGCGCGGGTTACCGGCAGAGCCGCGGCAGGTCAATGTGAGGGGAACGATTTCCGAGACGGAAATCGCGCCGGAAAGTGTGTCACTTTCCGGCTCCCGGCCCAAGCGACGCCCCCCCCCCAAACCGGCCACAAAGAAAGTTTTCAAACTGCCTAAATTTTGCCCATTAACCTTGTTAGACCCTTTGCCAACGGTTCAATTAGTATTGCGAGTAAGCCCATGTTCGGACGACACATCTCCCGTATTGCCTTTGTTTCCCTGATTGCGCTGGCCCCGGCCCTTGGCGTTGCCGATGCGGCTTTTGCCGACGGCTCCAGCAGCAAGTCCCGCGCCGCCGCGCGCCACGACACCAGCACAGACGGCGTCGTCGAGATCGCCAAGTCCCGCAGCAAAAGCCGTCGCGCCAGCCGGGGCGGTCAAACCGCCGAGCCTGTCGAGATCACCCAGAATCGCGGCAAGCGCTCGCGCCGCAATCCGGCCGGCGATGTCGAGCCTGAAACACAAATGGCCGAAGCGCCCACCGGTCTGCTGCCCCTGACCGAAGACCAGGCCGCAACCTTCTCGGATCACGTCGAAATCGCCGACTTCAAAGGCGACACCGGTGCCTTGGCCCTCTACCAGTTGACCGGTAAAGCTGCCTCCGGCACCACCCTGACACCCGCCGAGCAAGCCGCGCTTGGCCTTGCCCTGGCTGGCACCGACCTTGCGACCCTGATCAGCGAGACGGAAGCACGTCTGATCGAGGCCAAGGCCGAAGACGAAACCCTTGACGCCATTGCGGCAGCACTTGGCGTGATACGTCCGGTCTCCGATCCGGCCCAGTCCCCGAATCTTGGCGCGTCCCTGCAAATCGAGACGCCCGCCACGTCAGGCTAAGTGCCCACGAATGTCTCGTGGCACTGCAACGCGAAGCGGTCGGTCATGCCAGCGATATAGTCTGACACCAGCCGCGCCAGCTCTTCGTCGCTGGTGACCTGTTCGACGTCCTTTCGCCACTGCTTCGGCAGGTTTTCCGGGTGGTTGAGGAAAAACGGGAACAGGTCGCGCACCACCTGCGTCACCTGCTGCCGCATCACCACCACGGTCGGCGCGCGATACATCCGTTCGAACAAGAAGGCGCGCACCTGTTTCAGATCGTCGAAGACAGGCTGCGAGAACCGGATCATCTGGAACCCCGCCCGCCGGATGTCATCCGCCCTCTCTGGCGCGATCTCGGCAAGGCTCGCTTGCGCCACGGCAATCACGTCTTCGACCAGCACGCCAAAGAACCGCCGCAGCGCCTCGTGCCGCCGCCGATAATAGTTGAGACCGGGGTAAAGCGCGTCGACCCGCGCGAAACACTCGCTCAGGATCGGCAGTTCGGCCAGTTCGTCGGTGGAAAAGAGTTCGGCCCGCAACCCGTCATGCAGATCGTGATGGTTGTACGCCACGTCATCGGCAATCGCGGCCACCTGCGCTTCAGCACTGGCATAGGTCTCGAGCTCCAGATCCTGTTGCGCCTGATAGTCAACCAGCGCCCAAGGCAGTTCCCCCGTCACCGGACCGTTATGTTTCGCAATCCCTTCAAGGGTTTCCCATGTCAGGTTCAACCCGTCGAAGCGCGCGTAATGCCGCTCCAGATGGGTCACGATCCGCAACGCCTGCGCATTGTGATCGAAGCCTCCATAAGGCGCCATCGCCTCGGCCAGCGCATCCTCGCCTGTATGCCCGAAGGGCGGATGGCCAAGATCATGTGCCAGCGCCACCGCCTCGGTCAGTTCGGCGTTCAGTCCAAGCGCCCCCGAAATGGTCCGCGCCACCTGCGCCACCTCGATCGAATGGGTCAGACGGGTGCGGAAATAGTCGCCCTCGTGCTCGATGAAGACCTGCGTCTTGTGCTTCAGCCGCCGGAACGCGCTGGCATGGATGATGCGGTCGCGGTCACGCTGAAAACAGGACCGAAATGTGCTTTCGTCCTCGTCATGAAGCCGCCCCCGGCTGTCCCCGGGCGCGGATGCGAAAGGGGCTGTCATATGCGGGCCCGTCTTGTCCGTCTGTCCTTGCGCCCATATATTGTGGAAAGCCCTGAATTGAAACGCCGGAGTGCAGTCAATGGACCTGCAAATTCCCCCGAAAGTCACACCCCGCGCTTTCGAGCGCCTCGCCGAGATCAATGGCGACAGTGACACGCCCAAGGCGCTGCGCGTCGCGGTCGAGGGCGGCGGCTGTTCGGGGTTTCAATACAATATCGACCTCGACGAACCCGCCGAGGGCGATCTGGTGTTGGAAGGTGAGGGACAGAAAGTCGTCGTTGACGAGGTCTCCCTGCCCTTCCTGTCGAACGCCGTGATCGATTTCTCGGAAGAACTGATCGGCGCCCGTTTCACGATCGAAAACCCCAACGCCACCTCAAGCTGCGGCTGCGGAACCAGCTTCTCGATCTGAGCGGCTCACTCGGCCTCGCGCGTATCAACCTGCACGACATCGGACGACGTTTTCGCCGTAGCCGAAACATCGGTCGTGGTCGCCTTCGCGCTGGCCATCATCGGCAGCGAAACGGCCAGCGTGGTGACACCTGCAAGATAAGCGGCGGTGGAAATGCGTTTGGTCATCGGTCCTCTCTCTGTTGACTGATACACATTTATGTAAACCAAATTAACATACAAGAACCCCGCCCATAGTACACGACTCAAAACATAATGCGCCCCATTTTGGGATTTGAAAGCGACCGTTTTGGGCATGTTCGTCGCCAGGCATCAAGAGCTTTCTCCGGGTCATGCAAAATCCAACGTCGTAGAGCGTCGAGCCCGACTCTAAACCATGATTTTGCCCTCCGCTCGTGGGTTTTTTTTCGGATCCCCTGTCGCCCCATCGTCTGACTTGCGCATCGGTATGCCCAAGTCATGGCCAGCGCAACGAC
>JAJDUZ010000016.1 GCA_022826385.1 Silicimonas sp.
CAAACTACGCCGCAGTTGACCGCCATTGAGCGTTGGTGCCGGATTCTTGGTCGCGCACTCGCAAAATTCCTACATGGCCGGAACCCAAAGCCACCTCCCAGTGTATTGCCAGCCTGCTGACACGCCAAAACCACACAACCAGAACATGAATACACCCGCTGAAATTGGTAGGGAAAAAATTCAACTGCGGAATTTAGGTTCATGGATCATCCCGTCGCCGTGGCGCGCCAGCAAAAGCAGGCCGAACACCAGAACGACAAGCCCCAAGGCAAACGGAAAAGCCGGGGTCACGTAACTGGCGTCATAGGTCGGGTAGAAGCCGCGCCGCATTTCGCCGGTGACATGAAACAACGGGTTGAACCAGAGATAGCCACGAATGTCCGCAGGAACATCCTCGAACAGGAAGAAGACGCCGGAAATGATGAACAGGGGTCGGGTGGCAATCGTCCAGATGCGTTCCCACACGGGAAAAGCCAGAAACAGAAAGGCGTTCATGGCGCCAAAGCCAAGCGCAAGCAGCGCTGCCATCGCCAAGGCATTCAGAACGATGCCCATGTCCGGCGCCGCGCGCGTGTCCAGAACCACCAGCATCGTGCCAAGGACCATCGCGCCCACCACCAGATGCGTCAGCAGGTTCAACAGAAAACGGGCAAGCAGGACATCCAGCCACGAGACGGCATTGAAGCTGAGGAGCGGACGCGAGAACCGGATGGCTTGTGCTGTTTTCGAGGCGACGTCGTGAAACAGCATATAAGGCAGATAGGCCGTGGCGTAGAACAGCGGAAAACTGACCCCAAGCGACGGGGCCTTGAATGCAAGCGAGAACGCAAAGGACAAGAGCGCGATAGCAGCCAAAGGCTCGACCAGCGCCCAGAGATACCCACCCGGAGACCGGCCATAGGTCGTGGACATCTCGCGCAGAACCAACGCCGCAACAGAGCGCCCGGTTTGCGCGGGCCGCGGCATGAGAACGTCAATGTCTTTTGTAGTCTCGATCGGTCCGGTCCCATTTTGGTGCCAGCCCGGCATACGCGCCACATCTTTCGATCGAATGAATGGAGCTGAGATGTCTGCCGCCGATCAGCTGAGCCCGTCTCGCATCACGCCTTTGCCGGTCTCGGCAGCGCCGCGCGCGCGGCGGCGACATACGTGGATTGCTCTCTCGTTTCTGTTGGGGGTTCTCCTGCCCAGCTTCGGCGCGGGATGGTATCTTTATGCGGTTGCCGCGGATCAGTATGCGTCAACCGTGGGGTTCTCGGTGCGGAAAGAAGAAGTGGCCTCGCCGATTGAGCTTTTCGGCGGCATCGCAGACGTCGCGACGACCGGCAGTTCCGACAGCGACATTCTCTATGAGTTCATCCAGAGCCAGGAAATCGTAGAAGCGCTGGAGCGGCGTTTGTCGCTGTCGCCGCGCTATGCCCGGGCCACCGGCGACCCGTTCTTTGCCTATGATCCGGCGGGCACCATCGAGGATCTGCTGAACTATTGGAGCTACATGGTGCGCATCACCTATGACAGCACCACCGAGTTGATCGAAGTGCGGGCTCTGGCATTCACGCCAGAGGATGCGACAGCGATCGCCACCGGCATTTTCGAGGAAAGCACGCGATTGGTCGAAAAGCTGTCGGCGGTGGCCCAACAGGACACAATCGCCTTCGCCGAGGCCGAGGTCGAACGCGCGGTCGAGCGTCTGAAGGCGGCGCGGGAAGCGCTGACCGGGTTCCGGTCGCGCACCCAGATCGTCGATCCAACCGCCGACTTGCAAGGCCAGATGGGGTTGCTCTCGACATTGGAACAACAACTGGCTGAAGCCCTGATCGGCGCGGACCTTCTGCGCGAAAGCACGCGGGCCAGCGACCCGCGGATCACACAGGCCGACCTGCGGATCGAGGTGATCGAAGCCCGGATCGCGGACGAACGGCGGAAGCTTGGGCATGATGGCGGGGGCGACGACTATGCCACCAAGCTTGCCGAGTACGAACGGCTTGCGGTGGATCGCGAGTTCGCCGAGCAAGCCTACACGGCGGCGCTGGCCACCTATGACCAGGCGCTTGCCGAGGCGCGGCGCAAGAGCCGGTATCTTGCGGCCTATATCAAGCCGACGCGGGCCGAGGCGTCAGAGTTTCCGCGGAAAGAGGTTCTCTTGGGGCTCGTCATGTTCTTCCTGGCGGCCGGCTGGGCGATTGCCGTTCTGGTCTTCTACAGCGTTCGGGATCGTCGATGATCCGGCTCAGCAACGTGTCGAAGCGGTTTCGGACCGATGGCGTCGAAAAGATCGTCGCGGATCGGGTCAATCTGACTTTTCCATCCGGCAAGGCCGTCGCGTTGCTGGGGCGGAACGGGCGGGAAAGTCGAGCCTGTTGAAGATCGTTGCCGGAACGCTGCGCCCTGATACCGGCGCGGTCGATGTCACCGGCAGCGTGTCTTGGCCGGTGGGCCTGTCGCGCAGTTTTCACGCCGACCTGACAGGGTTGCAGAACACCCGGTTCGTCGCGCGCATCTATGGTGTCGACGGCGACCGGCTGGAGGCGTTCGTCCGTGACTTCTCGGGGTTAGGCGACCACTTCAACCTGCCGTTTCGCACCTATAGCCAAGGCATGCGGGCAAGGCTTGGCTTCGGTCTGTCGATGGGGATCGGGTTCGACACCTATCTGATCGACGAGATCACCGCCGTCGGCGATGCCAAGTTCCGGGCGACCTGCGAAGCCGCACTTGTTGACCGACTGTCAGGACGCGGGGCGGTGATCGTCTCGCACTCGCTGGGGTTCCTCCGGCGGGTTTGCGACGCGGGCGTGGTGATCGAGAACGGGCGGACGGCGTGGTATGACGACATCGAAGCGGCGCTGGTCGCGCATCAGGCTTTGATGGCGTGACCGGTGGCCGATGTTCGGCCAATGCGTATTTTTGAAGAGATGAAGATCAGTCGGGTTTCGCCGGTGCCCCGCCTTCGAACAGGTGGGGGCCGTCATAGCGCGGAGGGTCTTCCTGCATTTCGAGGTGGAGGCCGGTGTCAGTATAGGGATGGGCGCGGGCAAGCGCCTCGTCGACCTCGATCCCGAGACCCGGCGCGCTTGGCGCGGTGACATGGCCGTTTTCGACTGTCAGGCTGTTCCGGATCAGGTCGGTGTGGAACGCGGTTTCGATGGTCTCGGCAATCAGCAGGTTCGGGATCGCGACCGAGAGCTGGATGTTCGCGGCCCATTCCACCGGTCCTGCATAGAGATGCGGGGCCATTTGCGCGCCGTGCGCTTCGGCCAGAACGGCAATCTTGCGCCCTTCCCACAAGCCGCCGGCCCGCCCGAGGGCTGGCTGCAGGATCGATGCCCCGGCTTTCAGGGCGGCGGCGAACTCGGCGCGCGTGGTGAGGCGTTCGCCTGTTGCGACCGGAACGGATGTTGCCTGCGCGACCTTGGCCAGCCCGTCGACATCATCCGGGGGCACGGGTTCCTCGAACCACAGCGGGTCATGCGGCTCCAGCGCGCGCGCCATGCGGATTGCGCCGGAGGGCGTGAACTGGCCATGGGTGCCGAAAAGCAGATCGGCCCGCGTGCCGACCGCCTTCCGCAGCGTGGCGCAGAAGCGGGCCGAGGCATCGATGTCATATTGCGAGGGCTGGTGGCCGCCGCGCATCGTGTAGGGTCCCGCCGGGTCGAACTTCACGGCGGTGTAGCCGCGATCCAGCAGATCAAGCGCGGCTTCGGCCGCCATATCCTGATTTCCCCAGAACTCGGGCATTGGATGATGTTGCAACGGGTAGAGATAGGAATAGACCCGCACGCGGTCGTTCATCTTGCCGCCCAAAAGCGCCCAGACCGGGCGGTCGCGGTCTTTGCCGAGGATGTCCCAGCACGCCATTTCAAGGCCCGAGAACGCCCCCATCACCGTCAGGTCCGGGCGCTGGGTGAAACCGCTGGAATAGACCCGGCGGAACATCCGCTCGATGTTCTCGACCGGTTCGCCGGACATGTGCCGTTCGAAGACGTCGCGGATGACGGCTTCCATGGCAGTTGGTCCGACGCTCGACGCATAGCACTCGCCCCAGCCGGTGATGCCTGTGTCCGACGTCAGCTTGACCAATATCCAATAGCGCCCGCCCCAGCCCGGGGCCGGTGGGGCCGTGACAATGACGTCGAGATCGGCGAGTTTGAGGGTCACGAGGCACTCCAGATCGGCGCGGTTGAATGTCGGGAAATCCAATCACCATTCGCACGCTTGGTCCAGAGGACGCTTATGTTCTGGACCGGGTGCGAGACGGCGTGTTTGACGCCGGGGTCGATCCTGCGCGGCTCTGGGCGTTTCTGGCGACACGGGTGAACGATTTGGTGGTCGCTCTGGACCGGGGCGAGGTGATCGGGTTCGCCTATGGCACCGTGCTGATGCGCCCCGACAAGCCGACCGAATTTTTCGTCAACGAGGTTGGGGTGCATGACGACTATCAGGGGCAGGGCATTGGACGGCGCCTGATCCGCCAGTTGCAGGACAACGCCCGTGATCGGGGCTGTGAAGGGTTCTGGGTTCTGGCCGATGGCGCGAATGCCGGGGCGCGGGCGTTCTATTCCGCGCTGGGCGGGGCGGATACGCCGGGGGTTTCGATGTTCGACTGGGACCTGTAGACGGCACCGACCCGGGCTCAGGCGTTTTGGTCGAATACGATTACGTTCCGCCGTGCCGCGCCCGACTTGGTGTCTTCGATGGCCTCGTTAATCTGGTCCAGTGACCAGCGGCCCGAGATCAACTCGTCAAGCTTCAAGCGCCCCTGCAAATAGAGATCGGCCAACCACGGGATGTCGCGCGCCAGAACCGTATCGCCCATCTTGGTGCCGACAAGGCTTTGCCCGAGGCTGGCGAGGATGTCTGGCGCATAGCTGGACATGTCGCCCGAGGGCGGCATCCCCACCATGACCATGCGTCCGCCGGGGGCAAGATAGCGGGGTGCCGTGTCATAGATGCGGGCCGCGCCGACGGTGACGAAGACCGCATCGGCCAGCTTGCCCGCTTCCTTGCGCAGAACCGACCACGGCTTTTCCTCGGTTGCGAGAATTCCATCTGTCGCGCCGAAATCGGCCGCGTCCTTCAGTTTCTCTTCCGTCATGTCCACGGCCACGATCCGGCGAGCGCCCGCCAGTTTTGCCCCCTGGATGGCGTTCAACCCGACGCCGCCCGCGCCGATGACAACCACGTCCTCGCCCGGGCGCACTTTGCCGGCATTGATGACCGCGCCGACGCCGGTAATGACACCGCAGGACAAAAGGCTGGCGACATCCAGCGGGATGGCGTCCGGGATCGGGGCCAGTTGGCTGGTGTCGACGACGACTTTCTCGGCAAAGGCGCCGCACGCCATCGCCTGCAAGATCGGCGTGCCATCGCCCGTGGTGAGGGGCGCGGTTTGTTCGGCCTCCATGCAGATCGTCGGGCGCGCATCGACACAGGTCGGGCAGGTGCCACAGGATCGGATCAAGGTCACGATCACCCGGTCGCCTACCTGATAGCCTCGGGCTTCCGGCCCAAGCGCCGATATGCGGCCCGCCGCTTCGTGCCCATAGATCGCTGGCAACGCGCCGCCCCATGCTCCGCTGGCGTAAGTGATGTCGGAATGGCAAATCGCGCAGGCTTCCAGCGTCACCTCCACTTCGCGCCCGGCGGGTGCGGCCAAGGTCACATCCTCGATCCGGAAGGGTTCGCCAAAGGCGTGGCAAACGGCAGCTTTGATGGTGGCCATTGCGGATCTCCTTGTTTGTGAACGAGTTTTGGCATGCCGAGGGTGACAGGGTTGCCAAAAAACGACGCCTTTTGGCGCATTACGCGTGTTGATGCCGCGTCGGGGTCAAAAACACCACCATGCAGACCAGCATCAGCGCCATTGAGACCAGGAACGGTGCGCCCGGCAGGAATATCGCCGCGTCCTCGCCGGCGAACATCGAGAAGACGCTGGTCATCAAGAGGGGCGAGATGATCGTTGCGACCGCCCCCGCCGAGGCCAGCACGCCCTGCAATTCGCCTTGGCTGTCATCCGGGGTCTGGCGCGACATGATCCCCTGGATCGCGGGGGTCACGACCGCGCCCAGTGCGGTCAGGGGGGTGAACAAAAGCGCCAGTGTGCCATTGCTGACGAAGGCCAGCACGATGAAGGCGAATGTATTGAAGATCAGCCCATAGATCACCGTGCCACGCTCGCCCAGTCGCGCCAGTATCACGCGGATCAACCCGCCTTGCACCAGTGCCATGGCGACCCCGAACGAGGCCAGCGAGGCGCCGATCATGCCTTCGCTCCAGCCAAAGCGGGCGGTTGTGAAAAACGCCCAGACGGCCGGATAGACGAAGAACGCCACCTGATAGAGGAAGAACAACAGCAAAGGCCGTGTCAGCACCGGGTTCCGGGCCACGCTGGCGAAGGCGCCGAACGGGTTCGTGCGCGCCCATGTCAGCGGGCGACGGGTGTCGTCGGTGACGGTCTCGGGCATCACGAAGTAACCGAACACCATGTTCAGCGTGGCCAGCGCCGCGGCGGCATAGAAGGGCGCGCGTGTGCCGTATTCGCCAAGGATGCCACCCAGCATCGGCCCCAGAACAAAGCCGATACCGAAGGCTGCGCCGACCAGACCGAAGCGGGCGGCTTTCTCCTCGGGTTTCGAGATGTCTGCGATGGCGGCCGTGGCGGCCGATTGCGTGGCGGCGGTGATGCCCGCGACCAGACGCGCAAGGAACAGCATCCAGAACGCGCCCGCGACGGCCATGACAAGATAGTCCAGCGCCATGACGAATAGCGAGATCAGCAGCACGGGGCGCCGCCCGAACCGGTCGGACGAGGCGCCGACAATGGGGGCGAAGAAGAACTGCATCAGCGCGAAGACGGTGGTCAGCGCACCGCCCCAAATCGCGGCTTGCGACAGCGGGATATCTCCGATCTCGCGCAGCAGCGCAGGCATCACCGGCAGGATCAACCCGATCCCCATTGAATCGATGACCACGGTTGTCAGGATGAAGCCAAGTGTCAGGCGCATGTGACATGACATATGGCGCGCGCCGCGCCGTGGGAAGACAAAAGAGAACCCGGTGTTTTACGTGTGCGCGATCTGGTCCAGAAGTGTCGCAAGACCCTCGGGGTCCGAGAGGAACGGGGAATGGCCACTGTCCATCTCGTACACATGGTCCCAATCGCTGGACACGGTCGTTTGGAAGGCGGGAAAGATCACGCGATCCTGTCCGCAACGAATGTAGTGACGTGGCACATCGGGCCAGTCGAAGGTGACCGGCTCGGTCATCACCGCGATTGGCTGCGGTGTCAGGTGGGACAGCGCCCGGTCGCGGTCTTCCGGCGCACAGTCCGAGTAGAAAACCGGCCCGGCTTTCTCGGGAATGGCGGTCGTGACGCCTTGGTCGCGATCCACCGATTGAGCTGCCGACAATTCGGGGCTGATCGCCTCGGCCCGGAAGGCGGAAAACGCCTGCCCCGAGCGTGGCGGTAGGGCGCAAAGGAAGACCAGCGACCGCACCATCTCGGGCACCTCGGCAGCCGCAAGCGTGATCGGGAAGCCACCGAAGGAGTGGCCGACAAGTACGGTGTCGGGTGTCAGATGGGCCACAACGCGGGCCACGTAGTCGGCCATGCGCACTGTGTCGCGCGGCGTATCATCGGCCCCGTGCCCCGGCAAGTCGATGGCCACAGCCTCGTGTCCAAGGGCCTTTAGCCGAGGGGTCACCCGGCTCCAGCACCATGCGCCGTGGGATGCGCCATGTATCAGCAGAAAACGCGCCATGCCGGGAGGCATAGCGGTTTTGCATACGTTTGCAAAGTGCCGGTCAGATGTGGCCGATGTCGCTCAGGAAGGCCGTCAGAACCTCGGCATAGCGTTCGGGGTTTTCGACCATGGGCAGGTGCCCGGCACCGCGGATCAGTTCGAACCGTGAACCTTTCACCAGATCGACCGTTTCCCGCACCAGATCGGGCGGCGTCGAGCCGTCTTCGCTGCCCGCGATGCCCAGTGTCGGCAAGCTCAGCGATGCGGTGGTGGTATAGAAATCCGTGCCCGAGATCGCGGACGAGCAACCCATGTAGCCTTCAGCGGGCGTGCGCGTCAGCATGGCGCGCCACGCGGTCAGCTCGGGCGTTGCCCGGAAGTCCTTCGAGAACCAGCGTTCCATCGTCGGTTCGGCCAGCGCTTCGATCCCGCCCTTGGCAACGGCGGCAATCCGGTCATCCCACATCTCGACCGTGCCGATTTTGGCGCCGGTGTTCGAGAGGACAATCGCCCGGATCTGGTCCAGCCGCTTGACCGCGATGCCCTGCGCGATCAGCCCGCCGATCGAGCAGCCGACCAGAACGGCGTCGCGCACGTTCAGAAAATCGAGCAGCTTTTCAAGATCGCTGACCAGCGCGCCCATCGTGTAAGGCGGGTTCGGGCATTCCGACAGCCCGTGGCCGCGCTTGTCATACCGGATGAAGCGCAGATTTTGCGGCAGCAGGGGCAGAAGCTTGTCCCACAGCCGATAGTCGGTGCCCAGCGAGTTGGCGAAGACGACCGTCGGGCCGTCCTCGGGCCCGTCGATGCGATAGTTCAGGGCGATATCGGGCAGGTCAGCGATCCTCATGGGCGTGGTCTCCGCTTGGGGTGTTGGAATTGCGTATTTGGGAAGAGATGAAGGGTCATGTCGCGTCCAGCTGCAAGGCGCGCGCCAGCATGGGCGCGTCGACATTGCCGCCGGAGGCGGTGACGATCACGTCCGCGTCGCCTTCGAGTTTGAAGAGGGCGGCCGCAAGGGCCGCCGCGCCGCCGGGTTCCAGCGTGATCTTCAGGTGTTTCAAGGCAAGCGCCATGGCCTGAAGTGCGTCGTCGTCGCTGATCACCAGCCCGGCGCCGCAATGCGCGTGCAGGATTGGGAAGGTGATCTGGCCGGGCGAGGGGGTCAGGATGGCGTCGCAGATCGATCCGCCCATCCGGTTGTTGACCTGCGGTGCGCCCGCTTGCAGCGAGCGGGCCACGTCGTCGAAGCCTTCGGGTTCCACGGGACGCACGGTGAAGTGCGGCGCGCGATCCGCCAGCGCCAGCGCGATGCCCGAGGTCAGGCCGCCGCCACCGCAGCAGACCAGAACCTCGGCCTCTTCGATGCCCGCTTCGGTCGCCTGTTCGGCAATCTCAAGCCCCGTCGTGCCCTGGCCCGCGATGACCATTTCGTTGTCGAAGGGTTTGATCAGCGTCAGCCCGCGCGCCTCGGCCAGTTCGGCGCCGATCTGGTCGCGATCCTCGGTCTCGCGGTCATAAAGGATCGCTTCGGCCCCATAGGCGGCGGTGTTGTCGATCTTCATCCGGGGTGCGTCCGACGGCATGATGATCGCGGCAGGTGCGCCCATCTCGGCGGCGGCAAGGGCGACGCCTTGCGCGTGATTGCCGGACGAAAACGCGATGACGCCCTTGGCGCGGGTGTCGGGTGACAGGGCTGAAATGGCCGACCGGGCACCGCGATACTTGAACGAGCCGGTTTTCTGCAAGCATTCGGCTTTCACGAAGATGCGCCGCCCGGCCATGCGGTCCAGCAGGGGCGCATTCAGAAGCGGCGTGCGCACGGCATGACCCGCGATCCGTTGGGCGGCGGCTTCGATATCGGTGATGTCCATGGGCGTGTTCCGGTTCTGCTTGCGCGAGGTTTAACCGCTTGCGGGCAGCGCCGCGACCCATCTTTGCAAAACGTCGATGGCGGCAGGTTCGTCCAGGAACGGGACGTGGCCGCGGTCCGGAACATCGGCAAAGAGCATGTCGGGACGACGGCGCTGCATCTCGGCAGCGGTCGCATGGGTCAACAGGTTCGAGTTGGCCCCGCGGATCAGCGCCGTTGGCACTCCGGCGAGCGCGTCGAACATCGGCCAGAGGTCGGGCACCGGTTGCGTTCCGGCTTGCAGCACGGCCTCGCGCAGGGCGGGGTCATAGTTGATCTTCAGCCCATCGGGGGTTTCGACATAGTGTTTGCGAACCTCTTCGGCCCAGCGGCTTTCGGGCACGTTCTCGAACCCGTCGATCAGCGATGCCCGCATCGCGGTCGCCTGCGCATAGGTCTTCTGTGCCGGGTTCCGGCCGATATAGTCCTTGATCGTCTCCAGCCCTTCGCTGGCCAGTTCGGGGCCGATATCGACAAGGCAGACGCCTGTAAGCCGCGCTTTGGCGGTCAGGGCCAAGAGCATCGCGATCAGCCCGCCGCGCGAGGTGCCGAGGATCGCAGCCTGCGCGAGACCCAGATGGTCGAGAAGCGCCAGCGCGTCGCCCGCCTCGATCGGGATGGTATAGGTCTCGGGCCCGGTCCAGTCCGATTGACCCCGGCCCCGATAGTCGAGCCGGATCAGGCGCGTCCCGGCCAAATGCGGGGCGGCATAGTCGAAGTCACTGCCATTGCGGGTGAGGCCGGAGAGGGCCAGTAGGGCGGGGCCAGTGCCTTCGTCGGTGTAGTGCAGCTCTGCGCCATCGGGCGCGGTATACCGGGGCATCAGAGGTCGCCTGCAAGGGCCGGGATGCCCGTCAGGTCGTCCAGCACATGCGCGGGCTTGGCCGGCAGGCGGTCCATCGGCTCGCCAGCGCGATTGACCCAGACGGTGTGAAACCCGTAAGCCGCAGCCGAGGCGGCGTCCCAGCCATTGGACGAGACGAAGAGAACCTCGCCCGGTGTCGTGTCGAAGCGGTCGCCCACCATGTCATAGACCACGCGCGCCGGTTTGAAGATGCCGACGCTTTCCACCGACAGCACGTCATCCAGCCATGTCCGAACACCAGCGAAATCGACCGCGCCGTCCAGCATGTCGGGCGACCCGTTTGACAGGATCGCGGTTTGATAGCCGCGGGCCTTCAGCGTGGCCAGCATCTCGGGCACTTCGCGATAGGCGGGGAGTTCCCAGTAGAGCGCGAGCAGCATCTCGCGCAGTTCCGGGTCGTCGAGCCCGCTGGCCTCCATCGCCCAGTCCAGCCCGTCGCAGGTCACGTCCCAGAACGGGACGTGATCGCCGGTGATGGCGCGCAGCCATGTGTATTGCAGCTGCTTCAGGCGCCAGTCGGCGGCGAGCTTTGGCCAGACAGCGGCCAGCTGGTCCTGCCCCGGTTGCTCGGCCAGGATGCGTGCGGCGGCGGCCACGTCGAACAGCGTGCCATAGGCGTCGAAGACGCAAGCTTTGATCGGCATGTATCGGTCTCCCTCGCTGGCGCCGAGATTACACCGGTTCTCGGTCCATGGAAGGGGCGGTTTACTCTTTGCCGTGAACGTGGTCGGTTGGGCGCGATTTCTCCTGACACGAAAGACAGACATATGGCAGAGGCAAAGGCCGGCGACACGGTCCGCATTCACTACACCGGCACGCTGTCGGATGGATCGACCTTTGACAGTTCCGAGGGGCGCGACCCTCTGGAATTCAAGCTGGGCACCGGGCAGGTGATCCCGGGGTTCGACAAGGCGGTCACCGGCATGAACGTGGGCGAGGCGCAAACGGTCGAGATTCCGGCCGATGACGCTTATGGCGCGCATGATCCGAACCAGCAGCAGGCGTTCCCGAGGGATCAAGTGCCCGCCGAAATCCCGCTGGACATTGGCACGCAGCTGCAACTCTCGGGGCCACAGGGTCAGCCGATCATGGTGACGGTGGCCGAGGTGACGGACACGGACGTGATCCTTGATGCCAACCATCCGCTGGCGGGCAAGGACCTGACCTTCAAGATCGAACTGGTCGAAATCGTCTGACGCGGCTTTGGGGCAGGGGGCGGAAAATGGCTCATTTTCCGTGACATTTTCTGTGTCAGAAAATGCCTCGCCGCTGGACCCGACGCGCCAATCGCGACAGGATGCGCGGTATGAAGACCGATGAGCTGAAAGCGCTGACGATCGGCCCCGAGGCGAGCCTTCGCGCGGCCATCGAGGCGATCGACCGTTCCAAGCGGCAGATCGCCCTTGTGGTGGATGCGGATGGCAAGCTGGTCGCCACGGTGACGGATGGCGATGTGCGGCGCGGGATCTTGCGCGGTGTCGACCTTGACGGGCCGGTGCGCCAGGTCATGCATGTGACGCCGACCACCATCACCGAAGGCGCGCCCGACGCCGAAACCCGCCGCCTGATCCGCGACCGCAAGCTGGCGCATGTCCCGGTGCTGGATGTCGGTGGCCGTCTCGTCGATCTGGCAACCGTGCAGGACCTGTTCGGGGTCACACCGAACGACACCCGCATCGTCCTGATGGCGGGTGGTCTGGGCACACGCCTGCGCCCGCTGACCGAGAAAATCCCCAAGCCGATGCTGCCTGTCGGCGGCAAACCGATCCTTGAACAGATCATCGGGCGCTTTGCCGATCAGGGCTTCTGGCGCATTTCCATTTCGGTCAACTACCGCGCCGAGATGGTGCGCGACCATTTCGGCACGGGCGAGGGCATGGGTGTCGAGATCGACTATATCGAGGAAGAGCGGGCGATGGGCACCGCCGGTGCGCTCTCGCTTCTGGCCGAACGCCCCGAGGCCCCGTTCATCGTGATGAACGGCGATGTCCTCGTGGCGCTGCAATTCCCCGAGTTGCTGGCCTTTCACCGCGAGAAGTCTGCGACCGGGACCCTGATTGTCCGCGAGTATGAACAGCAGGTGCCCTATGGGGTTGTGCGCTCTGCCGATGGCCTGATGACCGGCATCGAAGAGAAGCCGGTCGAGCGGTATTATGTGAACGCTGGTATTTATGTTCTCTCGCCCGAGGCGCTTGACCGTCTGACACCGGGGCACCCGTTGGACATGCCCGATCTCTTGTCAGCGATTGCGGCGGATGGCCAGAATGTCGGTGTCTTCCCTTTGCGCGACTACTGGCGCGATATCGGACGCATTGCCGATCTGGAAGCGGCGCGTTCCGAGTTTGACAGCGTGTTCCGGGACTGATGGAACCGCTGCCGGACCTGACAATCGTTCTTGGCCCGCAAACGCGGGCGTCGCTGGCGCTGAACGCGCATCTGCGGGAAAACCGGCACTATCTGACGACGAAAGGTATCGCCGTCTTTCCCAATCGCGTCGCCTCTCCTATCTTGCGTCGCGCGCTGGACAACAGACCCGAGGCCGAGCGTCTGGCCCAGTTCGAGAAAGACGTCACGCCACGCCCCGCGATCCTGTCAGCCGTCAACCTTTTCGGTCCGCCGCATGCGGGCCTCGCCAACGGCGAAATGTTTCCGGATGCCGAAGTTGCGCTGGCCGGGCTTGCCCCGTTCATCGGCACGGCACGGGTCGTTCTGGCGATTGATCCGTTGCCGGCTTTCTTCCTTGCCGCCGGTTCCGAGGCGCTGGAAGCCCGTGTCCGCAGCACGCCTTGGGAAAGCCTTTACGAGCTGAGTTGGTTCGAACTGGTGTCAGAACTCGTCGATCTTTTGCCCGATGCCTCGGTTGTGGTCCTGACCGGCCAGGGGGTCGGGAAGAACCTGCCGCGGCTTTCGGAAATGCTGTTGGGCCAGAAAATCGGCGACCTGCCTTTCCCGCATACGATGCTGCGCCACCTGGTGTCGCAAACCGGTCATGCTGTTCTGGACCGGCTTGCGGGCCGCGACATGGTTGAGCCGGCAACGCTGGAGGAACTCCATACCTCGTTCGCAGTTTTGCCCACGCGCGAAGACTTGGGCGAACGGCTGGGCATTGACCGGGTGACGAATGTCCTTCTTGAACAGCGCTTCGAGGAAGACCTGGAACGGATCTCGGGCTTGGCCGGGGTCGACGTTATCTGATGCCGGTATTGGCACGCGTGATCCAAGGCGTTGCGCCTTCCGGGGTCGCGTGTCTGGGCAGTGTGCAGGCGGATGACACCACACTGGTCTGGCCGTGCGTGGGTCAGAGCATAGATGCGCTGCGATCCGGGTTTGGCGATCGGTTGATCCGGATCGATGGGGCGCGTCACGCGGTGCGGGCGGTCCTGATGGGTGTGGCGGGCGTCGACGGGACTGAGGCCGAGCATGACCTGTTCAAGGGGCGCCGCGTGCTGGTCGCCGTCCGGACCGGCGAACCGGCAGAGGCGGTTCAGGACTGGCTCGACTATCACGCGGCCGAACACGGGGCGGACGCTGCGCTGATCCTTGATCGGTCGCCGCCGGAAAACGCTGGGTTTCTGTCTGACTTTGACACGTCGTGCACGGTCGTCGTCGTCACCTGTGATCAGCCGCTGGCTGCGCCCAATGCCCCCGATCTGACAACGCCCGAGACGGCGCCCGCAGCGCCAAAGCGCGGGCAAGCGCCTGTGAACCCGTGGTTCGGACCGCTCCGCGAGCACGGTATACACGACCTTCTGCGCCACCGGTTTCTGGCGGGTGCACAGGCGGTGGCGTTCGTCAATATCGGCGACCTGATCCTGCCCTTGAAAACGGGGGAAACCGTCTTTGATCGCGCCGCTGCGGCGTCGGGGGCGGCGGTTCCCTTGCGCGGGCTGGAAACCTATCCGTGGCGACTTCGCCAAGGGGCGGCGGCCCCCTATGGCGACCACATCGCAAGCCGCCGGCACGAAAGGCGCGTGCTGCAGAGTTGGGCCGTTGCGCCCGAAGCGGTGCCGGATGCCGCCTTTTGGCGCCCGTTCCCGCCCTTGGGCATGGCCATGGACGAAGGGCCCCCGGTGATGTTCGTCCGGGCCATGGGGGTTGTTTACCCGGGTGTACCGGTGAACCGGCTTGTGCGAAAGTCCGATCTGAGGGAGCAGCCAGCCCTTGTCGATCTGATGCAGCGACGGTTCAAGCACGATCCGATCCGCCTGCCGGCGCCCTCGGCCATTCCGCCACGCCCGAAGCACCCGAAGGTGACGGTTGTCACGGCGATGAAGAACGAAGGCCCCTTCGTCCTCGACTGGATCGCGCATCAGAAGGCGATCGGGGTCACGGATGTGCTGGTCTATACGAACGATTGCGCTGATGGCACCGACCGCCTTCTTGACGCGCTGACCGACGCCAGTGTGCACCACCGGGTCAATCCCTATCGGCAGAGCGGCAAAGTGCCTCAATACGCCGCGTTCCGCGCGGCCGAAAGCGAGCCTGTCGTCAGCGAAGCCGATTGGCTGATGACGCTGGATGTGGACGAATACCTGAATATCCATGAAGGCGACGGAACGCTTGGCGCGTTGATGGACGCGACGGCGGAGGCGCATGTGATCTCGGTGCCGTGGCGCTTGTTTGGCAATGCGGATGTCGCCCGCTTTGCAGATGTGCCCGTGGTCGAACAATTCACCGCTTGCGCGCCCGCGTTTGCGCCGCGCCCGTTGCAGGCTTGGGCGTTCAAGACACTCTATCGCAACGAAGGGCTGTTTCGGCGGCTGGGCGTGCATCGCCCGAAAGGGCTGGTCAAGGACTATCGCGACAGTCTGGTCTGGGTCGATGCGTCTGGCCGGGTTCTGCCGCCCGCGACGTGGGACAAGGCGTGGCGGATGAACAAGGCGCATTGGGGGTATGCCAATGCGACCTTGAACCACTATGCCGTGCGCAGTGCCGAGAGCTTTCTGGTCAAGCGGGATCGGGGCAAGGTCAACCGGACCCGCCGGGAACAGGGGCTGGCTTATTGGTTTCGCATGAACCACAACGCGACCGAGGATCACTCGATCTTGCGGCTGGCCGAACGCGTGGCCGAGCAGAAGGCAAGACTGCTGGCCTTGCCGGGCGTCGCCGAGGCGCATGCAGAAGCCGTGGCATGGCACGTCTCGCGGATTGCGGCATTGCGGGCGGACGAGGACTATGCGGCCTTCTTCGACAAGATCACGTCAGAGAGGATGCAGCATCTGTCGCGCATTGCGACGAATTTCGGCGCGAACGTGCATATGGTGGGGCCCGACGTGATCCCCGACGAGATTGCGGCAAGCGATCCGGCGGTGCCGTTCTATTGGACGGTGAAGCTGAGCGGCGGATAACGGTTTTTCAACGAAGGTTAACGCCGCTTCACCCCCGACCACCCGCCCCTCCAATCCGACGGAAACCATTAAGATCGCGTTACATTTGGCGGCTGAAGCCGTGGAAAATCACGCGATTTGTCGGTATTCCGTCCATGGAACGCATCCTGGCCGTTTGGTCTTAACGAACCGTAACAACGGATCGGTCAAGTCTCAGAGTTTAACCCGATGCTCGGCCTGCCCGACCGCCACCTCGTGCGCGGCAAAGACCGCGCCGTGGGGCTTACCGTCATCCTTTGGCATGTCCCGCGCCGCGCTGGTGCAGAACAATGTATCCAGAGCAGCACCGCCAAAAGCCGGGCATGTCGTCTGGGGCGCGTCGAAGGAAATCTCGGCCTGCTTGCTGCCATCGGGCGCAAAAGCCACGACCTCGCCTGCCCCGAACATCGCGCACCAAAGCGTGCCGCTCGCATCGACCACGGCGCCGTCCGGGTGCAGGCCGTTTGCCGTGCCATCCACGAAAACCTCCGGGTCGCCCTCCGGCCAGCCGCGATCCGGCTCAAGCGCTTGCCGCATGATCTTGTGGGTCACCGTGTCGGTGAAATAGGCGTGCTTGCGATCCGGCAAAAAACACATGGCGTTCGGGATCGAGATACCGGGATAAAGCGCGCGCAACTCGCCCCGGAAATAGCGATAGATCACGCCAGCCCCTGCCGCATGATCCTTGGCCATGGTGCCAATCCAGAACCCGCCCCATGGGTCGGCCCGCCCATCATTCGAGCGGGTGGCCGCATTGTCGGGCTCCAGCCCCTCGACATCTTCGGACCGCTCGCGGTCGAGATCGAACAGGAAGAGCCGTGTTTCCGAGGCCACCAGCACGGATGCATCGTCCACCCAGCCCGCCGCCGAGACATGTTCGTTGAATTGCACGGTCCGGGTCGTTGACCCTTCGCGGATCAACAACTGATGCCGGTTGATGTCGAACCAGAGAAATTGCTCGCGGGCCGGATGCCAAAGCGGGCCTTCGCCCAGAACACAGCGGGTGGCGTCAAAAACCTCGCTCATGCCTCGGTGGCCTCCCATGCCTGAATCGCTTCCGCGGCGCGGCTGGCGATCCCGGCCACGTCATCGCCCGGTTTGTAGAGCCAGCTGCCCAGCCCGAAGCCGCTGGCCCCGGCCTTGCGCCACTCGGCAAAATTATCGGGGCCGACACCGCCCACCATGTAAACATCTGTGGTTGCCGGCAGCACGGCGCGCACGGCTTTCAACCCTTCAAGGCCCATCTGGAAAGCCGGGAAAACCTTCAACCCATCGGCACCGGCCTGCAACGCAGCAAAGCACTCGCTTGGGGTCAAAACACCGGGAAAGCTTTGCATGTTCAGGGACTTGGTCGTGCGGATCACTGCGGTGTCGCAGTTCGGAGAGACCACCAGCGTCCCACCGGCCTCATGGACCTTTTGAACGTCATCCTCGGTCAACACCGTCCCGGCCCCGATGACGGCTTGCTCGCCCACGGCCTTGACCATGCGCTCGATCGAGACAAAGGGCGAGGGCGAGTTCAGTGGCACCTCGATCCGGGTCATGCCCGCACCGACCAGCGCTTCGGCAACGGGCACGGCTTCGTCGGGATCAATGCCGCGAAGAATGGCGATCAGGGGATGGCTCATGGGGCGTCCTTCAACGTTTCATAGGCTGCGGTCAGGCCGGCAAGCGTGGCTTCAGTGACATCGGCAATCTCGGGCAAGACGCCCTCGGCCGCCAGGGCTTTTGCATATAGGTCCGAGAGCTTTCCCGCCCCCAAGAGTGCAACGCGCTGACCCAGCCAATAGGGTTTGGCGGCCGCCAGTTCAGCACCGATCAGGAAACCGGACAAGCGGGCACGGGCCATGCCGGGCTGGGTCTCGGCCACAAGGCCTTCCGCCCGCAGCGCGAAGAAGCGTCCCGCCAAGGCTTGCGGATCGGCCATGCCGTCGCGCACCGCGGCCATGAAGGCGTCCTGGTCGAACGCGTCGTCCATCGAGTGGCGCAGCACCGACTGGATCGAGATCAGGGCGAACAACTCTCCGGTCATATAGGTTCGGAAACTCACCACCTCGCCAGCCGAGACCTGCACCCATTTCGTATGCGTGCCGGGCAGGCAGAGGATGCCGTCGAACTCGGGCGTCATGCCAAGGAAACCGGCGATCTGGGTTTCTTCGCCACGCATGACATCGGCCGGTGTGGTCTGGCTGAGGCCCGGAAGAATGGTCACGTCGATCCGGGGGTCTTTTACCTCGGGCTTGACGGAAGATGCCCCGACCGGGGGGCAGGGGACCTTGGCATAAGGGGCTTCGATCCAGCCTTGGCGCGCGCCGACCATGCCACAGGCAATCACGGGCGTTCGGCCTGTGCCCAGCCAAGGGTCGATCAGGTCAAGCAGCGCCGGTTCGAATTGGTCAGGGTTGAGTGACCCCATGCCCTTGCCCGATCCGGCGTCCGCCACGGGGGTGCTGCCGCGCATCGCCCAAGCCCGCAGGTTAGAGGTGCCCCAGTCGACGGCGATCCAATCGGCATATGTGGTCTGTCCGCTCATGTGTTTCGTCAATCGCGAAACGCGGGCGAGTGCAAGGGGGGGTGATGTCGGGATTTGCGTATTTGGCAAGAGATGAAGGACATGGTGCCTAGGCCCGCGGCGGCAGTATGGCTTGGGCTTTCTTGGTCAGGCCGGCCCGCACCGTGTCATACGAGATCTCAAGACGGTGCCGCAGGTCCTCGATCGCCGTGTCCTCCGGCAAAAGGATCCAGCTTTTGTGGAAGTAGGGGGCTTTTGCGCCGACGCCGGCCTCGATCAGCATCTCGGCCGTTTCGATATTGGGCGTCTTGACCGAGATGCCGGGTTGGACCGCGCCGATACAGGCGAACATCTTGCCGCCGATCTTCCACGCATCGTGCCCGCCGCCCCAAGGGTCGGATTTCTCGGCACCGGGAAAGCTGCCGCAGATGGCATCGACTGAGCGTCGGAAGGCTGCATTCAAAGGCATTGGTCTATTCTAGTCACTTTCGGGCGGACGGTGTAGAGCTTTCGAGGATGACCGTGGATGTCCTGATTGAAGATGCGCGCTGGGAGGCGCTGGGGTTGGACGCGCTGGCCGCCAAGGCCGTGCCGGCGGTCTTGCGCCATCTTGGACTGGAGCCATCGGAGTGGGAGGTGACGGTCATGGGCTGCGACGATGCCCGGATTGCCGAGTTGAACGGCACCTTCCGCGACAAGTCGCAGGCCACCAACGTGTTGTCGTGGCCCTCCGAGGAGCGCGGCGCCGAGGTGCCCGGAACGGCGCCCTTGTTGCCTGCCGGAGACCCCGAACTGGGGGACATCGCGCTGGCCTACGAGACCTGTCAGCGGGAAGCTGCCGAACAAAAGAAGCCCGTTTCGCAACATATTCTTCATCTTATTGTGCATGCTGTATTGCATCTTTTGGGCTACGATCACGAACGCGATGGCGACGGCGACTTGATGGAATCGGTTGAAATCGCAATACTTGCTGAACTTGGGGTCCCGGACCCCTATGTATGACCCATATGTGCGGGCCGACCGGCCCGGTTGCGATGGAAAGGATTGATGGGCGAAACCGACGGGTCTTCTAGCGCAGCGCAGGGCGCGCGTAACGAAGACGATAGCTCCGAGGGGATCATATCGCGCTGGTGGCGCGCCCTTGGGAATGGAAATGATCAAGCTGATCAAGCCGCGGGCTCTGCCCCGGCGGGCGGGTCGCCTGAACAGGTGCGCAGTCTTGCGAACCTGACACGGCTTCGGGTCGAAGATGTCATGATTCCGCGTGTCGAAGTTGTTTCGGCGCCGGTGGATTCCAGCAAGGATGATATTCTGAAGGTCTTCCGCGACAGCGGCCTGACGCGTTTGCCGGTTTACCGGGATACGCTCGATTCGCCGCTTGGCTTGATCCATTTGAAGGACTTTGCCCTGCGGCACGGCTTCAATGGTGGCCAAAGCGCGGATTTCGATCTGGATGCGATGTTGCGACCGTTGTTGTTCGCACCGCCCTCGATGCCGATTGGCGTTCTGTTGCAGAAAATGCAGACCGACCGGATCCACATGGCACTGGTGATCGACGAATATGGTGGCGTCGACGGCTTGGTGACGATCGAGGACCTGATCGAGCAGGTCATCGGCGAGATCGAAGACGAACATGACGTCGACGAAGGCGCGCTTTGGGTCGAGGAAGCGCCGGGTTGCTATCTGGCGCAAGCCCGCACGCCGATTGACGAATTTGAAGCGTTCCTGTCGCAAACCCTGCTGTTCGGGGACGATGTCGAGGATATCGACACGCTTGGAGGACTGGTCTTCATGCTGGCCGGGCGCGTGCCCGCGCGTGGCGAGGTGGTCAAGCACCCGGAAGGCATAGATTTCGAAGTGGTCGATGCCGATCCGCGCCGCATCAAGCGCTTGCGGGTTCGGCTTGGTTCCGGCCGTCGGGCCCAGGCCGCAGAGTAGGCCGGGCATGGGGCGGGCAGCGGTGCTGGCGGCGACCGCCGGAGGGATCGCTGCGGCCTTGGGTCATGCGCCTTTCCACCTTTGGTGGCTTGCGATCCCGGGCTTCGTCGCCGTCATCTGGTCGGTGTCTCGGGCGCGCACTCGTAAAGCATCGTTGTTCCGGGCTTGGCTGGCGGGTGCCGCCTACTTCGCGGTGGCGTTGCACTGGATCGTTGAGCCGTTTCTGGTTGATGCCGCGACGCATGGGTGGATGGCACCGGGTGCCTTGATCCTGCTGGCGGGCGGATTGGCGTTGTTCTGGGGGCTGGCTGGTTGGTTGGCGGCTTTGCTTGGCGGCAACCCTGTGCCGCGGGCCCTTGCCTTTGCTCTGGCGCTGAGCGCGGCGGAGGTGTTGCGTGGCCATATCTTCACCGGCTTCCCGTGGGCCATGCCGGCTTACATCTGGGCCGATACCCCTGTTCGGGCGGCCGCCGCCTATGTTGGCGCCTACGGGCTGACCTGCGCCACGCTTCTGGCGACGGCTTTACTTGCGTCAGGTTCGGTCTGGCGACCGGGTCCGGTGCTTTCCGTGTTTGCCTTTGCCGCCCTGTTTGCCGCAGGGCAGGCACGGTTGGGGTCCGCAGCGGACGAAACCCGGTTGGGACGTGTTGGAATTGTTCATCCCAACGTTCCACAGACCGAGAAATGGGTCCGTGACAAGGTGCCCGGCCATATCGACCGGCTGCTGGAGCTGACCCGCGAAAGTGCCGCTTTGCCCGAACCCGTCGACCTTGTCGTCTGGCCTGAAGTGGCTGTCGTCTATCCGCTTGATGCGGCCGGAGGCGTGCTGAAGGCGGCGTCGGACGCGGCGAACGGGGTGTCCGTGATGACGGGCATCAATCGTCGCGAGGATGGTGCGTGGTTCAATGCGCTTGTTCAGGTCGATAGCGGTGGCACGGTCAGCTCGGTCTATGACAAGGTACATCTTGTGCCGTTTGGCGAGTACATCCCCTTCAGGCTTGGCATCCTGCGCGCCATGGCCGCGACGACCTCGAACGGGTTTACGGCTGGCGACGGCGTACGGCTTCTCGACACGCCGCTGGGCAAGGCGCTGCCCTTGATCTGCTACGAGGGGATTTTCCCGGGCCATGCGTTCAAAGCGGACGCACGGGCGGACTACATCCTTCTGGTCACCAACGACGCATGGTTCGGCACATTCGCGGGTCCGTTCCAGCACCTCGACCAAGCGCGGTTCCGTGCGATCGAACATGGGCTGCCGGTCGTGCGGGTCGCGAACGCAGGTGTCTCGGCCGTGATCGACCGGTTCGGGAACGTGACGGCGTCCCTTGGTCTGGGCGAGGCAGGTCTTGGTGCAGGCGAGGTCAGGACCGGGCCGCCGACCGTTTATGCGCAAATGGGCGATGCGCCGTTAATGGCCTTTTTGTTAGTTTGTGGCACCGTTCTCTGGATGACCCGAAGGCGCAACGGCGTTGCATTGACGCGCGCTTAAGGGTACCGGACCTAAATGTCCCGCAACGGCTTCCTGGCGCGGGAAGGGTGGCACAAGAACGATCGGAGCACTTTCATGAACCGCAAGAACTACGTCTTCACCTCGGAGAGCGTGTCCGAGGGGCACCCGGACAAGGTCTGTGACCGGATCTCGGATGCCGTGCTGGACGCCTTCCTTGCGGAAGACCCGCAGTCGCGTGTCGCCTGTGAAACCTTTGCAACGACCGAGCGTGTTGTCATCGGCGGCGAAGTGCGTGGACCGGGTTCGGTCATGAAGCGGGTCGAGGAGATCGCGCGCGAGTGCGTGCGTGACATCGGTTACGAGCAAAAAGGGTTCCACTGGGCCAACATGTCGGTCGACACCTATCTGCACGCGCAATCGGCGCATATCGCACAAGGCGTCGATGCGTCGGGGAGCAAGGACGAAGGGGCTGGCGATCAGGGCATCATGTTCGGCTATGCCACCAAAGAGACCGAGGCGCTTATGCCGGCGCCGATCCAATACGCTCATGCCATTCTTGCCAAGCTTGCGGAGGCGCGCAAAAGCGGGGCCGAACCGACCCTGCGGCCTGACGCGAAATCTCAGCTTTCCGTGCGCTATGAAGATGGCGTGCCGGTTGGTGTGACGTCGATCGTTCTGTCGACGCAGCACGAAAGCGAAAGCCAAAGCTCGGACGACATCCGGGCCATTGTTGAACCCTATATCCGTGAAGCGCTTCCCGATGGCTGGATCACGGATGCGACCGAATGGTGGGTCAACCCGACGGGGACCTTCGTGATCGGTGGCCCCGATGGCGATGCAGGCCTGACCGGGCGCAAGATCATCGTCGACACCTATGGTGGTGCCGCGCCGCATGGTGGCGGCGCGTTCTCGGGCAAGGACCCGACCAAGGTGGATCGCTCGGCCGCCTATGCCGCCCGGTATCTTGCGAAGAACGTTGTCGCAGCGGGCATGGCGGAACGGTGCCTGATCCAGCTGTCTTACGCCATCGGGGTGTCCAAGCCGCTTTCGATTTATGTCGATACGTTCGGAACCGGCGTCATGCCTGAGCCTGAGATCGAAGCGGCCATCAACAAGACTATGGACCTGAGCCCAAGGGGCATCCGCGAGCAATTGCAGATGAACCGCCCGATTTACCAACGGACTGCAGCCTATGGGCATTTCGGCCGGGCGCCGGATGCCGATGGTGGGTTCTCATGGGAAAGAACGGATTTGGTCGAGGCTTTGAAAGCCGCGGTTTAATTGGGTCCGGGGGAATTTGCCTCCCAGCCACGCAAGCAATTAGGGGTGTCACTCCGCTGTTTTGCCACCCGGAACCGGGCGAATTGCGCGAGACACGACGATCCGTGACTTCAGTGGTGGCGCCGCTGAACGAATTTCAAGACAAGCGCTTCAAACCCTGAAGCCAAGCGGCTAATTTGGGTGCGAGAGGGGTGCCAGTTGCAATTCACGGTTGCCATAGACGGACCGGCCGCGGCCGGGAAAGGAACCATCGCGCGCGGCATTGCCGATCGCTTTGGCTTTGCGCATCTAGACACCGGGTTGCTGTATCGCGCGGTGGGCCGACGCACGCTGGACGGCACACCTGCCGCGATTGCGGCGTCGACGCTGCGCCTGCGCGACATTGCGCGAACCGATTTGCGCACGCCCGAAGTGTCGGACGCCGCAAGCAAAGTGGCCGCCAATCCCGAAGTACGCTCAGCCCTTGTGGCCTTCCAGCGCGACTTTGCAACGCGCGAGGGGGGTGCCGTGCTGGATGGCCGCGACATCGGCACGGTCATCTGTCCCGAAGCGCATGTGAAACTCTTCGTGACAGCCAGCGCCGAAGTACGCGCGCATCGGCGTTGGCTCGAACTGGTCGAGGCTGGTCATGACACCTCCGAGGCCGACGTCCTGCGCGATGTCGAAGCGCGGGATGCGCGCGACAGCGTCCGCGCCGAGGCGCCGCTGCGGGCCGCCGACGATGCGCTGCTGCTCGACACGTCGACGCTGACGATTGACGAAGCCTTGGATAAGGCGGCAGGTGCCGTCCAAACTGTTCTGGAGAGCCGGACATGAAAACAACCACGCTGGGCCCGGGCGGCCCGACCCTGTCGCAATTCGGGATCGGGGCGATGTCCTTTGCAGGCATCTATGGCGATGCGACCGAGGCCGAAAGCTTTGCCGTGCTGGACGCGTGCCGAGACGCGGCGGTCACGCATATCGACACCGCCAATGTCTATGGCAACGGACGCTCGGAAGAGATCATCGGGCGCTGGTTCGCCGACCGCCCCGGTGCGCGGGACGAGATGGTGCTGGCGACCAAGGCCGGGATCACCGGGCAGGCCGATCGTCGGTTCAACAACGACCCCGCCTATCTCGAGGCCGAGTTGGAGGGCAGCCTGCAGCGCCTCGGTGTCGATCACGTCGATCTCTACTACATGCACCGTTATGACCGGACCTATGCACCCGAGGAACTGGGCGGCACGCTGAAACGCCTGATCGAAAGTGGCAAGGTGCGGACCGTTGGTCTCTCGGAAGTCGCGCCCAGCACGTTGCGCCGGGTGGCATCGGAATGCCCCGTGGCTGCGGTTCAGTCGGAATACTCGCTGTCGACCCGCGCACCCGAATTGGGTTTGGTACAGGCTTGTGCCGATCTTGGCGCGTTGATGGTCGCGTTTTCGCCGGTGGGGCGGGCGTTCCTGACCGATGCGCCGTTTTCCTATGACCGGGCGCAGTCCATGCCGTTTACGGCGAACAACCCGCGTTTCATGCAGCCGAATTATGATGCCAACATCGCGCAAACCGACAAATTCCGCGCCTTGGCCGCCGAGATGGGCGTGCCCGCCGCGGCATTGGCGATCGCGTGGACCATCGCGCAGGGCAACCATGTCGTTCCGATCCCGGGCACCAAGAACACCGACCATCTGGCCGAGCTTGTGCAGGGGACCGAGATCGACCTGACCGCCGACGACCTTGCCCGGATCGAGGCCGTTCTGCCCGTGGGCTGGGCGCATGGCGACCGCTACAACGCCGCTCAATGGGAAGGGCCCGAGCGCTACTCCTGACCCGCGATACGATAGACCGTGGCATGTTCGGTCTGCCGGAACTCGGTCAATTGGATGCCGTTCCGGTCGATCTCGCGCAGGATCTCGCGCTTGAAGGCAGGCTTCACCGCACAGGCCGGCACCACGACGAAATCAGCGTTCTCCAGCCCCCGGATCGAGCCATAGTTCCAGACCGCGATGCCCGGCAGCGGTTGGGTGCCGCCAAGATACCAGTGTGGCGAGATGGAATCCGTCACGAAGGCCGGGCCGGGCAGGTCGGCTAAGAGCT
The DNA here is from genome assembly GCA_022826385.1 of Silicimonas sp. Lineage (GTDB taxonomy): Bacteria > Pseudomonadota > Alphaproteobacteria > Rhodobacterales > Rhodobacteraceae > JAJDOD01. The sequence goes on from JAJDUZ010000016.1 coordinate 25,137, forward strand.
GGCCGATCTCGATGAAACTGCCCGCGAAGCCAGAAACGAAATCGCATTCGGGCGTCGTCGTATAGGGCGCGTCCTCCTCGAAGGGCAGGCGGTTCTCGGTCACGATTGGCCCGATGGCGGCAGGCGTGAAATAGGCCCCGGTCACCACGGGCCCGTCAGGCGGGAAGGCGATCTGCGGCTTCTCCGACATCCGCGCGCCGAATTGCAGCATTCCATAGACCATCGGTTTCAGCAGCACCGCGCCTGACAGCAACAGTGCGACCGAAAGCACCATCCATGTCCCTTTGACCGCGCGACCGGTGGCAAGACGGGTCTGGGTCATAGCGTAGACCGTCAGGAACAGCACCCAGAACGGGGCGGCGATAAAGTTCTGGTACTGGATGAAATAGAAGCCAACCGCCGCCATCGTCAGCCAGGCCGCCTCGACCAACCCCCGCGTGCGGAGCGCGACGACAAGGACAATCACGAAGATCAGCGTATAGCCCAGAAGCAACCCACCGCCCACCAACCGCATCAGTTCGATCCCGGCATTCGGGCGCAAGGGGTTGGTTGCGGCCCAAGCCATGTTCTCGACATAGCCGGGCCAGAAACCCGGTGACCAAAGGAACACGGCTGCCACCAGAAGCGCGAAAGAGGCCAGCGCCCACGCGACCTCGCGCCAGCGCCCCTGCAGGGCCGCCGCAAGGAAGGCCGCGGGCAGCAAGCCGACGAAGAAGGTGATCTTGGTGGTCAGCAGAAGGAACGCGACCACGCCCGTCACCGCACCGTCCGCTGCGCGCAGCGCGTCGCGGCGCGACGGCAGGAACACGAGGCACGCAAACAGCAGCAACAGCGCCCAGCACCAGCGGTTATAGAACAGGGCAAAGCTGACAAAGGTCCGCGACGGGACCGAGGTGGTCAGGGCAAGGATCAACAGGAACACCAGCAAGACCGGGCCCGAGATCGGCCCAAGCCGCGTCAGCCACACCCAGAGGCCCAGAAGAAGGCAGACGCCTGTGAAGATCGCCTGCCCGATCAGGAAGCTTTCGACCGGGCTCGCGCCACCCGTTGTGGCGGCCAGCAAATAAGGCATCGCGCCCAGATGCAGGGTGAAGTCGACATGCGGGGTCTGTCCGGCGGCAATACGCAGGATTACATCGATGACAAAGGCCGTGTCGGCGGGATAATCCTGAACAAAAAGCCGCCCATCGCTGATCTGCGCTTGTGCAATGGCCACGTAGACCCAGCCGATCAGGATCGCGGCGAGTGCGCCGAGAATGGCCGAAGACCGGGGCGGGGTCTTTGATGTGTCTGTCTGCTCGCTCATTTTTCCGTTTAAGCGCGGTTATTTACCGGAACGCTTGCATCGCGCGGCCGGACCGGTCAACGGTTTTCCAAGCGTCGCCGCAATGCGCCGCCCGGGGTGAGGCGCGCGCGCACGCCCCTTGGACTTGCCAAACAAGGGCAATCCCCCTATACCGCGCGCTGTCGAAGCGGCGGTTACAGCCGTGAGCGCGAGACTGAGCAGGGTCGGTAGAACACCGACCCTTCTTATTTGCGTTCATGGAAGGGCCGTCAGACCACCAACCGGTCTCACCTTGCGGTGGGCCTGAAACAAAGACCGGCGGAGACAACCGCTCGGCCAGTGAAACCAGATTGATAGGATACGAAAGCCACATGGCGCAAAACGCAACCATGGAGGAGTTCGAGGCCCTCCTGAACGAAAGCCTCGAGATTGACACGCCCGACGAAGGTTCGGTTGTCAAAGGCAAGGTCATCGCGATCGAAGCGGGACAAGCCATCATCGATGTCGGCTACAAGATGGAAGGCCGCGTCGAACTCAAAGAATTCGCAAATCCCGGTGAAGCTCCTGAAATCGCTGTAGGCGATGAAGTGGAAGTTTATCTCGACCGTGTCGAAAACGCGCGTGGCGAAGCGGTCATCAGCCGCGACAAGGCCCGCCGCGAAGCAGCCTGGGACAAGCTCGAAAAAGCCTATGCCGACGACGCCCGCGTCGAAGGTGCGATCTTCGGTCGTGTCAAAGGCGGCTTCACCGTCGATCTCGGCGGCGCCGTGGCCTTCCTGCCCGGCTCGCAGGTTGATGTGCGCCCCGTGCGCGATGCTGGCCCGCTGATGGGCATGAAGCAGCCGTTCCAGATCCTCAAGATGGACCGCCGCCGTGGCAACATCGTTGTCTCGCGTCGCGCGATCCTTGAAGAGAGCCGCGCCGAACAGCGCGCCGAGGTCATCAGCCAGATCAAGGAAGGCGACGCCGTGGACGGTGTGGTCAAGAACATCACCGAATACGGTGCGTTCGTGGATCTCGGCGGTGTCGACGGCCTGCTGCACGTCACCGACATGGCATGGCGTCGGGTGAACCACCCGTCGGAAATCGTGTCGATCGGTGAAACGGTGAAGGTCCAGATCGTCAAGATCAACAAGGAAACCCACCGCATCAGCCTTGGCATGAAGCAGCTTCAGGACGATCCGTGGGATGCCGTCGAAGCCAAGTTCCCGCTGGGCTCGGTCCATCAGGGCCGCGTCACGAACATCACCGATTACGGTGCGTTCGTGGAGCTTGAAGCCGGTGTCGAAGGTCTGGTTCACGTCTCGGAAATGTCCTGGACGAAGAAGAACGTGCATCCGGGCAAGATCGTTTCGACAAGCCAGGAAGTCGACGTCATGGTGCTGGAAATCGACAGCGCCAAGCGCCGCGTGTCGCTGGGCCTCAAGCAGACCCAACGCAACCCGTGGGAAGTCTTTGCCGAGCAATTCCCGGTCGGCACCCACGTCGAAGGCGAAGTCAAGAACATCACCGAATTCGGTCTGTTCGTCGGCCTCGACAACGACATCGACGGCATGGTCCACCTCAGCGACATCAGCTGGGACCAGCGCGGCGAGGATGCCATTCAGGACTTCCGCAAAGGCGACGAGGTTAAGGCCGTCGTCACCGAAGTGGATGTCGAGAAAGAGCGTATCTCGCTGTCGATCAAGGCACTGGATGACAGCTTCACCGAGGTTGTCGATGGCGTGAAGCGCGGTTCGATCATCACCGTTGTTGTCACCTCGATCGAGGATGGCGGCATCGAGGTCGAATACGAAGGCGCCAAGTCCTTTATCCGCCGCTCGGACCTGTCGCGTGACCGGGCCGAACAGCGCCCTGACCGCTTCTCGGTCGGCGACAAGGTTGACGTCCGCGTCACCAATGTCGACGCCAAGTCGCGCCGTCTGGGTCTGTCGATCAAGGCGCGCGAGATCGCGGAAGAGAAGGAAGCCGTCGAACAGTATGGCTCGTCCGACTCGGGCGCCTCGCTGGGCGACATTCTGGGTGCCGCGCTCAACAAAGACGACGAGTAAGCATCACGACAAGATCAATGAAAGCCCCGCGATTTCGCGGGGCTTTCTTTTTGACCTTCGACCTCGTAACGATGTCGCAAATGGCTGAACACTCTATTCCGTCAGGCCCGCTGCAGATCGCGCATGGCTTTGCGTATTACCTTCCGCAATACCACGTCATTCCCGAGAACGAGGAATGGTGGGGTGAAGGCTTTACCGAGTGGACCAAGCTGCGTGCCGCGCGGCAGATCGATCCGCGTCAGGTCATTCAAACCCCGGGCGAGCTGGGGTGGTACGTTTTGACGGATGTGTCCGTCATCGGTCGGCAATACGAACTGGCGCGGCCAAACGGGATCGATACCTTTGCCTTCTGGCACTATTGGTTCGATGACGGGGACCTTCTGCTTGAAAAGCCCGCCGAGCGTCTGCTGGCCAGTGATGTGATGGCCGAGTTCTGTTTCGCTTGGGCGAACCATGACTGGTTGCAGCGGGCGACCGGTCGAACCCTTCGCAAGCAATGTTATAGCGGCGACGCGGCCCGGCATTTTGCGTATCTTGAACCGTTCTTCCACGACCGACGCTATCGCCGCATCGATGGCAAACCGGTCTTCATCCTGTTTTCGCCGTCCAAACATCCCGAGCTTGGTGCCTTCGTCGACGACATGCAGCGCCGCGCCGTTGCCTCGGGGTTGCCGGGACTTTTTTTCGTGTTCGACCACACGGAAGTTGGCGACCGTCGCACCGAGTTTTGCGACAGCTTCCTCAATTCGACGAAGCCGCTGAAGTTCGGTTCCGTCCTTTCGCGTTTGATGGGGAAGCTTGCCGGCAAGCGTACGATATCACGCGACGGGCCAAAGCTTGATTTCTACAAGGATTGCGTCGCGCATCTCAATCGCCTGACCTATCCCGATACGAGGCACTGGCCCGTGATCTTTCCGGGGTGGGATACATCTATTCGGCACGGCGCATTGGGGCAGATCTTGCTGGAGAACTCGCCCGACCTGTTCGGGCAGTCGCTGGATGGATTGATCCGCAGCTTGGCAGGGCGTCCGGAAGATCGGCGCGTTGTCATGGTAAAGTCCTGGAATGAGTGGGCCGAGGGCAACCTGATGGAACCGTCGGCCGAATTTGGCCCACGGCTAATTTTTTCTCTGCGGGTTTTGACGCGGTGTTTGACGTGCCGGCACGTCATCCGGGACCGGGTTCGGCTTTTTCGGCAGTGATTGCGTGATCCCGTTTCGGCTTTGCCCGCCCTGTTGCTGATTGCAAACATT
>JAJDUZ010000070.1 GCA_022826385.1 Silicimonas sp.
ACATCTGACCGGTCCGGCCAGGCCGCCGCCATGATTGCCTTGAAGTCTCCGCACTGGCGGCATCCGAAGACGCCATCCTTGCGCACCCAGAAGCGATCTGTGCCGCCACAATTTGGGCAGGGGCCTTTGAGTTCAGTGCCCTCGCGCTTCATTTCCGGGTAGCGTGCATGCCAGTCGGCTTGCGTTTTCTTGCCTGTTCCTGTAGTCATTGCTCATATCTTTCTTTGATGGATGGATGTTGCGGCCCAAACCGCGATTCTGAATGTGAGGCCCCGGCGTTTCTGCGTCGGGGCCTTCGCTCTTTAAGCGCCGCCGTTTTGGAGGTTGCCTCTAGTGCTTTTCTGTTGCCAAGCTGGCCGTGTTCTGTCATAAGAAAGCATCCTTATTTTTTCAGTTCGAAAACGTCGCTCAAGCTTTCCAGGTCGGGCGGCGTTTTCACTTGTGCGGGGCGGATCTCCGGCAAAAGTATGTGGCCATTGCGCGAGTCTTCGCGCCCCTACCCCAAGCGATAAAACGAATTACCGATCAAAATCAATGGGTTAGATCGGCAGCGCTCTGCCGTTTTGACGCGCTCTTTGGGACATAGTTTGCTCAAGCGCCACGCTTTCGAGATCCTTCCCGATGATGGTGCGCCCCTCGGTATAGACGGCTACGTTCTTGTGCGCGGCGCGTCTCAGGATCGCGACCGCTCCAAACTCTGAAAAGTGGTTTTCGAACCTTGCGGGATTGACGTTGCCAGCAGTGATGATCTGGCCTTGCAGAGGCGTTGCGTCCTTTTCCCCGCCCGGCTTAAAGAAGGCCGTGCGCTGCGCAGTCAGACAGAACGCTTCACAAGAAGCAATGAGCAACTTCACGCCCTCGGTTTCGGTGGCGTTGTTGGTGATGCAGATCCAAGGGCCGTCATGCGCCGCCAGCTTTTCGGCGAAGCGTTTCATCAACGATCCCTTGTATGGAGGATTGCACCACACCCGCCCCGACCACTCCTGCGCCAGCCCGTCATTCTCGGCAGTGAAATACCGAGCGGCCTTCACGACCTCGTTGGCCTCCGCGCATGACGCCGGGTCGAGATCGATCCCGCCCATGCAAGCCCGCGCCGCCTCGATGATCTCGGGAGGCGTAAACCATTCCATGTCGCCCGTGTTCCGCGCAACCCAAGGCTGCTGGCGGGGGTTGAGGGCTTCCAGCGTTTCGCGGATCGACTCGCCCAAATCGGCAACGCTGCCGATTTGGCTCCCGATCTTCATGTAGTCACGTGCCGACCGTTCGGGGATCCCCACGTCCTTGAGATAGGGAAGCCAGTCGCCGTGCGGCGTGAGCGCCTTGCGTTCATTGAGGCGCTTTCCCAGTTTCCATGCGAGTTTGACGTTCTTGCGCTGCGCGTCTGACAGCGTGTCCGCACCTTTGCGGATCGCTTCATCGAGTACTGGTAGCCGGTTCAGGTCGGAATCGTTGAAGTTGAGTTGCTCTAGCGGTGTCATGTCTGCCCCCATTAGAAGAGGCGGTAACTGGCTTGACGCCGGATAGTCTGATATGCATAAGCTTTCCCGTCTCTTAAAGACGCCGCGCTAGGATTGCCGTCCTGTGATGCGCGGCGTTTTTTATTGCCGAACAGTGCCGCCGTTCGGCTTCGCGTAGTCTGAGATTGCTAGATCTTGTGCCGCCGTGTCAAGCAGGGCCGAGATGATGTTATGCTTGTGCCGTTCTTCGTGGCGATCGCCACGGCGCGTCAATCGCTTTCAAGGCATTCTGACATAGTTTTCAGCAAGAATTTTCTTTCCTCGGAAATCGGAATGGAAAAGCCTACATCCACATACTTTTTGGCGAGGAGCTTGTTTAGCTTTTCCGTGAGGCTCGGAAAAACCAAAACAAAAGCCCGCGCCATGTCAGTTTCTACTTCACGCTTTGAAAGGCCATTTCGGCGATCCTCAAAGATCTGTTCCCAAAGCTGCACGCGCTGCACACATTCTTCAACGGTCCAGGCCGAAACCGGCGTTGTGAACAGCAGCATACTGGCGGCGAAAGATGTTACCTTTTTCATGTGTGCGAACCTGTCCGGGTAAGCGCGGCCTGTCAACCGGCAAGGCTCTCGGCGCTGGCCATCACTTGCCTCGGGTTTCGGCCTCAAGCGCTTCCACTCGGGCCAGCAGCGCCAGAATAAGCGTCCGCACATGCTCTGGCGTGATGCTGGCTGGCGGCAGATCGTCGGCGAGCACGCGCCGGGCTTCATCACGAATATCGATTACGGGCAATGTCGTCATGGCGTCAGCCCCAGGGGCGTGTAGCCGTCCGGCCGGGGGGCCATGTTGCGGATCGGCGCGGCGATGCGCTCAAAGGCGGAGCGCTCAATGCTCGGAATTGCAGCAATACCGTCATAGAGGTTGCGCGTCCGCATCGTGACCAGTGCCCGGAGCGCTTTAAGCCGCGCGTCCGTTTGCAGCAAACCGCGCCGGTAGACCAGCCCAAGCTGCAAGGCTGGCCATCCGCCCTGAGGCGGGTTTACGGCGATGTTGCCAGCGATCAACGGCGGGTCCGTGTCCGGCGTCAGCACCGAGGTTTGCGGTATGCCGCTTTCCCCCGGCCACAAGACCGCCGCCGTCAAGGGTGCCCCGTCCAGTGCGCCATCGCCAGCCCAGCGCACGGCGGTGGCCTCAAGCGCAAACGGGTCGCCATCGCCGGGAATGGTCAGGACGGCTGTTTGGCTCGGCACACAAACACGCACCATGCCCGCTTCCGGCAGCACGGGAATGTTCAGATCGGCGCTCACTGCGGAAAGCGCTTCGGCAGCAAGATCGGCAATCAATTCGTCATGCCCGGTGTCACCGAACGGAATGCGGAGGTCTTCGCGCAGTTGCGCAAGCGTGAGCAAAGTTTGCTCGCGCCGCTCATCGTCGTCCGGCCAGGCCGGGCGGTCTATGGCGAACTGGATGATTGTTGGCATGACCTTATCCTTTCGGCGCGACAAGAGCCGTTGCGTCCGCAAGGCTCATTCCGGCATCTGTGAGTGACTTGATCGCCCGGGCCGTCATGGGCCAGTCGGTGCGGTGCAGCGCCTCCAGGCTGATAACGGTGTCTATTCCCAGCTTGCGCGAAAATTCCTGGCTGAGGCTCGACGCAAGCGGCTCAAGGGTGCTTGTGAGAAGCGCCCGTTGCGCCTCCCGCATTGCGGCCGGGCCGCTTGTGGTGCTCAACAACGCCGGAGCGATACCGTAGGCCGCCATCACTTCGTCCCCCAACCGCGTGCGGACCTGAATGCCCGACGCGGGCAGGTCCGGCCCAAGGCTCCCCAGATGCGTTAATTTGCTTTTCAAGCCAAGGATTGCGGGCACACCGTCCTTGAGGCCGCGCAGGAGCGCCCTGCCGAGCGATCTTGATTGTTCGTCGGTCAAGCCGCCGTCACTGGCAATCAGGTGCCGAGGGATCATCCGCATCGCCAGATCAATCTGCCGGTCCACCCGCGCCAGCGCTTCGACCGTCACGCCGGATTGCCGCAAGGGTGACACCCCGCGCCAAGGCATTTCGGGATCAGGGACCAGCCAGCAATGGCAGACGCCCGACGCAGGGCGCACCATGTGCTCCGTCAGCGTCGGCCCCAGGGTCTGCAATCGGTATGTCCGGCTGGCTTCGGACGCCCCGCCGGTCAGGGTGACGGACCGCGTCGGCAGCAATTCCCCGCCGTCGACCAACAACACGGCCTCGCCCTGCAGCGCGATCCGCGACACGACCCACGGCAGGATCGGGCGCACCTGGTCAGCAGCGCGGCCCTCGACCTGGGCCAGGGCGAAGGCCTTCACCCAGGCGTTCACGCACAAGGCCACAATCGCCGTAAGCGATGCGTCAACGGTCGTGTCGCCGTGTGCCGCGTCCTCGGCCAGTCGCACGTTGGAGACCTCAAACCCGGTATCCGTGCGTCTCGCCGCCCGTGACTGGAAGAACAGCATTCAGAGCCACACACGACGGCGCGGCGAACGCGGTCGTCTCTGCATGTCGGCAAGCCGCGCCTCGATCTCCGAGCGGCCATAGGCGGGCTTGTCCACCAATCCGATGCCCGTCATGACGGCTTCCGTTATTGTGCGCTGATGGCCATCCCATTTTTCCTTGACCGCCAGAAATTCGAGGCTGATGCCGCGCAGTATCCCCGCAGAAACGAGTTCACGGGCTTCCCGTCCGTAGATGGTATCCGGCAAAGTGGCTTGCATCGTCATGCGCTGCGGGCCGTCCTCGATCACAAGCCCCGCGCCCGCCCGGGCCACCGGCTTTCCCCGATCATGTTGCAGGTTCAGGATTGGATCATCGACCCGGATAGACCCCGGCAAAAACCGCTCCGTGAAGCTGCCGAATTTCGCGCGGTCCGCGTAGTCAACGACCGTGCCTTTCAGCACGCCGTTTTCCGCACGGAACTCCGCGTATCTGCGTTCCGGTTCCATCAGATCAGGTGACAAACTTGATGCGGGCGAAATTCGACTTTCGGATTAACTCGAAATTCCAGAGATAGGACAGGTTGAGAATGACCTCGCCCTTGCCCGCGCCGCTGTAGATGTCCCGGATAAGTTCCGCGCTCGACCACACCGGACAGGCCGACGCGCCTTCCAGGCCGCGGGCAAGACCCACAAGCGCCCCGAATTTTCCGTTGCCGGTTGCCGTCTCGATCTCGCCCCGGCTTGACCAGTTGAGACCCGCCCCCCGCATGTACCCGGCCAACGTCTGGTTCTCGGCAGCGCTGTTGGCGATGGTGTCTTCCCAAAGCCGCCACGAGCCGACAGACGAAACAACACGAAGATCGCCGAACCCGGCGGCGTGAATGCCGTCCACAAGCGACGAGAACGCGGCCAACGTCTCGGCGGGCTTCACCTTGTTGGCCTGGGTGATGGTCTTTTCGGTGATCCCGGAAACGGTCGTGAGGCCGGTAATATCGGCGGCGTTGCCGCTTGATCCCGTGTCGCCCACGAAGATCGCCCGGTCGATGCCTTCGCGAACCGCCATCTGCATGTCGCGGGTGAGCGCCGCCTCAAGCCCCGGAATCCGCGCTTCGTCCTCGGTGGCGAACGTCAGCTTAACGGTGTTTCGCTTTGGCTTGATTTCGGTGACGCCAATGGTCCAGGCCGAATCCGTGGCGGCCTCGCCCCGCGAGCGCTGCGCGGCACTTGGCCCGGTGAGCGTCACGGGGTGACTGGTGACGCCGGGCGCGACACTTTCCATCGTGATCCCAAGCCGCTCGGCGGCGGTGTCAGCGAAAAGCCGATCCAGCCACGTGCGCGGCGATACAGTTGTATCAACGTCCGTGGTAGACCGGATTTCCGGCGGCGCGAGAAGTTCAAGCGGAAAACGATTGCCTTTCATTCCGAGTTCTTGGTTGAACTCGGCATTCGCGCCCTCAACGTGACGCTGTTCCAACGCCGCGCTGACATATTCCGAGACTGTCACCTTGGCTCGCAGTTCGGCAAATTCCCTCGCCTTCGCGTCGGGATGCGCCCGCGCCTCGGCCTCGGCTTCTTTGTTGGCCGCGCGTTCGGCGATCTGCGCCGCGTCCAGATCGCGGGAAAGCGTGTCATATTCTTTGGTCAGCGCGTCCTGCCGTT
>JAJDUZ010000053.1 GCA_022826385.1 Silicimonas sp.
AAATGGAAAAGTCGCGGCACGCACGGCGAATTTTCGCGGAATCCGCCGAATCAGGGGGCATCGCCGGATCCGGCCTCAAAAATGTTGTTTGATTTCAGCGCACTAAAAAATCGTCATCCGCCATACAGAAATCGCACCCGGGCAGGCGGTCGAGACGCAGACAAGGTGGTCCTGCGCCTCCATCACCACATAGTCGCCGGGGCGCGAGTGGCTTTCCTCGGTCAGGATCTGATGCGTGTTCGGATCGATCCATGTGTTCCAGAAGAAGTTGACCGCGGGCCACGCCGCACGGCGCACCACGCCGAACGGGTCGAGCGCCTCCGACATATTGTCCGAGCAGTTCAGATGCCCCGGAAACCCGCGATCTTCATAGCTGCGCGCGGTGCAGGCCAAGCCGAACGTGTCATGCCGCCCGCATGTGTCCTGCACGACCCGCAGCATCGGCGCCATGTCGCGGTCGAAGAACTTGTCCAGCAGGCCGGGCGAGGGATAGGGCTGGCGCACCATCGAGCGGGTTGCGGTGCTGTCGATCATCACCTCGTCGCCCTGCCGCAGGGCGTCGGCGCGGAAGGCGGTGAAGTCCGAGCATTGCTGGCCTTCGACATCGATGATCTGCACCAACTCGCCCGCGGCGACTTCGTAAGCCAAGGCGGTGCCGCGCGGCACGGTAAACTCGTCGCGGATTTCGCCCAGCGGTTCGGGCAAAACTGTGCCGTTGGGCGCGCTGCGCTTGATCTCCAACAGGATCGATGCGGCCGCTGTGCCATCCACAAGCGTCGCGCTGTCAGACGGGGCCGCGATCCAGACGGTGCAATCGCCGGTCACGGCAAAAGCGCCAAGGTCTTCGACGGGCACGCGTGCCGCACGGTGATCCCCAAGCGACTGGCCGCGGGCCTGAAGCCATCCGCCGAGGCGGGCGGCATCGAAGGCTCGGGGTACCAGTGACGTGTCCGCCGACAACCCGAGAAGCGCACTGCCATCGGCGCCAGAAACATCAATCGCCACGACCAGCGCTGTTGCAGTCTCGCTCGATCGGAGGGACAGCAAATCGCCGGTTTTCAAGTCGACCTTCTCGCAGCCTCGAGGCGCGATCAGTTTGGTCTCGGTGTCGGAACGGGCAGGGAAGCCGGGGAACAGCCGCGCTGGCGTCGCCAGCCCGATATTGCTGAAATCCCGAATGAGCCCACTTTCGTACATCGGCAGCAGCCACCCCATGTAACTGGTTACATGCTGGATGAAACCAGTTACATATGTCAAGCTTCGCCCTATATTAATTTTGTGTAGACGCTGATTTCAGACCCCCATGCCGGAACTCGAGCCGAAAAAGAGAAATAATCTCAGGGATGTAGCCCGGTCTGCGGGGGTGTCCGTGGCGACCGTCAGCCGGGTTCTCAATACGCCCAAGCAGGTCTCGCCTGCGACTCGCGACCGGGTCCAGCAGGTGATGAAAGAGCTGCGCTTCGTCCCCTCCGCCGCCGCCCGAGCGATCAATTCGGGCCGCACGCGCATGGTCGCGGCCCTGTTGCCGACGCTTGATAACTCGATCTATGCCCGCGTTGTCGACGGGTTGGAAAACCGACTGGCGGCCTTCGACCTTTCGCTGATCGTGGCGCAGACGCATGATGACCCGGCGGTCGAACTGGCCCGCGCCCGTCAGCTGGTCGATATCGGGGCCGAAGGCTTTGTCGTCGCCGGTATCACCCACAGTGCCGAATTGCTGGAATTCATCGACCATATCCAGGTGCCGATCGTGTCGATCTCGTACTATGCGCCGGACCATTTCCTGCCGACCATCGGATATGACAATGCCGAGGCCGCGCGCATCGCGGCCCGCCATCTGGAAGAGCTTGGCCATCGCACCGTTTTCGTGCCGCACGGCCCGACCGTCGGGAACGACCGGATGCGCACGCGCCGTGCCACGCTCGACGCGCTTGAGACGCCGATGCAGTTCCACTTCTGTGAGGTGCCCGTTTCGGTCGAAGGCGGCGCCTTGGCGGTTGACCTGATGCGCCGCGATGCGCCGGACGCCACGGCAATGCTTTGTTTCGGCGACGTGTTGGCGATGGGGGCCATCAGTGGCTTGCACCAGCACGGAATGCGCGTGCCGGAAGACGTCTCGGTCATGGGGATGGAAGACCTGCCCAGCTCGGCCTTTCTGTCGCCTGCGCTGACCAGCGTCAGGTTGCAGGTGCAGGAAATGGGGGAACGCGCGGCCGAGGCCATTGCGCGTTGGCTTGAGCATCAGGAACGGGCCGAGCCCGTTTATCTGAAGTCCGAACTGATCGCGCGCGCGTCGACCGGACCTGCGCCTAGATAACCGCCCGCTCGACGATTGGGGTCGCAGCCGTGATCCGGTCATAGTGGAACGCCGTCAGGTCCAGGCTCCGATACTCGCCATAGGTCAGCCATTCGGCGGTGCCGCGTCCCATCGCCGGGGATTGTTGCAATCCATGCCCCGAGAACCCGTTCAGGAAGAGGAAATTCGTGACTTCGGCATGGGGACCGGTGATCGCGTTGTGATCGAACACGTTCATCGCATAGTGGCCCGTCCATTCCGTCTGAACCTTGATCGCTTCGAATTGCGGAATGCGCGTTGCGATGGCCGGCCAGATGTGAGTCTCCCAAAGGGCGTGATCCATGGCGAAATCGTCATGCGCAACGCCGGGGTCGACGTCGCTATGGCCGCCGCACAGATAGGTGCCGCCGCCGTTTTCGCGCACATGAACGCCGGAGGGGTCGATGGTCAGCGGCAACTCGCGATCCAGCGGCTGTTCGGCGCTGAACACCCACGTATAGCGCTTGCGTGGTTCAACCGGCACGTCGATCCCTACCATGGCCGCCGTCCGCGCAGCGCGTGGACCCGAAGCATTCACGACCTGCCCGCAGGCAATCACTTCGCCCGAGGCCAGCGTCACACTCTCGACCCGTGTGCCAGCCGCGTTCCGAGTCATCGCCACCACTTCGTTGGTGATGTATTCCACCCCACGCTCGCGCGCCTGCCGTTTCCACCAGTCAAAGACCGTCGCGCCGTCCCAATAGCCTTCGTCGACCCGGTTGATCGATCCAAGCACGATGTCATCGAGATAATAGAACGGATAGGCCGCGGCGATTTCGTCCGGTGTCATCAGTTCGGTCGCGGCACCGGCCGCGCGTTGCACCTTCTGATTGTCGCGCAGGACATCCGCGAACGCCTCGGAATTCGCCAGGTACATATAGCCGAAGGATTGGATCGAAAGCTCGGGTACCCTTGTATCGCCGCCCATATAGCTGCGAATGTTCTTGATGAAATCGGCGCCGAATTGCGAGACGCGCACATTCAACTCGGTGCTGAACTGCTGACGGATGCAGGAATTGGTGTGCGAGGTCGACGCGAACTCATAGGTCGGGTCGCGCTCGACCACCAGCACGCGCCCATCGAAATCCGGGTTGTCGGTCAGGAACCATGCGGTCGACGATCCCATGATCGCGCCGCCGACAATGATGACGTCATAAGTGTCGTGCTCTGGTGCTTGCATTCGGTTGGCCCCTGCCATGTCACGATGGTTTCATCGCATCGTCGTCACAGGCAAGCGCGGCGTCAAGCGTCTGTCAGAAAGGCGTCTTCACGCGCGTCGAGAACTTTCTTGCGCAGCCACGAATTGCGTCCCGATTGTTCATATCGACGGTGCCAGACCAGATGATACTCGATCGGGGGCAGGGTGATCGGCGGTGGCAGATGGGCAAGGCCAGCATAGGCGGACTCCGCCAAACGGCTGGGCATCGTGGCCACGATATCGGTGCCCTTGATCAAATCGCCCAGCATCGACGCCGTTGGTGCCACGAGCGAGACCCGGCGTTTCAAGCCAAGCTCGGCCAAGGCGCGCGAGACGACGCTTTTCGTTGACCCGCCAAAGCTGACCGTTCCGTGGCGCGCTTGGGCATAGTCACGGGCCGACGTCACCGGGCCGCGACAGTTCGGGTCATAGAAGACAGCCAGCGAGTCGCTGCCATATTCACAGTGATTCAGGACGGCCGGATAGCGAATGCCCGCGACCGAGATGGCCAGATCGGCTTCATCCTGCACCAGCAAACGCGTCACGTATTCACGGGGGGCAAGACGACGGATCTCGAATTCGATCGAAGGTTCGGCAGCAAGCAGGCCAGCATGCAGCGCCTTCATGTCGTGCAACAGGGCAGGGGTCGGAATGGCGATGACGACCGGTTTGCCATCCAGCGAGACGTCGTATTTCTCGGGCGCCACCAAACCCTCGATGTCGGCAAGGATCTTCTGCACGCGGGGCAGCATGGCCAAGGCCTTCTCTGTGGTGGTGATCCCGCGCCCGGATTTCACGAACAAAGGGTCGCCCACAGCGGCACGCATCTTGTCCAATGTGTGGCTGATCGTCGATTGGTTCAGGTCAAACAGCTCTGCGGTCCGGCTGACTGATCCGGTTTCGCAAACAGACGCAAAAATACGCAGCGTATGTCCATCCAAGCGAAATAGATCGAAATTTTGCATCTGTTTTTTATTATCCATCGATTGATTTACGGCAATACAGATAGCATGTTCCGCAAATAAGCAATGTGTGTAGGGATGAGGTCACTGATTTCACTGGTTTTTCGATGCTAAGTGCAATGCCGCGAGGCGAAACGCCTATTTTTTGGTCGCATTTCTGGGGTTTTGCGATCGAACCGCTAAAAATTGGCCGCTCACTCACGATCACAAGCTCGCACGCAGAGGCACCACCGCGCCGGCCTCACACTCGGCGCAAGATCGGATGACCACACACGCTGAGGACTGCCCTTGAGCGGTTCCAACTTCAGCGGCCTCGGGACTAGGCGCTGAAAGACAGGTGAGGCAACTCACCTGTCTTTTTCTTTTTCGCGGTTCCATTGAGGCGAAGGTTAGCTCGCCAGATAGGCGCGAACGGTCGTCTCGGAGCCGTCCGACCACAGTTTGCGCAACCACGCGGAGAACGCGTTGGCAAAGTCGGAATTCTGCGCCAGATCGCCATAGATATCGTGTTGATCCAACCAAACCTGCGGGGTTTCCCGGGCGGCCAGTGCCGCTTCGTTCAACGCGTCCCAGTGCGGGTCATTCGGTGCGATTGCGCTGCCGTCCTCGCGCGTGCCAGCACACATGCGCGACCACAGCGCCTCGACAAGGGCAAGCCCTTCAATCGATCCGCCAGCCTCAAGCGCGTCGCGCAGGATCGGCAAAAGGAACCCGGCATGGCGCGAGGAGCCGTCAAAGGCCACGCGCCGCGTCGTGTCGAGAATGGCCGGGTTGGCAAAGCGCCGCGCGATGATGTCCAGATAGGCATCTGGCTTCATGCCGGGCACGGCACCCACATAAGGCACGATCTCGTCCAACTCGACCTTGCGGAAGAAATCCGCGATCAGGTCGTTGTCCATGCAGGCCGCGATGGTCGGCACCGACAGAAGCTCGCCAATGTTCGCCAAGACCTGATGACCGGCGTTCAGGATACGGATCTTCATCGCCTCATAGGCGTGGACTTCATCGGTGAAGGTGGCCCCCACCTTGTCCCAGTCCGGGCGACCATTGCAGAACTTCTCTTCGATCACCCACTGACGGAAGTTCTCGTGCGTGACGGGCGCGTCGTCATCGATCCCGATCGAGCGGACCAGCGACAACTCGTTCGGACCCGTCGCCGGAACGATGCAATCGACCATCGAGTTCGGGAAGGCGCAGTTGCCCTCGATCCAGTCCGCCAGCTCGGGGTCGCTGAGCCGCGCCAGTTCGACAACCGCTTCGCGCAGCACGTCACCGTTTTCCTGCAGGTTGTCGCAGCATTGCCCCGTGAAGGGCGGCACACCAGCGGCGCGGCGGTGCTTCAGGGCCGCGACCATCGCGCCGAACGCTGTGATCGGGTGATCCGGGTTGGCAGCGTCATGCTGAATGTCTTCGTGACTGGCGTCAAAATGGCCCGAAGCATCGCGGAAATAGCCGCCTTCGGTCACCGTCAGCGAGACGATGCGGATCGCCGGGTCGGACATGGCACGGATCAGCGCGCCGTTGCCCTCTTCGACAGGCAGGAAGTCGATCATCGAGCCAATCACCTCGCAGGAGGTGCCCGAGGGGTCGAGTTCGATCAGTGTCGTCAGGCAATCCTGCGCCAGCAGGCGGTCACGCATCGCCGCATCGCCCGGACGCACGCCCGCGCCGATGATGGCCCAATCAAGTGCCAAACCCTGCTGCATCAGGCGGTGCAGGTACCACGCCTGATGGCCACGATGGAAATTGCCGAGGCCGATATGCACGATCCCCGGTGTCAGCGCCGAACGATCATAGTTCGGACGCTGAACGTCTTCCGGCAAATCACCAAGCGTCGCGTTGCTCAGCTTGACCAATGTCTGTCCGTCGGCAAAGTCGTCCATCTCAACTCATCCAGTTACCGCCATCGACGTTCAAAGTCTGGGCGGTGATATATCGGGCGTCATCTGAAGCCAGAAACACACATGGGTCAGCAACCTCATCTGGCCGCCCCATATGACCCAATGGCACGGCTTTGCCAACAAGTCGTTTCTTTTCACCGGGTTCGCGGTTCTCGTACTTGGCAAAAAGACTGTCGACCGTGTCCCACATGGGCGTGTCGATGACACCGGGTGCGATTGCGTTGACGCGGATGTTGTCCTTGGCCAACTCCAGCGCCAGTGATTGTGTGATCGAAATAACGGCGGCCTTGGTCGAACAATAGATCACGATATTCGGTTCGCCGCGGCGCCCGGCCTGGCTCGAGAAATTGATGATCGCACCGCCGCCGCGTTTCTTCATGCCGGGCACGACCGCTTGAATGGCGAAGATCGTGCCGCCGACATTCACGTCGTACTGGCGGCGGTAATCTTCGACCGTCACTTCCTCGATCGGGCCCATGTTGAAGATACCGGCATTGTTCACAAGGATGTCGATCCCGCCAAAGGCCTCTTCAACCTTTGCAACCCCCGCCGCGATCGAGGCGGGGTCGGTGACGTCCATCTGCAGGCCGAGACCGTTGAGCGCGGTGGCCGTCTCCTCTGCATCCTCCCCGAGAAGATCGGCCACCGCAACTTGCGCACCTTCGCGCGCGTACGCTTCGCAGATTGCGCGTCCGATCCCCCGCGCGCCACCTGTGACAAGCGCGGTCTTCCCTTCGAGACGCATCATAGGCGAAGCCCATCCGGTCCAAACTTGTGTATGACATCCTGCCGCGGCGTCAAGTGGATGCGATCGCCATGCTTGAAGCTGACCTCGCCACCGGCGCGCACCGTAATGGTCTCGGCCAGCCCCGTGTCATGGACATGGAAGAACGTGTCGGAGCCAAGATGCTCCGACACGCCAACCACGCCGGACCAGGTGCCGGCGTCACTGCTCACCTCGATATGCTCGGGCCGGATACCAATCGTGTGGGCGCCGTGCTTTGCAGCCTCGTCGCCTTCGATGAAGTTCATTTTGGGAGAACCAATGAATCCGGCCACGAACAGGTTTCTCGGTTCGCGGTAAAGGTCCAGCGGCGAGCCGACCTGCTCGATATTGCCCGCTTGCAGGACGACGATCTTGTTGGCCATGGTCATGGCCTCGACCTGGTCATGGGTCACATAGATCATCGTGGTCTTCATGCGCTCGTGCATCTCGCTGATCTCAAGCCGCATGCCAACGCGGAGTGCCGCGTCAAGGTTCGAGAGCGGTTCGTCGAACAGGAACGCCGAGGGGTCGCGCACAATGGCGCGGCCGATGGCAACGCGCTGACGCTGGCCGCCCGACAACTGACCGGGCTTCCGGTCGAGATAGTCGGTCAGGTTCAGCGATTCCGCGGCTGCCGCGATCTTCTTGTTCTGCTCGTCTTCCGGGATACCCGCCATCCGCATCGGGAAGGCGATGTTCTTGCGAACCGTCATATGCGGGTAAAGCGCATAGGTCTGGAACACCATCGCCAGTCCGCGCTTCGAGGGCGAGACCTGCGTGACGTCCTCGCCGTCGATGATGACCTTGCCCGAGGTGGTGTCTTCGAGACCGGCGATCAGGCGCAGCAGCGTAGACTTGCCACAGCCCGAGGGGCCGACGAAGACTGCGAACTCGCCATCTTCAATGGTCAGGTCCAGTGGTGGAATGACCTGTGTTTCGCCAAAGGATTTGGTGACTTGCTCAAGTACGATACGTCCCATGAGTTTCTTCCTATTTCACGGCGCCGAAGGTCAGGCCTTGGACCAATTGTTTTTGACAGAACCAGCCCAGAACAACGATGGGCCCGACGGCAGCGGCCGACACGGCGGACAGGCGTCCGAAGAACAGACCTTCCGGAGCGCGGTTGCCTTCGATCAGTTTCGAAAGGGTCGCGGCCTCGGTCGTGGTCAGACGCACGGTCCAATACGCTTCGTTCCAGCAGAAGATGAAGCAGAGCAGGGCGGTCGAGGCGATGCCGCCCCAGGCCAGCGGGATCAGGATCTCCTTGACCTCGCCCCATGTGTTCACGCCATCCATCTTGCCGGCTTCGATGATCTCTTTCGGGATCTCCTTGAAGTAGGTGAAGAGCATCCAGACCACGATCGGCAGGTTGATCAGGCTGAGAACGATGATCAGCAGGAAGTGCGTGTCATAGATCCCAAGGAAGTTCTTCGTCAGGAACGTCATCGGATAAAGCACTGCCGCGGCGGGCAGCATCTTGGTCGACAGCATCCACATCAGCACGTCTTTGGTCGCGCGGCTGGGATTGAACGCCATTGCATAGGCGCAAGGAATGCCGACCGCCAGCGTGAAGAGTGTCGCGAAGACGCTGGTGATGACCGAGTTTGTGGCGAAGCGCCAGTAGTCGTAGTTCTCGGTCATGTTCAGATAGTTTTCCAGCGTCGGCGTGAAGAAGAACAGGAACTCGGGTTTCACCGCGTCCGCGTCCGTCTTGAAGCTGGTCAGGACCATCCAGAAGATCGGGAAGAAGAAGATCAGGGCGACGATCCACGCGAAGGTGGCGCGGCTGATCCGTCCGGCTCTGGAGGTTTGTGCAACGATAGCCATGGTCTTGCCCCCTTATTCCATCAACGTCTTGCCGATCATCCGAAGCAGGAAGATGGCAATGATGTTGGCAAGAATGACAGCGAAGATGCCGGTGGCGCTGGCCGCGCCGATATTGTTGTTGGCAAATTCACCAATGAGATAGGGCAGGTTTTTGTTCCCGTTGCCCCGGCTGACGATCTCGATCTCGGCATACAGCGAGAGATGGAAGATCGCCTGGATCATCACGACAATCGCGATGGGGCGCCCCAGATGCGGCAGCGTCAGGAAGCGGAACTGCGACCAGGCGCTGGCGCCGTCAAGGATCGCGGCCTCTTTCTGCTGCTGGTCCTCGGACTGTAGCGAGGTCATGAAGATTAGTACTGCAAACGGCGTCCACTGCCACGTCACCATGATGATGACCGCATAGGCCGAGGTCTGCGTGGCCCGGAACGAGATCGGCTCAAATTCCGGCCAGAGCGAGAAGAAACCGCCCACAACAGGTGCAGTCTGAAGGTTATCGATCAGGTTATTGATCCCTCCGACCGCAAGACCGTTGAGGCCAAGGACCGGATCGAGGATCATGTTAATCCAGAGAACGGCGTTCACCGCGGGCATGACGAAGAAGGGCGAGATCAAAAGCACCCGCACAATCCCGCGACCGGGGAACGTCTTGTTGATGAGAACGGCAATCAGGATGCCAAGGATAACCGTGCCAAAGAGGATACTGCCGACGATGAACAGGCTGTTCTGTACGGCGAACCAGAAGTCCTTCGAGTTCAGAACGAACTCGTAGTTTCCGACGCCACGCCAGTTGCTGAGCGACGGCGAAGTCCACTCGGGGCGGCGCAGGTTGTTCAACACGTAACGGATAAACGAGAAGTACAGGGTCATCCCCAGCGGGATCAGCATCCAGATCAGCAGCAGCACAACGGCTGGTGTCTGCAGGAGGCGTGGGATTCTTCGGTCAGACATGACGGCTTCCCCCAGCGAAACTATGATTGTTCGCGGTTCATGTTGGACGGTGACATTTTGCTTGTCGAGGGCTCAGTGAAAACTCGGCGAACCTGAAATATTCACTAAACGGGGCAGTCTTTGTGTGAAGGCCCGGCGCGGGGCCGGGCCTTCGAAGGTCCTACGATTATTCGTAGTAGCCAGCTTCTTTCATGATCGCGTCCGCAGCAGCCTGCGAAGCGGCCAGAGCATCTTCAACCGACTTGGCGCCGGAGAGAGCTGCAGCCATTTCCTGGGCAACAGCGATACCAACTTCCGGGAATTCCGGGATGGCAGCGAACTGAACGCCAACGTAAGGTTTCAGGTCGGTTGCTTCAGGAGCTGCCGAGTCGATCGCAGCCATTTCGGCAGCGGCGAAGCCTGCAGCGGCCTGGAACTCAGGGATTTCATAGGTCGACGCACGCTGACCGGTCGGGACCGAGCCCCAGCCGAATTCAGGGTGGTTGCCAACAGCCTGGACATACTCTTTCGAGGTTGCCCATTCGATGAACTTCTGAGCTTCTTCAGCGTTCGGCGAGCCTGCCGGGATTGCGAAGGCCCATGCCCACAGCCAGTTCGCACCAACCGGGTTACCGGCGTTCGGCGACTGAGCGTAAGCAACGCCGTCAACTTCCAGGAACGAAGCTGCGATCGTGGCGTCGATCCACATGCCGCACTTGCCTTCGTTATAGAGAGCCAGGATTTCGTTGAACGAGTTGCCTTCCGAGCCCGGAGGGCCGTAGTTGCCGAGAAGATCAACGTAGAAGTTGATGGCTTCTTCCCAAGCAGCGGTGTCGAGCGTCGGACGGTAGTCCGCGTCGAACCATGCGCCGCCGAACGAGTTCACGACGGTCGTGATGAACGCCATGTTGTCGCCCCAGCCCGGCTTACCGCGAAGGCAGGCACCGTACACACCGTTGTCCGGGTCGTGCATGGCTGCAGCAGCGTTCTTGATGTTGGCCCAGCTGTCGTTGTCACGAACCTTGACGCCAGCCGCATCGGCCAGGTCCTTGCGGTACATGACCATCGACGATTCACCATAGAAGGGGGCTGCGTACAGCGTGCCTTCGTGGCTCAGACCTGCGCGCATGGCGGGCAGAATGTCGTCGACGTCGTAGTCAGCCGTGAAGTTCAGCGGCTCGATCCAGCCAGCAGCACCCCAGATCGGGGCTTCCTGCATGCCGATGTTGATGATGTCGTACTGGCCGCCACCTGTGGCGGTGTCCGACGTGACCTGCTCGCGCAGGACGCCTTCTTCCAGCGACACCCAGTTCAGTTCGACGCCAGTCTCGGCCGTGTATGCCTCGGCAACGGTCTGCATGTTGATCATGTGACCGTTGTTGACGATAGCGATAGTCAGGCTTTGAGCGTAAGCGCCCCCAGTCGCGATAAGCGACATGGCAGTTGCCGCACGAAGTGCGTTCTTAAGTTGCATCCGGAATCCTCCCAAACATGGATGTTATTTCCACCTTCATTAACCGAAGAAACTGGTCACGTGTCAAACAAAATTTTACGCGCGCAAATTTTCCAGCAATTTAAGCCGATTCACGCATGATCAACCGGGCCGGGAATTGGGTCTCGGTCCGTGTATCGAATCTCCCACCGCTTTCGATGAGTCGGAAAAGTGTCTCGACCGCCTGGTCCGAGACGGCGGCGTAATCATGTGCAGCGGTCGTAAGGGACGGGCAGGTGAACTTGGAAAACGGGTGATCGTCATGGCTGGCGACCCGCAATTCACAATCGTTGCCCCGCCCGACGCTTACCCCGTTCTCATAGCAGGCCGACAAAAAGCCGATCGCCAGACGGTCGTTACTGCACAGCACCGTGTTCGTCGGCAGGGATTTCTCGCGCAGAACCTTCAATCCGCCTTCGCGGCCGATCTCCTCGAACTCCCAGCCCTGGCCGTCGATCCGCACAAATTGAGGTTCCAGCCCCATCTCTTCCATGACGGCGATATAGGCGTTGCGACGCTTGTTGGCGTTCGGGTTGGCCGGGTTCCGCATCTCATAGAAACAGGGCGGTTCTCCGGTCCGGCAGAGATACTGGACGGTTTGCTCAACAAAACTGTGGTTGTCCGAACCGACAAAAGCTTCGCCCATGCCCTCAAGGTTGCTGTCGAACAGAACCGTCGGCACGTTCTCGCAAAATGTCTCGATCGCTGACTTGTCCGAGACACGGCCCAAGGGGGCCAGCAGGGCACCCGCCAGTTTCAGTGATCTGAGCGTGTCCAGAATGTCGTTTTCCAACTCGGTTTCGCCATGCGAACTGAACACGGTTGGCGAAAACCCGGCCGAGATACATTGCCGTTCAATCACGCGGACGATCTCGGCAAAGAACGGGTCAGCAAGATACGGAACCACGATTCCGATGTTCTTGGTGAGCTTCCGATTCTGGTTCATCGCGAAGAAGTTCGGTCGATAATCGTACCGTTCCACTGCGCTTTCGATTCGGGCACGCGTACTTTGGCGCACGCTGTCCGGGTCGTGAAAATACTTGGAAAGCGTTGGGCGCGATATGCCGATCAGCGCCGCAAACTCCTCCATATTGCGAATGGTTCGCCTGCCCATGGCCGTCGAATCCTTCATTTGACACGCTATGCGTGTCGTCCTCCCTTTACGATATGTTTACACAATTCTTGTCGCGCGCAAACAATCAATTCATTTGGGCTAAGGTATCGGCAGGTCTTCGTCGATCAGATGTTGCAGGTCTTCCAGAGGCATCGGCCGGTGAAACAGGAAGCCTTGTGCCTGTTCGCAGTTCTGTTCTTTCAGCCAGTCTGCCTGTTCTGCGGTTTCGATTCCCTCGGCCACGGTATGCGCGCCAAGTTGGCGGGCCAGGGACAGAATCAGCAGAACGACGGGGCCCGTCTCGGGCAGGCGACTGATGAAACTCTTGTCGATCTTTATGCAGTCGACCGGGAAATCCGAGATATAAGACAGGTTCGAATACCCGACCCCGAAATCATCGATGGCGATCCGATAGCCCAGCGATGAAATCTGACGCAACATCCGCGCCAGCGACCCGTGATCGTCGATCAGCACGTTCTCCGTGATCTCGAGTTCGACCCGGTTGGTCGGAAAGCCAGGCGTTTCGGCAAAGGCGCGCAGGGTCTCCATCAAGGCGGGGTCTTCGAACTGGCTGGGCGAGATATTGATGGAAATGTCGTGCTGCACGCCGTCGCGATGCCAGGTTTCCAACAGCCTGAGGCCCTTCAGTAGAACCGCTTGCCCCAGGTGCCGTATCATCCCGGTCTCTTCGCAAATGTCGATGAATTCCCCCGGTTGCACGAGGCCGCGGGTTGGATGCTGCCAGCGGACAAGAGCTTCGACCGACTGGATGCGCCCCGTCGACAATTCCATTCGGGGTTGGAAATGCAGCACGAACTCATCGCGCTCCAGTGCGGCCTTCAGCTCGACCTCGATCCGGTCCCGTTCCTTGGCGGCATGACCCAGCGCTTCGTTGAACACGGTCAGATGGTCCCGCCCCGCGGATTTCGACGCGTAAAGCGCGATGTCAGCCTCGCCCAGGACGGTCGTATAGTTTTTCCCGTCGGGATAGAAATATGTGAGGCCCAGACTGCAGGTCGGGGTTAGTCGCTTGGCGTCGACCTCGATGGGCGCGCGCAGGACGTCACGAAGTTTCTCGGCGTTGTCGAGGACATCCGCATCATCGGTGACACCGGTATAGAGGATGACGAATTCGTCGCCGCCCAGTCGCACCACAGTGTCGTAGCGCGAGACGGTCGTCTGGGCGCGTTCTGCCACAACTTTCAGAACGGTATCTCCGGTCTCGTGGCCAAACCGGTCGTTGATCTGCTTGAAACGGTCGATGTCGAAAAACAGCAAGGCGCAGCGCTGGGGTTGAAAGCGGGCCATCTCGCTGAGCAACTGCTGGAGGTATGCACGGTTGAAACAGCCGGTCAGCTGGTCGCGATCGGCAAGATAGCGGGCTCGGTCGCGCGCGTTCTTCAATTCGGTCACGTCGCGCGCGGTGGCCAGTATTGCGGGGGTACCGGTCACCGAGTCTATGCACAGCTTGGCCGTCAGGTTGTGCCAGCGCAGCCCCTCTGACGTGTACATTTTGCTGATCAGCGTGTGTCGGCCCTTGCGGTCCAGTTCGAACATCAACGTGTCGTGGTCGCGGACATCGACAAAGAGATCGGCGAGCACCTGATCGCCTGTGACAGCTGCGGTTCGCGCGGCCGGGTTCATGTAAAGAGCGGGGCCAGACCTGTGATACAGTGTGATCATGACGTCGGTGTGCAGCAGGGCCTCGGCGCTTCGGATGTTGTCCGGCTCGTTGTCGTCGATGCCCCGAGGCGCTTCGCACAGCATCCCCATGCGCCCGTCGGGCAGGAGAAAGCCATGAAAGACGGCTTGGACACTGACCGGCTTGCCGTCCGGATAAAGGGTCCAGGTTTCGTTGAAGCTTGTGCCATTCCAGAAATCGGTCTGATACTGTCTCAGCCGTTCGCGCACAGCGGGCGACATGTCCGCGCCAAGGTCCCGGTCTTGCAGCGCGGCTTCGTCTTCGGCGCGCCACAACGCGCACGCGGCCTCGTTTGCAAAGACGATCCGCGCGGCATCAATATCAAACAACCAGACCGGGGTCTGCAAACGATAGGCGAAATCGAATGACCGCCCCTTAGTCAGAAACTCCGGAGGGCCGATACTTGATGCGCGAAGCGGGCTGTCAGGTTCCATCGGGGTTGGTTTTCAGACGGTTTCAAGCGAAAGGGTCAGGCGGCGCGGGCGAGCGACAGTCCAAGGTCTGACAATGGACGAAACCCGTCTGTCGCGGTCACGGTGTCGATCCATCTTGCCGTTGCCGGGTAATCGGCCAGCGACAAGCCCGCTTCCTCGAGAACATGCACATAGCCAAACAGGGCAATATCCGCCACCGAGTACCCGCAATCCAGCACGAAGGATCGACCGGCAAGATGCGCCTCCAGTCTGTGCAGGCCTGGTTCTGCCGCCAGTTGCCAGTTTCGAATGTCGGCCTCGCGAGCATACTTTTCGGAAGGAAGGATTGTCGTGAAAAATCGCGCTGGCGAGAGGAACGGTTCAAGCTTCGATTGTTCGAAGAACATCCACTGCAAGGCTTCTGCGCGCGCTTGCGCGGTGGGCGGCATCAAGGGCTTATCCTCGGCAAGGTACCAGAGCATCGCGTTGCTTTCCCCGATTCCGGCCCCGTCCGCGGTGATCAGATACGGCACGACGCCCAACGGGTTGATACGAAGGTATTCGGGCGACTTCTGTTCACCGGCAAGCACGTCCACGGACACCGCTTCGAACGATTGACGGGTCTGCGACATGGCGAGCCACGGTTTCAGACAGTTTCCGGAACCCGGGCATAGAAAGAGTTTTATCATTGCGACCTGCATTTGACTGATGTCGCAATCTAAGGGACGGAGCGTGAACACGACCTTAAGCCGGGAGCGAAAGCCAAATCGCAAGCGGCCAAAATTCCGCAATAATGTGCCCGTGTTTTGGAAACAATCGTATCTCGCTTGAACCCGGCCCTCATCTATTTCGCCACGTTCTGGCGTCGGGAGGGTTCAAATACATTCCCAGCAAATACAGGGGGTTCGCGTCGCACATATCTGCAACGCCCGTAAAAGTGCCAAAAAGTCATCACAAAAATGTCTAAAACCCATCGTTTACCGGATCGGCACAAACTCTGGGTGAACCGCATTGGGGTGGCACAATGCAAGGACATGAGGTCGTTGACCTGAAAACCTTCCGCGAGACGGACGCAGCGTCGAACGCGGATACGACGGTTGGGACACACTATCTTCCGGCCGGAACGACGCTTCTGGTCGGGCAATACAAGATCCAAGGCTATCTGAATTGCGGCGGTTTCGGCATCACGTACACCGCACGCGACAGTCTTGGCCGCAAGGTCGTCCTCAAGGAATGCTTTCCGGGCGAGATGGTCTATCGGCGCGGCAAGTCGATGGTAACGCGCAGCCCAAAATACAAGGAAGAGTTGCGCGATATCGTGCATCACTTCGTGACCGAGGCGCATAGCCTCGCCAATGCGAAGCACCCGAACGTCGTCCATGTGCACCAGATCTTTGAAGAGAACGCGACCGCCTATATGGCGATGGACTATATCGACGGGCCGGACCTTCTGGACCTTGTCGAAAGCGATCGTAAACTGACACCGCGCCAGATCGAAAAGATCACGCGCACCATGCTGGAAGCGATCCGCTATATTCATGCGCGCGGCATGTTGCACCGCGATATCTCGCCCGACAACATCCTGATCGAAGCCTCCGGCGAACCTGTCCTGATCGACTTCGGCGCCGCCCATCGGCACGCGCAACGCCAGCACGGCTCGGCGCCGCGGATGAAGTTCGTCAAGGACGGTTACTCGCCGCAGGAATTCTATACCGCCGGAAGCGCGCATGGGCCTTACAGCGACCTTTACGCCTTTGCCGCCACGATCCATCACGTGATCACCGGCGCGGCACCGCCCGATGCGCAGACCCGTCTGGCGGCGGTCGCGGCGAAGACGCCCGACCCCTATGTGCCGCTGGCCGGCACCGTCAAAGGGTTTCCGACGCGGTTCCTCAAAGCCATCGACACCGCGCTGGAAGTGTTCCCCGAGGCGCGCCTGCAATCCGCCAGCGAATGGCTGGGGCGGATCGGCCCCGGTCAGCCGGATCGGAAGTCGCTGCTTTTCAAGCCCGTCACCGCGGTGATGGAAAGCCTGTCGGTTTTCGAGGACGCGGCGGCCACCGGATCGGCGCAATCTGGCGCACGGAGACGGCCGCTGCTGGCGGCAAGTGTTGTTGCCCTAGGCCTGTTGCTGGGCACCGGCGCTTTTGTCTGGCAGGGGTTCCAGCAGGTCGCGGGCCCTGAACGCGTGGCCGGAACCGGTCCTTATGCGCTTGCAGCAGCCCCGTTGCTGGCATCTGGCGCTGCATCCACGATCGAGACATCCGGCGCTGACTTCGGAACCGGCTTTGCCGCCCGACCGAACGCCGCAGGCCAACCGGTGACTTTAGCGTCTCCCGACCTCTCTGCGGCCCCTGATGTGCAGCGCGCCGACCTTGAGGCCACAATTGAGAGCTTTGGCGTATCTGACCTGATGGCACGGGCGGGGATCAGCCTTGCCGATCTGAGACTGCCAAGCCACGATCCGTTTCTTGCGGCGCGGTCCGCGGGCGTGAAGCTGGCCAATCTGTCGGTGCCGCGCCCTCCCGAAACCCCGTTGACCGCGCTGGATGTCACTATCTCAGACCCGGTTTTGGCCCGTCCACTTGGCGTCGAGCTTGTGTCGCTCGCCCCGGTAGCGCCGGTCGAAAGCCTGCCGTCATTGCCTGAAGCGGCCGGTGAAAAGCGTGTTGTCGCTGACACCGCGGCACCGGTCTATCTGGGAAAAGAGGCCTATTCGCGTTGGTCCATGGAAGTTCCGTTCAAGACCTCTGCGGGCGTGTTGGACGGCGCACTGTCTCTGGTGATCCACGGGCTGCATTCAGAGACCGACTTTTCGGCCACCGGAGCGTGGTTGCAGGACGACGCCCATATTCTTGCGATCAATGGTACGCCGGTCGATGTCGAGCTGTCGCTTGCCGAGCAGCTTGTCGCCCGCGGAGAGATTGACGAAACCGGTCTGCTGAAAGCCGACATCTGGTACCGCAGGCCCAGCGAAGATGTGCTGGACCAAGGCGTGCTGACGGTTCGTGTCTTCCGCGAAACCGGGCTTGCCGATGGGACCATTCTGGAGACCCGCCGGCTGGGCGCCAGCTGGGTCACATCCGTCCGATCCGTCGGGTCGGCACGGACCGAGCTGCAAGTGGGCGATCTGATTATCGGCAATGCCGCAACCAGCACCCGGTTTGCGGATGCGGCCACGGTCGAGGCGGCGCTGGACGCGTTGTCGCAAAGCGGGATCACGGCGGCCGAGTTCTCGGTTCTCAGGCGTGGTCAGCGCCTGAGCGTTGCGTGGAACATTGGCGAGTGAGGCTTCGGGCAGGGCCAAAATTTTCGAAAATTTTGTCTGGAAAAGGGGCCGCGCCTTCGGCGCGGCTGGGGGCTCTACCCCCGTCACCTGCGGTGACGTCCCCCGCATTATTTTTACCAGAAAGAAAGATCAGGTGCCTTTTGCGGCAAGAGCCGCGCCTTCGCTGAGCGCTGCCAGTTTTGCATAAGCGATATCGGGATCGACGGCGCCGAAGCCCGCGAAGGTGCCGAAGCCGCAATCGCTGCCGGCAATCACGCGCTCTTCACCAACGATGTCGACAAACCGGGTGATGCGCTGGGCCACCAGTTCCGGGTGTTCGACGAAGTTGGTGGTCGTGTCGACGACGCCCGGCACCAGCACCTTGTCCTCGGGGATGTCACCCGCGCGGTCGCGGAACACCGTCCATTCATGTCCGTGGCGCGGGTTCGAGGTTTCGAACAGCACGTAACGCGCCTTGGCCGACATCAGCGTGTCGAACATCTTGGCCATCGGGATGTCGCAGACATGCGGGCCCTCATAGTTGCCCCAGCAGATATGCACGCGCACCTTCTCGGCCGGTACGTCCTGCAAGGCATGGTTCAGCGCTTCGATATGAGCGCCCGCGACCTTGAGGAAGTCCTCATCCGACAGATCAGTGAAGAGCATATGCCGCGACAGGGCAAGATCGGGGCAGTCAAGCTGCAGGTCCAGCCCGGCTGCCACGATCGTCTCGTATTCGGCCTTCATCGCGTCAGCGAGCGCGGCCAGATACGCCTCGCGGGTCGGATAGTAGTCGTTCTGCAGGAAGAGCGAGATCACCCCCGGCGAGGCCGCGTTCATGAAGCCGCGCTCGATGCCATGCGCGGTCATCGCCGCTTGCAGATTCGCGATGTCCTTCTGCAATTCGCCTTGCCCCTTGGATTTGACCTCGCCCACGCACATCGGTCGCGCGTATTTCGGGGTGCCGCCGTCATTTGCCAGACGTTCCAGAAACTTGGGGAAGAGTTTTAGATCGGCTGGCGCGTTTCGCGGGCTGTTGCCATCGAACCCGGTATAGCGGTCTTTCACATAGGTCGCATAGGAGATCTTCGACGTTTCCCCGTCCGAGACGATATCGACCCCTGCTGCCTTCTGCTTGCCGACGGTGTCCAGAACCGCTTCGGTCATGGTGGCGTCGAACTCGGCCTCGGCATAGGGTTCGGCCCGCTCGCGGGCAAAGATGAAATCGACGACTTTCTGTGTTCGGGGCAGCGAGCCCACATGGCTGGTCAGAACGGTCATGGGCTTTCCTCCTTCAGCGCCATCAATATCGTGTGGTCCTTGCACCCGGGGTCCTCCGCCACGAACGCGGTCAGGCGCAGGCCGGTCTCCTCCAGACGGGTGGCATATTCGGCGGGCGAGAGCGAGGCATGGTACACCGGCTCGCCGCCGACCGTGCCGGTCACTTCGCCGGCCTTGTGCCCGACCGTCACCATCAGTCGCCCCCCGGGCGCCAGATGCGCGGCGAGGCGGGGCAGGGCGGCGCGTTGTTCGTCAGGCGAGAGGTGGAAGAAACTGTTCCACGCAATGATCCCGTCGAAGCGCTCGCCCAGATCCAACTGCCGCATGTCGCCGTCGCGCCAGTCGCCTTGCGGCCAGCGGGTGCGGGCAATGTCCAGCATTCGGGGTGAAAAATCGAGCCCGGTCAGCCGGAACCCTTCCGCGATCAGCCAGGACGAGATCGGCTCGCCCGCGCCGCAGCCCAGATCCAGCACCCGACTGCCGCGCGGTAGGGCATCGCCGAACCGGGTCAGCCAGCGGGCCTCGAAAAAGGCGCGGGACCGGTCCGCGTCATAGACCTCGGCCTGCCGGTCATAAACCGCGCGTGTCGCGTCCTGCAGGTCGGGGGTCATGTGCGGTCCTTCGCTAGCTGATCTTCAGGCCGATCTTGCCGATATGGCCCCGTTCCAGAAAGGCCGTTTGCGCGGCGCGGATATCTTGCAGATCGAAGGTCTCGGCCAAAAGCGGCTTGATGTCCCCGCTTTCGATCCGCTTGACCAGCCCGGCAAAGACACCCTCGCTGAGGCCGGTGCAACCATAGAAGGTCAGGTCTTTCAGATAGAGATCGCGCAGGTCCAGAGGCACGTCCGCCCCCGCGACGGCCCCGGCAACCGCATAGCGTCCGAAAGGTTTCAACGCATCGACAAGGCCCGGCCAGCCCGGGCCGCCTGCCAGATCGATGGCCAGATCGAACGCCCGCGACGGCGGCGCATCCGAGCGGTCAAGGCAGGCCACGGCGCCCAGTTCCTTCAGCGTCGCCACCTTGGACGGCGAGGTTACGGCGGTCACCTCGACCCCGCGCGCCACCAGCAACTGCACGGCCGCGGACCCGACGCCGCCCGAGGCCCCGGTGACGATCGCGGTCTCGCCCGCCTTGGCGCCCATCCGCACGATCATGTTTTCGGCGGTGGAATAGGAACAGGGGAACGTCGCCAGTTCGACATCCGACAAAGGGCTGTCGATCACATGGGCATAGCGCGCCGCGACGGTCGTATATTGTGCGAATGTGCCGGGCACTTCCGAGCCAATGTACCAGAAGGGGTTCTTCTCCTCGCCGCCGACTTCCCAAAGACAGGGCTCGATCAGCACGCGCTGGCCCATCAGCGCAGGGTCCGCGCCGTCGCCAAGCCCGGCCACGGTGCCACAGCCATCTGCGCCCTGAATATGCGGAAAAATCAGGGGTTTGCCGGACCAGGTGGCATCGTCAGAATCGCCGTCGCCTTTGGAATACCACGCAAGCCGCGTGTTGATATCGGTGTTGTTCACCGCCGCCCCGCCAAGGCGCACCAGAACCTCACCCGGCCCGGGTTCGGGCCGTTCCAGATCGTCGCGCCATTCCAGGCAGTCAAGATCGCCATGCCCCGTCAGGACAATTCCGCTCATCCGGTCCATGTCAGTCCCGCCTCATCCTCTGTTCCGACAATGCTGTAGAGTGCAGCATCACCCGTCATAGAGGGGACCGCGCTGTGAGCAAGCCCTTCCGGCACGCTCATCGTGTCGCCGGGGGCCAGAACGGTACTGCCGCCTTCCCACGTGACCCGCCAGTGACCGGTCACGGGCATCAGAACTGTGGGGCGGGGATTGGCCTGCATCACGTCACTGGCCGAACCGCGTGTGGTCAGCGACACTTCGAAGCCCGGACGATCGCGGATGATCGCGGTCTCGCCGATGACGGGGCAGGGGGTCTTGTCGGCCAGTGCGACCATGTCCCAGTACCGACGCACATAGCCCCCGACGACCTCGCGCGTGGTGGGTTCGGGGAAGGCATTGGCCTCGGCCTCGGTCAGTTTGACCATCGGTGCGACGCCCTCGGGCAGCGCGTCGCCCGCCTTGGTGTCGTAAAGCTTGCCGGTCTCGGCCAGCGCCAGACCATGCGCTTCGGCATCCTCGATCACTTGCGGGGCCCAGATGACACCGCCCCCGGCATCGTCGCCGCCGAGAATCGCCATGATCATTCCGTAGTCTTCGCCGATATTCTCGAAGCCGCGGAAGATACCGGTCGGGATGTTGAAGATGTCGCCCTTCTCCAGCACGACCTCGCCCGCCGTGCCCCAGCGGCCCCAGAAGAACCGCCACCGGCCCGAGAGCACGAAAAACACCTCGGCCGTCCGATGCGAATGCAGCGAGTTCCGGCATTTGGGCGGCTGGCCCGCTGCGCCGATATTGAACCCGTGCGGGATCGAGA
Organism: Silicimonas sp.; assembly: GCA_022826385.1. Classification (GTDB taxonomy): domain Bacteria; phylum Pseudomonadota; class Alphaproteobacteria; order Rhodobacterales; family Rhodobacteraceae; genus JAJDOD01. The sequence goes on from JAJDUZ010000053.1 coordinate 21,633, forward strand.
TATGGACATGCTGGTCGGCACTTTCCGACACCCCGCCACCGATGATGGTGAAGTTCTCTTTCTGGTCCGACCCCGGTGTATGCGCATCGATGAACGCCGTCCGGCATGGGATCAGTTCGCCATAGCGCACGATGCGGTCCGCAAGATCGGTCATAGATCAAACCCTTCGTCGTGAAGCGAACGCGCCTCTGCCTTCGCCTGTTCCAAAATATCCCGGGGGTCCGGGGGCAGCGCCCCCGAAAATTCCGTGTCGGAATTTTTCACCCCCAAGATCATCCCTTGTGCAACGCGATCTGCTTCCAGACCGCGGTCTCGTCAAAAAGCGTCCATTCGCGTCGCAGCGTCGGCTCGGCCGCGCCCAAAGTGCCAAACTCGGCATGGGTGATGCCAAGGACGAACACCTCGGCGCCGGTCGGCGCGCCAAAAGCTCCCCAGCCATCGTGACGGCCCTCAAGGCTCCAGCGGATCGCGGCCCGGGGCGGCATCATCGGGTCGGCGCGCCCGATCTGGTGGTGGATGGTGAACCGCGCGGACGGAAACGCCGCGCGCAGCCCCATCCAGAACCGGTCCGCCGGATCGACCCCGTGCCCGGTCACGTGCCCCGGATAGCAAAGATGCGCCGCCCGGTCATAGCCGCCCGGAATGGCCGCCATGTCCGCGCCCATGATCCGGGTCAGCAGATCGCCCAACCGCGCGCCCCATTCATTGTCATTGCCCCGACCCTTGTAGGGCCCGTCGATGTCGGTCGCGGGCGTCATCGGTTTGACACAGGCCTCGGGCCCGCCTTCGCGTGCGATCAGGTCCCGGGCATAGGCCTCTGGCTCCCAGCCCAGTTGGCGCACGATCGCGCCCTGATCCCGGATCAGCCATTCGTCGTCGATCACGTTGTCCTTGGCATGGCAGTCAGCCAGGATCCGATAGGTCAGCTTTGTGCCGGTTGCGGCGCCGTAAACGCCGTCGCCGGAATGGGTCGCGGTCGAGAGAATGCGGTGCGACGACAGCATGCCCTCTTCCGGCGTGCCCGACCAGATCACGTCCTCGCCCAAAAGCTGACGGTCGGGAAACTCGGCCAGCGTTGCCATCGTCGCGTCGATGACGCCGAGATTGCCGGTGACCACCGAGCCCGGCGAGCGGACGATAATGTCCTTCGCGTAATAGTCATGCAGCGTGGCGATGCCGCGATCTTCCCAGATCTCCTTGGTGATCCCGATGATGTAATCGGGGAAGTCTGCGAAACGGTTCGAAAAACCCTTCATGGGGCAACTCCTTCGGCAAGGCGCACCGATCCGCGCAGGATCAACTCGCCCTCGATTTCAATCTTCTTCGGCGCGGGCGTGCCGGTTTCGATCCGTTCCAGCAAGAGTGAAACCGTGGCATCCACCATGCGGTTCACCGGCTGGCGCCATGTGGTCAGGTCATAGGCGCCCCACGACGCTTGCGGCACGTCATCGAACCCCACGACCGAGATGTCCTTGCCGGGCGTCAGGCCCGCTGCCCGGATTTCGTCCAGCACCGCAAAGGCCATGTGGTCGTTGCCGACAAAGATCGCGTCCGGTCTGGTGCCGGTGATCAACTGCCGGGCGCATTCGGCGGCGATCGCGCGATTATACATGCCGTCGACCACTGAAAACGGCCGCAAACCGGCGGACGCCAGGGCCGCCTGAAACCCTTCCGCCCGGTCGCGCCCGGTCTGGCTGCCTTGCCAGCCGGCGATATGCGCAATCCTCCGGTGCCCGCTGTTGATCAGGAAGCGCGTGACCTTCTCGGCACCGGCGCGGTTGGCCGAGGTGACATGCGAGAAATCCCCGCCATCCTGTCCGCGGTTGAACAGCACCACCGGGATGCCGGCTTCGCGCGCCCGCGTCGCCAGCGGGGACGACATCGAGACGCTGGCGGCGATGATCCCGTCGACCTGGTAGTCCATCAGATCGGCAATCACGCTGTCGACCCCGTCGGTCGAGTTGGGCGCGGTGAAGATCAGGATATGATACCCTTCAGCCTGAAGCGCGTTCGACAAAAGCTCGAGAGCCACCGGATAGAACTGGTTCTCGAGATAGGCGACCACCAGACCGATGATCCGGCTCTTGCCGCTGACCATGGCGCGGGCCAGCACGTTGGGGCGATAGCCCAGTTCCTCGGCCGCGCGTTTGACCTTCTCGACCGTCTTGGCACTGGCCGAGGCGCCGGGGGTGAAGACCCGGCTGACCGCCGACTGGCTGACGCCGGCTTTCCGGGCGACTTCAAGTGAGGTGACCTTACTCATGTTGCGCCGCCTTGGGCGTCGCGGCGGGCGAGGGGGCTCTGCCCCCTCGCGCTCCCCCGGGATATTTTTGAACAGGCGAAGATCATAAGCCGCTTGCCAATGCGATCGGGGCAAGGCTCCGGGCCTTGTTGAACTCGCGCATCCGGCCCAGCACATCGACACCGATCTGCGCATAGAGATCCAGCAGGTCGACCAGCACCCAGTTCTCGCGGATCAGCCCGCCTTCCAGCCGCCAGAAGTCGAGGCTGCGCAGCGTCACTTCGGTGCCTGCAGGCGCGATGCCCATCCAGCCGTCATCGGTGATCGTCAGCCGCATGTTGGGCCAGCCGGTCTCGGCCACATAGTCACCTTCCGCGATCCAGTGGCTCATCAGGTCGCCCATCGCATCGAGCTTGCGGTCGGGCATGGCGCGCAGGAACGGGATCTGGTGCCAATGCCGGAAGCCCGCGATGCCGCGCCCGGTGCCGATGCCCGCAGGCCCGTACCAGTTGAAGCGCGGGTGCCAATAGGTGTCGAGCCGCATGACCTCGGGCCCGCCCTCGGCCGGGTGGCGGCAGAGATCGGTCAGCATCGCGATGACATGGGCCAGCGCCGTTTGCCCTTCGCCATGGGTCTGCAACCCGTCCTGTGTCATCGGCCCGGGCGTGCAGAGGAACTTGCCCAGCTGTGGGGCCATCGGCCAGGCGCCCGCCTGCATCATCAGTTCGGGAATGTCCCAAATGATCTGCGCTTCGGTGATCCTGCCGCCTTCGATCCGGAAGAACTCGTGATAGCGCATATGCGCGAGATGGCCGGTGGGCGGGATGTCGAGGACGGGGGCGAGATGCGTGCCCATATACGCGCCCATGCACCCGACCCAGTCCTGCCCCTCGGGCGTGGTGCCCGCGGTCAGGATCATGTCGCGGCGTTCCAGATCGGGCATGGCCTGTGCCAGCATGGCGAGCGCGGCCGCAAGATGCGCCGGACCGGTGCCCGAGCCGAACGGATGGCCCATATGGATCGGCGCGGCGGCGTCGACCAGACCGTCCAGCACGGCTTCGACCCGCGACGTCTCGAAGGTTGCCGTGGCGGCGCGAAACTCCGCCAGAGCCGCCTTGATCGTCGCCCGGTCGCTCACTCGGCTGCGGTCCCGTAGGCCACGTTCTTGCCGCCATAGCGGCGGACGCGGATGTTGCATTGCTCGGCATGGCCGACAAAGCCTTCCAACATGCAAAGCCGCGAGCCATATTCGCCCACAAGCGTCGCGGCCTCGTCGGTCAGCACCTTCTGATAGCTGTGGGTTTTCAAGAACTTGCCGACCCAAAGTCCGCCGGTATAGCGCCCGGCTTTCTTCGTTGGCAGCGTGTGGTTGGTGCCGATCACCTTGTCGCCATTGGCGACATTGGTGCGGGGCCCAAGGAAGAGCGCGCCATAGGCATGCATGTGCTCAAGGAACCAGTCATCGCGGTCGGTCATCACCTGTACATGCTCATAGGCCATGTCGTTGGCGACCTTGAGCATCTCGTCATAGGTCTCGCACAGCACCACGTCGCCGTAATCGTCCCAACTGGCGCGGGCGGTCTCGGCGGTGGGCAGGATTTCCAGCAGGCGGTCGATCTCGGCCAGTGTTTCCGTGGCCAGCTTGCGGCTGTTGGTGATTAGGCAGGCGGGCGAGTTATAGCCATGCTCGGCCTGACCCAGAAGGTCGGTGGCGCAAAGCTCGGCATCGACGGTCTCGTCCGCGATCACCATGGTTTCGGTGGGCCCGGCAAAGAGGTCGATGCCAACGCGCCCAAAGAGCTGCCGCTTGGCCTCTGCGACGAACGCGTTGCCGGGGCCGACCAGCATGTGCACCGGGTCGATGGTCTCGGTGCCGATGGCCATGGCACCGACGGCCTGAATGCCGCCCATGACGTAGATCTCGTGCGCCCCACCCATATGCATCGCCGCGACGATGGCCGGGTGCGGTTCGCCATTGACCGGGGGCGCACTGGCAATGATGCGGGGCACGCCGGCGACACTGGCGGTCAGCACCGACATATGAGCGCTGGCCACCATCGGGAACTTGCCGCCCGGCACATAGCATCCGACCGATTGCACCGGGATGTTCCGGTGGCCAAGGATGACGCCCGGCAGCGTTTCAACCTCGATATCGGTCATGCTGGCGCGCTGGGCTTCGGCAAAGCGACGGATCTGGTCCTGCGCGAAGCGGATGTCCTCCATGTCGCGGGCCGAGACCTTTTGCATGGCGGCCTCGATCTCGCCCGCAGTCAGGCGGAAGCTTTCGGGCGCGTAGTTGTCGAACTTCTGGCTGAGATCGCGCACGGCAGCATCGCCGCTGGCTTCGATGTCGGCCAACGTGGCCTCGACGGTGGCGCGAACCTTGGCGTCTTCCTCTTTCTTCTCGGCTTCGGGTTTGGACTGTTTGAGGTGTTCAATCGTCATGAAAGTGTCCTGACTTGATAGGTCGGATCAGGTGGGTGTCGCCCGCCCGTTTTGTGCGTTCTGCGCCTGTGGTCATCCTTTCACCGCCCCGGCGGTCAGGCCGCTGACGATCTGGCGCTGGAAGAACATGACCAGCACGAAGAGCGGCGCGGTGGCCGAGACCACGGCGGCGACGGCAAACATCACGTTGCCCTCGGTATAGGTTGTGCCAAGGAAGGCGGCGATTTCGGGGACCATCGTGCGGTTGCTCTCGGACAAGAGAAGCGAGGTCACGATGAAGTCGTTGTAAGCCAGAAGGAAGCTGAAGAGCCCCGTGGTGATGACACCCGGCCACATCACCGGAATGATCACGTGCCGGAAGGCCTGGAATTGCGTGCAGCCGTCGACCTTGGCACTTTCGTCCAGTTCTTTCGGGATGTTCTGGAAGAACGAATGCAGCATCCAGAGCGTGAAGGGCTGGTTCATGGCGACCAGCACAATGATCGCGGTTGGCAGGATGCCCCAGACGTTCCACTCGAAGAAGGGCAGCATATAGCCCGCAACCAGCGTGACCTGCGGCAGCGCCCGGAAGATCAGAGCAACGATCAAAAGCCAGATGACATAGCGGAACCCCGAACGCGACAGGGCATAGCCGCCGAGTGTTCCGATGGTGAGTGAGATCGAGACGACGAAGACGCAGACGATGAACGTGTTGATGACGTTTCGCCAGAACTCGTTCTGGACCCACGCGCCTTCATACCCCGCCCCGGTGAAGGGCGTGCCATAGGTGTCGGATGTGTTCCGCCCGACCAGCGCATTGGTCCAGTCCGCGATCGAGAAGAAGTCGAGCTCGACCTTGAAGCTGCCCCAGAAGGTCCAGAAGAACGGGAAGGCCGCGACAAGCAGCCAGAGGACAATGAAGCCACTGGTCAGAAGCCTGAGCCCCACGGGCATACGCTGTGCTTTCGACGCCATCAGTGCCCCCCTGCCTTGAAGTCGCGCCATGTGCGCACCAGCACCGGTGACAACAGGATCGCGACACCCAAGATCGTCAGAACCGAGGTCGTCGCAGCCGCCGACAGCTGCCGGGTCTCGCCGCCAAGGTCATTCACGATGATCCACGACAGCGACGTGGCATGGGCGCTGGCCTGGAAGCCGATGATCGGTTCCAGCACCTTGAAGTTGTCCATGATCTGGATCAGCGCCACGAAGGTGACCAGCGGCATCAGGTGCGGGATGACGACATAGCGCACCTGCTCCCAACGCGAGGCGCCGTCGATCTGCGCCGCTTCGATCTGGTCCTTGGGCAGGGTCTGAAGTCCGGCATAGAACACGACGAAGGCAAAGGGCGCCGACGACCAGATGCCGTAAACGATCAGCGAGACCCACATAAGCGGCGTCGACGCCTTGAGTGACAAGTCCGGGTCGTCCGCCAGATAGGAGATGAAGTTTCCAAGGATGCCGCGACTGTCGATCATCCAGAATAGGATCAGCGACCCGATCAGGGGCGTCACGATCATCGGCAGAAGCGAGAAGAAGATCGCCAGCCCTTTCAGGTGACGATGCAGCGAGTTCACCGCCAGCGCGATTGTCAGCCCAAGCCCGATCAGAAGCGGGGTGCAGACGAACGTATAAGTCAGCGTGAAGGCCAGCGCGCGATAGAAGGGCAGGTTGAAGAGAACGTCCCAGAAGTCGCCCAGACTGTCGGTGCTGGACCACGCCTCCTTGATCTCGGCGACCGCCAGATGTCCGCGGTCGAAATAGATGTCGAGCCCGACGAAACGCCCAAGCGGCTCGGCCGCGCGCACGGCGGCGGTGGCCTCCTGATCGATCGTGGTCTCGGTGGTGCAGCCAAAGGGGCCGCAATTCTCGACCTCGATGATGACCGCTTCATGCGGCGCATAGACCGACTGGATCACCACCGACACGATCGGCAGCGCGATGAACAGCAGCATCGCCAGGCCGGTGGGCAGGAAGAACCAGAAGAAGGTCTTGTGTTTCATCTCGGTCGCTCGGTTCGGGGTCGGCAAGGCGGGGAAACCCGCCTTGCAATTGGTGCAAAGGGGCGGGCCAAGGCCCGCGCCCCGTCAGGCTTAGAGGAAGCCCTTTTCCTTGGCGGCTGCGATATAGGCCGCTTCCACGTCCTTCAGCGCCTGTTCGGCCGATTCCTTGCCTTGCATGAAGTCAGCCAGCTCGTTGCCAAGCGCCGTGTGCAGAAGGCCCATGTAAGGCAGCATCGGATAGGGGATCGTCTGTGCCTTGGCGGCTTCGAAGACACCCACGGCTGCGTCGGTCGGCTGATAGCCGTCGATCAGCCAGACCGCCTGCTTGGCCACTTCGTCGTCTGCGAGGATCTCCGGACGAATGGCGTGCTTCATCGCAAGGAAGGTGGCTTCAGCTTCTGCGTCGCTGATGTTCTTGGCCACGGTCCAGCCATCCCACCACAGCGTCGAGGCCGGGGTCGATCCACCGCCAACGGTCATCGGACCCGCAATGGCGAAGCCGTCGATCACCTCTTGCGGCACACCTTCGGCGCTGGTCAGCGTCGCGGCACGGCTGCCCCACATGTTCATGATCGCAACGTTGCCGGCGCGGAACTCGGCGTTGGTGGCGTTCGAGTCATGCGTCAGGAAGTCGGGGTTCATGTAAGCCGACAGCGACTTCATCATCTCAAGAGCCTTGATCCCGGCTTCCGAGTTGACGTTCGGCTCGGCCGAGCCTGCCTTGAAGTGGCTGCCGCCCATGCCAAGGAACATGTTGTTGAATTCCTGAGCAAGGTTCCAGCCAGCGGCATAAGCGCCCCCCACCGGGTTCTCGAGGATGCCTTGCGAGCGGATCGCTTCTGCGGCTGCCAGCATCTCTTCATAAGTGGTCGGAACGCCGACGCCGGCCTGTTCAAGGATATCGGCGCGATAAACCAGGTGCTGGGCGTTGGCCATGAAGGCCACGGCCATGACCTGACCGTTGATCGTGATCAGCTGGTTCTTCGCCAGACCGTCACCGTGCTTGGCGACCAGATCGTCCAAGGGGCGGATCACGTCATCGTTCATCAGCGCGACGATCGACGAGTTCGCGATAATGGCGCTGGTGTATTCCGCCGGGTTGCCCTGCATGCCGGGCAGGTTGATCTTCTGGTGGTCGGCCGTGAGGTTCGTCGACACCTCGCCGCCGGCGCATTCCTGCGCGCCCGCACCCACGGTCTGGATGGCCGGGAATTCGTTGCCGACGATCGAGACACGCGCCCCGATCTCGCAGGCCGACACGGCGGTCGAGCCCATCAGCGCGACGGCGCCGGCGAGAGCTATGGTTTTGAAGTACATCAGTTTTCTTCTCCCTGATTGTCGGATGTGCCTTGCAACCGCACACCCCTTTATGTCCCGGCTTGGCGGCCGGGGGTTCTGCCGGGGTCACCCCCCGATCCGTGCCCCTGTCGTGCCATCGAACAGGTGGCAAATCTCGTTTGGTATGTTGATCGAAATCCGGTCATCGATCTCGGCGCGATAGGTCTTGTCGGCCTTACAACTGATCAACTGCCCGCCGATCCGGACGCTGACCATGGTCGCGTCTCCCAGAAGCTCCATCGTATAGATCGGCGCTGTGATCTGCCCGCCCGATGCGCTGACGGTCGCGTCCTCGGCCCGGAAGCCAAGCGTGACTTTGCCATCCGGCGCATACAGCCCGTGAATCTCGGTGTCCTTGGCGCGGAACGTGCCGCTCTGCACCTCGCCTTCGATCAGGTTCATGGCCGGGTTGCCGATGAAGCCCGCGACGAAGGTGTTGGCGGGTTTGTCATAGATCTCGGTGGGCGAGCCGACCTGTTGGACGATGCCCTTTTCCATGACGACCACCCTGTCGGCCAGCGTCATCGCCTCGATCTGATCGTGGGTCACATAGATCGTCGTCACCGCCAGTTCGTGGCTCAGGTTCTTGATCTGCGCCCGCGTGCTGACCCGCAGCTTGGCGTCAAGGTTCGACAGCGGTTCATCCATCAGGAACACGTTGGGTTCACGCACGATGGCCCGCGCCAGCGCCACGCGCTGCCGCTGACCGCCCGAGAGCGCGGCGGGCTTGCGGTGCAGGAAGTCGTCCAACTCGACCATAGCACTGGCGCGCCGGACTTTCTCGTCATGGGTCGAGGGGTCGATCTTGCGAACCTTCAGCGGGAAGCGGATGTTCTCGTAGACATCCATGTTCGGATAAAGCGCATAGGACTGGAACACCATCGCCACGTCACGGTCCTTGGGTTCCAGATCGTTGACGACCTTGCCGTCGATCAGGATCTCGCCATCGGTCGGGTCTTCAAGCCCCGCGATCATCCGCATCGTCGTCGTCTTGCCGCAGCCCGAAGGCCCAAGCAGCACAAGAAACTCGCGGTCCGGAATGTCGAGATCGAATTCGTGGACGCCAATGAAGTCGCCCCAACGCTTCGAGATCTTGCGAAGCTGAATGTTGGCCATGATCCCCCCGCGGCGCTGTCGTTGCATACGCTTGCATCGAGCCTAGACTTCCCCAATCAGATTCGGCAAGGTCTTTTTGCAAGCGTATGCAAAAAGCGCGAATAGGCGGCCAAGACATGGATTTTCAAAAAGAAAAAGAGACGGTGCGCGCCTATCACGCGGCCCTTGATCGCGGCGATTTCACCGGCGCTGCCGTTTTGCAATCGCCCGATTGTCTCTGGCGCGGCTATCACCCGTTCAACGAACTTACCGGTCCCGAAGCTGTCAACACACGCTTCTGGGCACCGCTGCACCAGAGCTTCCGGCACCTTCACCGGCGCGAGACAATCTTCTTCGCAGGCTTGAACGAAATGGACGGGTTCGCGTCGACATGGGTCGTGTCGATGGGTCATCTTGTCGGGCTCTTCGATGCGCCATGGCTGGGCATTCCGCCGACCGGGCGCATGGCGTTTCTGCGCTATGCCTCGTTCCTGAAGGTCGAGGGCGACCTGATCACCGACATCGCGATGTATTTCGACATTCCGCAGGTGATGGTGCAGGCCGGGCTGACGCCGTTTCCGCCCTCCGCCGGGGCCGAGTTGGTGCAGCCCGGGCCTTATGGGCAGGGGGGGCTTCTTTATGATGCGCAACCGGCCGAGCAAGGTGAGGCGACGCTGGCTTGTATCAATGCGATGATCTCGGACTTGGGAACGTGGCAGTTGGGTTTGCCGCTGGAGGAAGAACTGGCGCGCACATGGGTGGATGACATGACGTGGTGGGGGCCGACCGGGATCGGCGCGACCTATACCATCCCACGCTATGCGGCGCAGCATTCGGGACCGTTCCGCGCGGCCTTCTCGGATCGGTCGAAGACGACCCACGTCGCGCGACTGGCGGAAGGGGCGTTTGGCGGTTTTTTCGGCTGGCCCAATTTCACCGTGCGTCTCACCGGCGAGTATCTGGGGCGCGCGCCCACCGGGAAGGTAGGGGAGTTCCGGGTGATCGATGTTTATCGGCGCGAAGGCGACAAGCTGGCCGAGAATTGGGTCTTTATCGACATGCCGCATTTCTGGCTGAGCCAGGGCGTTGCGATCCTTCCTGACGATGGGTGAGGGGCTGGGTTAAGAGATTGTTCGCCTTGTCGGGCGAAAGTCGATTGGAAAGTCGGGAAAACAACACGTCGCCCGGCGAAGCGTAACGCGCCCTTAACCTGCGCCCCCACCAAATAGGGGTGGGAGGACGGTGGCACTTGGAAATCTCGCGTTAACGAAGTCTTAAGGGTGGCCGGGTCAGCGCCCTGTCACGCTTCCATCATCACATCTGCCAAGTCGCGCGCCGCCTCTTCCAGCAGCGGAGCAAAGGACGCCGCGCGTTCTGCCGAGTAGCGCGGCACCGGCCCATGCACACCGATCGACGCCATGTAACGTCCGGTGGCATCGCGGACCGGAACGGCGATCGCGGCCATGCCTTCGATGAATTCCTCGTTGTCGATCGCATAGCCCTGCCGGGCGATGACCTTGAGTTCGGCCAGCAAGCGGTCGGGGTCGGTGATCGTGTTGGGCGTCGCCGCTTCCAGCTTGCGGGCATGTACGATGCGTGTCCGGTCGCGCTTCTTCAAAAGCGCCAGATAGCTTTTGCCGCTGGCGGTGCAATGGAACGGGACGTTACTGCCGACCGGCAGCTGGACCCGGAAGGCCCAGTCGGTCTCGACCCTGTCCTTGTAGCTCATGCCGCCCTCTTCGGGGACGACGAAGTTGACGGTCTCGCCGGTCTCCTCGGCCAGACGGCGGAGGATCTGGTGGCGGGCGATGTGGCTGGTCGAGGCGTGCAGTATCCCGGTCGCCATGTCACGGGCGCGGCGCCCCGGACGCAAGCCGCCGGCGTCCTGCGCAAGGAACCCTTCTTCGGTCAGCGTGTTGCAGAGACGGTGAATGGTCTGCTTGGGCAGGCCGATGGCGCGGCCGATCTCGGCGGCGGTCATCGCGCCCTGATGACGTCCGAGCAACTCAAGGATCATGAGAGTCCGCAGGTTCGTCGGGATACGGCCTTCGTCGTTGCCATCCATGCTCAGCGCCCTCCGCTCAAAAAACTTGCAACGTGAAAAGAATCATGTTGCACTCAAAAGTGAGACAAAAAGTCTCATTTTTTGACCAACGCGTCAAATGGGGAGGAAAATTTGGAATTTGACTACGTCATCGTTGGCGCAGGTTCCGCTGGCTGTGTGCTGGCCAACCGCCTTTCTGATGGTGGCAAATTCCAAGTGGCCCTTCTTGAAGCGGGGGGCCGGGACAGCTCTCCGTGGATCCATGTTCCGGTCGGTTACTTCAAAACAATGGGGAACCCCAAGACCGACTGGGGCTATCAGACCGAACCCGATCCGGGGCTGAATGGGCGCGCGCTCAAATGGCCACGCGGACGGGTGCTGGGTGGGTCGAGCTCGATCAACGGGCTCCTCTATGTGCGTGGACAAGCGGCGGATTATGACCACTGGCGGCAACTCGGGAATGCCGGCTGGGGTTGGGAGGACGTTCTGCCACTCTTCAAACGCGCAGAGAGCTACGCAGGCGGGGACCCGGAGATCCGAGGGCGGCACGGGCCGCTCTCGGTCTCTGACAGCGCGGTGTCGCGCGAATGCGTCGACCTCTATCTTGATGCGGCGGTGAACGCGGGCTATCCGCGGACGGATGACTATAACGGAGCCAGTCAGGAAGGCGTGGGGCACTTCCAGCTGACGATGCGCAACGGGCGGCGGTGTTCGTCCGCCGTGGCCTATCTTGGGCCCGCGAAACGACGGCGGAACCTGACCATTCTGACCGATTGCCCGGCAGAGCGGCTTGTCTTCGACGGCAAACGCGCGACCGGTGTCGAGGTGACGCATCAGGGCACGCGGAAGACCATCAAGGCGCGGAAGGAAATCGTGCTGTCGGCAGGCGCCATCGGGTCGCCGCAGCTTCTGATGGTGTCGGGCATTGGCGACCCCGAGATGTTGGCACCGCACGGGATCGAGACGCGTCACGCGCTGACGGGTGTGGGCAAGAACCTGCAGGACCATCTGCAGGCGCGCCCGGTTTACAAGACGACGCTTTCGACCATCAACACCGAGATCAACAGCCTTGTGAAGCAGGGGCTGATCGCCTTGCATTACGCGGCGACGCGGACCGGCCCGATGACCATGGCGGCCAGCCTTGGCACGGCGTTCCTGAAGACGCGCCCGGATCTGGCCGAGCCGGATATCCAGTTCCATGTGCAACCGTTCAGCGCCAGCCAGAAGATCAACAAACCGCATGAGTTCAATGCCTTCACGGCAAGTGTTCTGCAGCTTCGCCCCGAAAGCGCGGGGCATATGGAATTGCGGTCGGCTGACATGCGCGACCACCCGGTGATCCACCCGAACTATCTGGCGACCAAGACCGATCAAGATGTGATCGTCGAAGGCATCCGGATTGCGCGCAAGATCGCCCGGACCGAGCCTGTCGCCAGCGTCATCACCGAGGAATATACGCCCGGACCTGACGTGAAGGACGACGACTATGATGCCGTCCTTGACTGGGCGCGCAGCAATGCGACCACGATTTATCACCCGACCGGCACCTGCAAGATGGGGCAGGACGACATGGCTGTCGTCGACGAAAAGCTGCGCGTGCGAGGGATTGCCGGACTTCGGGTGGCGGATGCCTCGATCATGCCCGTGATCGTTTCTGGGAACACCAACGCGCCGACGATCATGATCGGCGAGAAAGCGAGCGACATGGTGCTGGCCGATGCGTTGAAAGACGCGCCCTCGAATATGGAGATGGCGCATTGACGGAACTTCTATTCGATGCCGGCGCCATTATCCTGGCGGACCTGATCCTGTCGGGAGACAACGCGCTGATCATCGGCATGGCGGCAGCAGGGCTGGCGCCCGAGTTGCGCGCCAAGGCGATCATGTTCGGCATGGTCATCGCGGCGCTTTTGCGGATTGTGTTCGCGGTTGTGGCGACAAAATTGCTGGCGGTGCCAGGGCTTCTGTTCCTTGGCGGGCTGCTGCTCTGCTGGGTGTGCTACCGGCTCTATCGCGAAATTCGCGAGAACGTTGATGAGCAGGCGGAAATCGCGCTTGAGACCGCCGAGGATCCCGAGGCGGGCTATACCGGTCCGCCGCGCCGCACGCTGCGGCAGGCGCTTTGGACGATCACCATTGCCGATGTGTCGATGTCGCTGGACAACGTTCTGGCCGTCGCCGCAATTGCCGATGGCGACACCAACCTGCTGGTCTTCGGCCTTGCGCTGGCGATCCTGCTGATGGCCTTCGCGGCCACTCTGATCATGAAGCTTTTGACCAAGTACCCGTGGACCTCATGGGCTGGTCTGATCGTGCTGATCTATGTCGCGGGCGAGATGCTGTTCCGCGGTGTTTTCGACATCAACTATGGTGTCGGTCCGATGCTTGGTTTGATCGAAGGGATGGACTTAGGCAAAGGGCATTAACCGAATAGCCGACCCGTTGCCTTCGTGGGTCGGCCAAACGTTCATGAACGCAAGAGAAGGCAAAAAGGGAGGAAAACGTATGTTTTCAAAACTGACAAAGCTCGCCGCGGTCACGGCCGTCGGTGCAGCGATGATGGCCGGCACGGCCTGGGCCGAGAAGGTTCTGCGCATCCAGTCGGTGCTGCCGAACACGGCTGACGAAGTCTTCATGCTGAACGAGTTCGGCAAGGACGTGGCCGCCCTGACCGGTGGTTCGCTGACGATCGAAGTTCTGCCGGCTGGTGCCGTTGTTGGCCCGCGCGACATCATGGACGCGGTTGACGCCGGTCTGGTCGAAGGCGGCTTCGCATGGACCCACTACTGGGGCGGCAAGCACGTTGCAGCCAACCTCTTTGGTGCGCCTGTTGCCGGTGCCGGTGTTGGCCTCGACAACATCGCGTTCCTGAGCTGGTTCCAGTACGGTGGTGGTCGCGAACTTTATGACCGCCTGTGGGACGAAATGGGCGTGAACGTCAAAGGCTTCATGCTGCAGCCGGTTGGTCCGGAAGCTCTGGGCTGGTTCCCCGAGCCGATCACCTCGATGGATGACTTCCGCCAGATGCGCTTCCGCGCCCCTCCGGGCATGGTTGGCGCCGCTTACGCTGACATCGGCGTCCCGGCTGTGGCCATGGGCGGTGGTGACATCCTGCCGGCACTCGAGAAGGGCACGATCGACGCAGCTGAATGGTGCTGCCCGAAGCCTGACTCGGTCTTCGGCTTCCAGAAGGTCCTGAAGCACTACTATCTGCAGGGTCTGCACCAGGTCACCGTGAACGCGGACATGTATGTGAACCGCGACTTCTACGACAGCCTGACCGAAACCGAGCAGAAGGCTCTCGAAGTTGCGGCCAACGCCTCGCTTTCGAAGTCGCTCTCCTACCGTATCTATGAAAACGGTAAGGCTCTGAAGGACCTCACCGAGAACCACGGTGTTATCCTTGAAGACACGCCGGCTGACTACTTCACCGAGTACTCGGCCGCTGCAAACAAGGCCCTTCAGGCCGCTGCAGACGAGAACGAGTTCTTCGCAGAAGTCTGGCAGTCGCAGAAAGACTTCGCGGCCATCGCCGTTCCGTTCTGGGCTGGTGCCCAGACCTCGAACGCGAACCTTGGTCGCGCTTTCGCGGACACTCTGAAGTAATTCAGATCAAGAACGGGCCCCCACACGGGGCCCGTTCGTTCTTGTTTTCCAAGCAAAACCTGCGAGTGTTTTGAAAACAAGAACGCGGACTGAGGAGATCCGCGTCCACGGGAGGGAACGTGTATGGCCGACGAACCGAATCCAGAAGACCTGGAGATCGCGGACGAGCTGATTGCGGAACGCCGCGCTGAAGCTCCCGGGGAAACACCTGAAGACATGACAGCCTGGCAACGTCCGATCACCGCGGTGATCGACGTGATCAACTATCGGGCGGGTCAGCTTATCGCCCTGCTGATGGTCCCGCTGATCGCGGTCGTCGTCTACGAAGTCTTCATGCGGAACTCGTTCGCCATCCTGCAGGATGCGGGCTTCGAGGATCTTGCGCGGTCGCTGGGACTTGGGCCCACGCTTTGGGTCTATGACACCAGCCGCATGGTTGCAGGTGTTCTGTTCATGGCGGCAGCCGGTTACGGCCTGATGCGCGGCGTGCATATCCGCGCCGACTTCCTTTATCGCTTCTGGTCGGACAAGACACAGGCGACGGTGGACGCGCTGCTCTACCTGTTGTTCTTCATGCCTTCGATGATCTTCTTCACGATCGTCGCATCGCAATTCTGGTGGCTGGCCTATTCCACCGGCGAGACGCTGGCGCTGGACAGTGCATGGGGTCCGCTTCTCTGGCCCGCGCGTCTGGCCATGCCGGTGGGTGGTTTCCTGCTGATGCTGCAGGGCATCCCCGAGATTTTCCGCGCCTTCCACAAGATGGGCAAAGAGCGCGAGCGTTGGTTCGTGCGCTTCCTGCCGGTCTATATCATCGGCCTGGCATGGCTGGTGCTGGCCATCTTCACGCCGGACATCGTGCCGGGCGGGGCGTGGTTCACCGAGTTGATGAGCGCGCGTCCGAACCTGGATAAGCCGACGATCGGTCTGATCATGCTGTGCGCGATGCTCTTCGTGATCTTCATCGGGTTCCCGATTGCGTTCACGCTGATCTTCCTGGCGTTCGTCTTCGGCATCTGGGGATCGAACTTCAAGCTGACCACGCTGTTGATGACGCTGAACACGAACTCCACCATGCTGAACGACCAGCTGATGGCGGTGCCGCTCTTCGTGCTGATGGGGATCGTCATGGAAAGTGCGGGTCTGATGGAGCGGCTCTTTGCGTCGATCCAGATGATCATGGCGCGGGTGCGCGGTGCGTTGTTCATCGCGGTGCTGATCGTGTCGACCATCTTCGCCGCCGCGACCGGTATCGTCGGCGCGTCGGTGACGCTGCTGGGCATCATGGCAGGCGCCACGATGAGCCGGTCGGGCTATAACGTGAAACTGGCGGCCGGTACGATCACCGCAGGCGGGACGCTGGGCATTCTGATCCCGCCCTCGATCATGCTGATCGTGATGGGGCCGGTGCTGGAAGTGTCGACGCTTGACCTCTTCCGGGGCGCGTTCATTCCGGGGGCTTTGCTGGCGTCTCTCTACCTGATCTATACGCTGGGACGGTGCTGGCTTGATCCAAGCCTTGGTCCGATCCTGTCGGAAGAGGATCAGCCCGAGACATCAAAGTTCTACGGGGCCGAAGTGGCGTTGATCTGTCTGGGCATCCTGACCGTCTGCCGGGTCTTCGGGCTTGGGCTGGGCGGCGCGTTCGGTGGTCTTCTGCCATTCGGTGGTCTGATCGTGCTGATCGTGACCGTTGCGCTGGCTTATGCCGCGTATCGCAATCTCAGCATTCTGCGGATCGTTCTGCCGATTGCGGTTCTGTTCCACCTGTATCTGGCCGCCACGACGCTGGCCGGTGGGCTGTCGGTTTGGGCCATCGTATTCTCGCTATTCATCCTGCTGCTCGCGTTCCTCGCGCGCCCGATCTATGGCAAGGATGCGGACGAGAGCTTCTATTTCTCAGACCTCTGGGACGAGTTCTTTGCAGGCCTCATGCCGCCGACCATCCTGATCTCCTTCGCGCTGGGCTCGATCCTTCTGGGCTTCGCGACGCCTGCGGAAGCCGCGGCCATGGGGGCCTTCGGTGCGATCCTGCTGTCGATCGGCTATCGGAAGTTCACCATTCCGGGCTTCTTCGACAGCCTGATCAAGGCGCTTGAAATCACCGTTCTGATCATGTTCCTCGTCGCCGCCTCGAACTTCTTCGGCGCACAGTTCAGCGCCTTGGGCACGCCGCGGATGATGACCGAGATCCTCTTGGGCCTCGATATGGCGCCGTTCATGGTGCTGCTTCTGGTCATGGCGCTGATCTTCCTGCTGGGCTGGCCACTGGAATGGGTGCCAATCGTGTTGATCGTGGTGCCGATCCTGTTGCCGACCGTTCAGGCGTTGGAGATCCACGGGCTCAGCCGGTATGACCTGATGGTCTGGTTCGGGATCCTTGTGGCGGTGAACCTGCAAACGGCGTGGCTCAGTCCGCCTGTGGCGCTCTCGGCCTATTTCCTGAAAGGGGTGGTGCCGAATTGGGATCTTAAGGACATCTATCTGGGTATGATGCAGTTCATGCTGGTGCAGCTCTTCGGACTGATCCTGCTGCTGATCTTCCCGCAACTGGTCCTGTGGCTGCCCAAGGTCATGGGCGGCTAGGCCAACGGGTCCCGGGGGTATCGTATCCGGGGCCCGATTTTGGAAAATCGTCAAACGCTGCTAGTCTTTCCCCACTTTGCTGGGGGAAGATAATGTCATTGAAGATCATAGGTCCGGGTTTTGGCCGGACCGGAACCAAGTCTTTGAAGGAAGCCTTGGAGGTTCTGGGCTTCGGCCCGTGTCACCACATGTACGAGGTGCTCGACAACCACGAGACGCAGGTGCCGCACTGGCAGGCCGTTGCGCGTGGTGAGAGCCCGGACTGGTCGGCGGTGTTCGACGGCTATGGATCGCAGGTCGATTGGCCGGGCGCGAATGTCTGGCGCGAGACGATGGAGGCCTTTCCGGACGCCAAGGTGGTGCTTTCGGTCCGGCCGCCCGAGAAGTGGTGGGCCAGTTTCGACAAGACCATCGGCAAGCTGACGGATCGTTATCCAAGCATGGAGTTGCCGCCGCATATCCGCGAGATCCTCGATATGAACCTGGCCTTGATCGGCGAAGGTGTTTTCAACGGACAGTATCGCGACAAGGACGTTGCCATCGCGGCGTTTGAGCAGCGCAAGGCCGAGGTTGAAGCGGGCGTTCCGGCTGATCGGTTGTTGGTCTTCGATGTCGCCCAAGGCTGGGAGCCGCTCTGCGCTTTCCTTGGCGTCGATGTGCCGGACATGCCGTTCCCGCATCACAATCTGCGGGCCGATTTCTGGGAGGTTCTGGGCGGCGAGCCCGACTGAGCCGTCAGGCCGCGGTCGAGTGCCATGATGCCACGTCATCTGCGTCGCGCCATGGCCGGTCGAACGGGTTGCCGATCACCAGAGGCGGATCGTCTGGTGTCGGGGCCTCGATCCGGCGCATCAGGCGTAGCTTGGCGAAGAACTTCTCGCGGTCGCCGCGATCCTGTTCCAGCGCCTCGTGCGCGATCATGTCCAATGTCCAGCGGTCGGTGGTCAGAAGCCATGCCTGATCTAGCATGTGATGCGCGCGGGCAGGGTCGTCGCGATACCGCCCGGCCAGAAGCAGCATCCTGAGGGCGCGTTCGTTCTGCGCCCGGCGCGCCTTGGCGACAAAGATTTCGGCTAGACGCTCAAGTTCGGCACGTTCGCCGCGAAACCACGCGTCGCGGCTGCGGCTTGGTGCCGTCGTGGGCTGGAACACGGTACGCCCAAGCATCGCGTGGGCCCAATCGCGCTCGGCCTCCAGTGCGCTGGCAACGGCTTCGACAGTTTCTGTCGGCAAGGTGAAGCTCTGGCCCGGTAGTTGCGCATCCCGAACCAGATCGAAACTGCGAAGCGGATTGTGCCGCGCTTCGATGAAAGGCGGAACGCAAGTGTTCATATGCGCGTACAGAATGGTCGAGCGGTCGGAGGCGCTCGCGTTGACCCAATTGGCCGGGGGCATGTGGGTGGCAAGTCCAAGAGCGCTCGAGATGTCGGACATGATACTGTCCAACGGATAGGCGCGCAGGTCGATGTCCCGGCGCGGCAAGAGCCGCAGCCAAGGATCGAAGCGGGCCGCATAACGGGGCAGGGGCGGTGCGTCGAACACATCGTCCAGACACCGCCCTTCCCATTTCGTGCCTTGCTGGGCTGCCGAGGTCATCCAGTCCAACGGGTCGCGCAGATACCCTATGACCCGGACGCGATCCACGTGGCGATAGAGGAACAGCAGGAACCGTTCGACCTCGCGGTGGCGGAAGCGGGACAGTTCCTCGGCACTGACAAGAATGTCGAGCGCCGTGCCTTTGATCTCGGCCTCAAGCTCGGCCTGTATTCTGGTGCGGTGCCGCATAGCGGCGTCGTCGTCTTTCCACGCCAGCCCGGCCAGGCGCAACGCGTCGTCCTTCTCCCAAAATGCAAGGCAAAGCCGCTCGCCATGGTTCGGGTCGCCGCCAAGGTAGTGGATGCCCTGATCGGCCAGCACCTGACGTGACGCGGCACACCGGTTCTGGATCGCCGTGTGAATGCCGATGTGAACGAAAGCGGTCCGCATCTTGTCGTGTCCCTGTGCGTTAGCGGGCGTTGAACGACAGGGGCGCTAAGAAACAGTTAACAAGTGCGGGAATGGCGAGGGGTCCTGCGAGACCTGGCGGCGATGCCGCGGGGCGCAGATAGACCAAGGGTTGCCGCGTTCAACACGGCAACCCTGTTCGTGGCGCGTCTTGGTCTTTCTTCAGGCCGACACGGCTTTCATGAACCGGTCCCGAATGACCACCGGGTCCATGGTGATGACCGGGTTCTTGGCGTTGCCGCTGTCGCACTTGACGATCATCACGGTCATCTTGCCGCTTTCCAAGGCGGCTGTCAGCGCCTTGCCGGTATCGACATCCTGCACTTCGACCACGTTCTCGCAGCCGGCGGCGCGCGCCATGCCAGCCAGATCGGTCTTCTTGCCGGTATAGGTCGGCTGGTCCCCGGTCGAGCCGTAGGAGCCGTTGTCAATGATCATCAGGATATAGTTGTCCGCGACGTTGTTGCCGATGGTCGGCAGGGTGCCGAGGTTGGTCAGGACCGAGCCGTCGCCATCAATCACGATCACCGGCTTGGGCTGCGCCAAAGCAAGGCCAAGACCGATGGACGAGGCAAGCCCCATCGTGCCGAGCATATAGAAGTTGGTCGGCTGGTCATCGATCGCGTGCAGTTCTTGGGACGGGATCCCGATGTTACAAACCACAAGCTGGTCCCGCAGGATCGGGGCAATCTCTTTCAGGATTTCAGAACGGATCATTGGTCGCCATAGCCTCCCCAGAAGTTGGCGTCGGTGAGGATCGCCACGGGTTTGTTGCACATGAAGGTATAGTCGAGGATCATTGGCAGTTCCTCGGCATCAGCCTGCTTGTGGAAGTGGTAGGTTGGGATGTTCATCTGGGCCAAAAGCGCCTTGGTGTACACCGCCATTTCAACCTGGCAGGCCACCGGTTCGCGCAGCTCGCCCCGATACGAGATCAGCATCGGCAGCGGCATCCGGTAGTACTGGATCAGCGTCGCCAGCGTGTTGATCGTGACACCGATGGCGGTGTTCTGCATGATGATCGCGGGCCGCTTGCCACCCATCCATGCCCCGGCGCAGAGGCCCATGCCCTCGTCTTCCTTGTTCGAAGGAATGTGAAAGATATCAGGGTGTTGGTCGATCTCGTCGATGACCCCCGCCAGTTGTTTGCAAGGGACGGTCGTGACGAAGCTGATGCCAGCATTCACGAGATCCTCGGTGATTTTCTTGTCGATGCTCATCTCTGATCCTTAAGGTACGAGAACGATTTTCGGCGCGGCCACCTTGCCCGCGCGGATGTCTTCGAAAGCCCGGTGCCCGTCTGACAACGGCCGTTCTTCCGTCCAGTCCAGCGCGCCAAGCGAGCCGTCGAAGATCGCGGCCGCCGTGTCGCGGAAGTCCTGATAGGTATAGGCATAGGTGCCGATAAAGGTGACCTCGTGCAGCGTGAACCGCCGCACATCAAGGCCGGGTTCGCCGCCGCCCAGACCGATATGCATGATGACGCCGCCCGGAACGACCGCCTGCGAGGCTGTCTCGCGGGTGGCGGTATAGCCGACGGCATCGATCACCAGATCATAGCTGTCGGGGGCGTCAAGCTCGGCCAGTACGTTGAAGCCGCAGGTCTTGGTCAGATAGCTTTGCCGCAACGCGTTCGGTTCGGTCACCGTAATGTCGGTGATGCCCATTGCCGCCGCCGAAAGTGCAGAGCCGACGCCGATCGGTCCACCGCCAATCACCAGGGTTTTCGGGTTCTTGATCCAGCCCACGTCCAGCCCCATGCGCACCGCGTGCCAACCACAGGCCAGCGGCTCGGCCAAGGCGGCCTTTGCCGGGTCGACCCCGTCCGGCACCGGGATCAGGTTTTCGCCCCGCATGGTGGCCTGCTCGGCAAAACTGCCCTGGCGCGGCGGGATCGACATCATCGAGCGGTTCCGGTCGAGGTTCTCGCGCCCGGCCTTGCATTCGCGGCTGGTGCCGTCGACGACCATGGGGTTGATCGTGACGCGCTGGCCATCTTGCGTGACGCCACAGGCTTCGTGGCCAAGGATCAGCGGCGGATTGCGGCGCGGATCGTGGCCCAGATAGGCGTGCATGTCCGACCCGCAGATGCCGACCCGTTCGATTGTGATCAGCGCATCGCCGTCGTGCGGCGAGGGATCGTCGAACTCTTTGTATTCAAGCTGTTCGGGGCCTGTGTAAACGAGAGCCTTCATGTTTTCTTCACTCCTTTGGGGGAGAGGGGAGTGGGGGTGAGGGGGCCACCCGGTGAGGGTGTGGGAGAGGGGCTGGACCCCTCGTCCTCGCGCTGCCGCCGTACCCCGCTTCGATCAGTCATTGGCGCTCAGGTCGAAGTTCACGCCGGGGAAGTATTTGGCCAGACGCACATCCGCCGTCCGCGCGTGGCCTTCCATGCCTTCCAGCCGCGAGATCCGGGCCGTCGCTTCCGCGATGGGGCGCGAGCCGTCGCGCGTGGCGCGCTGCCATGTCACGATCTTCATGAACTTGTGGACCGACAGGCCGCCCGTATACCGCGCCGCGCCGCTGGTCGGCAGAACGTGGTTGGTGCCTGACGCCTTGTCGCCAAAGGCCACGGTGGTTTCCTCGCCAAGGAACAGCGAGCCATAGCAGGTCAGGCGGCTCAGCCACCAGTCCAGATCGGCGGCCTGAACGGTCAGGTGTTCGGGGGCATATTCGTCCGAGGTCTTCGCCATTTCCTCGCGGTCGGCGCACAGGATCACTTCGGCATAGTCGCGCCATGCGGCGGTGGCGTTGTCGCGGTTCACCTCTGGCAGGTCTGCGATCAGTTCCGGAACGCGTGCCATGACCGTCTCGGCCAAGGCGCGGTCATCGGTGACCAGCCAGACCGGCGAGTTGTACCCATGCTCGGCCTGTCCCACCAGATCGACGGCGACGATCTCGGCATCGGCGTCCTTGTCGGCCAAAATCAGGCTGTCGGTCGGGCCTGCGATCATGTCGATGCCGACCTGACCGAAGAGGATACGCTTGGCTTCTGCCACGAACTGGTTTCCGGGGCCGACAAGGATGTTGGCCTTCGGCAGCCCGAAAAGGCCATAGGTCATCGCAGCCACGCCCTGCACCCCGCCCATGGCCAGAATGGTGTCGGCGCCACAGATATGCGCGGCATAGACGATGGCAGGCGCAATGCCTTCGCCGGGACGCGGTGGCGAGCAGGCCGTGATGTGGCTAACCCCGGCGACCTTTGCAGTGGTCACGGTCATGATCGCGCTTGCGACGTGGCTATAGCGCCCGCCGGGCACATAGGCGCCTGCGGCATGGCACGGAATTGTGCGTTGTCCGGCGATCAGGCCCGGCACCACTTCCAGTTCGGTGTCGATCAGCGTGGCGCGCTGGGCTTCGGCAAAGCGGCGCACATTGTCGGCGGCAAACTTGATGTCTTCCTTCAGGCGATCCGGCACGGCGGCGATCGCATTGGCAATGTCTTCCTCGGTCAGCACGACATTGCCATCATAGCCGTCGAACTTCGCGGCATATTCCATCGCGGCGGCATCACCGCGCTCTTCGATATCGGCAAGGATGCCCTTCACGGTCGCATGCACATCGGACGCGTCCGATTTCGAGGTGAGCGTTGCTTTCTTAAGATACTCGGCCATCCAGATTCTCCCTGAGTCTCCCGGTCTTGTAAGCGCTTACATCACGCATTACAAGGGCATTCGTGAAAGGCGAATCTGATGGCCAAAACCCCAACACTGGAAGATGTCGCGACGCGGGCGGGGGTCTCGACCGCAACCGTTTCGCGGTGCCTGAACCAGCCGGATGTGGTGGTCGAGGAAACGCGGGCGCGCGTGATGGAGGCGGTCGAAGCGCTTGGCTATGCCCCGAATTTCAGCGCACGCGCCTTGGTGGCGAAGCGCACCCAGACCATCGGCGCGGTGATCCCGACGATGGAGAACGCGATCTTTGCCGAGGGCATTCAGGCGTTTCAGGATGTCTTGCAGGCCGAGCGCTACATGCTGCTGGTCGCCAGCTCCGGCTATGATCCCGCCGCCGAGGCCGAGGCGGTGCGCACGCTGATCGCACGCGGTGCCGATGGCATCCTGTTGATTGGTCTCGACCGGGATCCGGCGGTCTATGACCTATTGGCCACCCAATCCGTTCCGGCGGTTGTTGCGTGGGCTTTTGCGTCGGGCGGGCCGGTGCCTTCGGTTGGCTTTGACAATGCGGCCT
The DNA here is from genome assembly GCA_022826385.1 of Silicimonas sp. GTDB lineage: Bacteria > Pseudomonadota > Alphaproteobacteria > Rhodobacterales > Rhodobacteraceae > JAJDOD01. Next base: position 45,163 of record JAJDUZ010000053.1, read on the forward strand.
CGATGCGGGCGTTGGTGGCGCAGGGCGTTCGCCTTGGCCACAAACGGGTCGCGATGATCTCGGGGCGGACAGAGGGAAACGACCGGGCGCGGGCGCGGGTCGAAGGGGCCACAGCGGCCCTGCGCGCGGCGGGGTTGCCAGACTTGGTCGTCGAAGAAGCGGACTATGCCACGGGGGCAGCTGCCGACGCGCTGGACCGGTTGCTGGACCGCGTCCCGGACGTCACGCTTGTGGTCTGCGGCAACGATGTTCTCGCCGCCGGTGCCATGCAGCGCGCCCACGCCCTTGGTCTCTCGGTTCCCGGCCAGCTTTCCGTCACCGGCTTCGATGATCTCGGGCTTGCCCGGCTGGTGCAGCCGGCGCTCACAACCGTGCGCGTGCCGCATAAGACGATGGGTGAGGCCGCCGCCCGCGCCTTGCTGGCCGCAGTTGACGGGCAGGCCACTGAAAGCCTTTTGCTGCCGACCGAATTATGTCTGCGCGACAGTCTGGCGGCGCCGAAATCTTGAAAAGATTTCGGACCGTTTTCTTGGTAAGAAAACGCCGCCGGCTTTACCGCAAGCGCGCCTCGGTTTCGGCGTCGAAGAACATCACCCGCGCCGGATCGAAGCCGACCTTGACCTCGGTCCCGGCGGACACCGCATCATCGCCCTTGCTTTCGATCACCAGCGGTTCGCCCGTCGGCGTCGTCAGGTATTCATAGGCCACACCGCCCAACTGCTCGGTGATATCGACCTTCAGCGGCGAGGACGCATGTTCCAGTGTTGCCTCCTGCGGGCGGATGCCGACAAGCACTGAGTGTCCGACGGCAGGCAGGGCCACACTGGTCGCAATGACCTCGCCGCCCAGTCCCGGCACCTGCACCCCGCCGTCCACAACTTCGCCCTTGAGGAAGTTCATGGAAGGCGATCCGATGAACCCGGCGACGAACCTGTTGTCGGGGTTACGATAAAGCTCCATCGGCGCGCCGACCTGTTCGATCACGCCCGCCCGCAGCACCACGATCTTGTCGGCCAGCGTCATCGCCTCGACCTGATCGTAGGTCACATAGATCATCGTGTTCGCCAGTTCCTTGTGCAGCCGCGCGATCTCGACCCGCATGTCGACCCGCAATTCCGCATCAAGGTTCGAGAGCGGCTCGTCGAACAGGAATACCTCCGGGCCGCGCACGATCGAACGCCCGATCGCCACGCGCTGACGCTGACCGCCCGACAAAGCTGCCGGCTTCCGCTTGAGATATTCGTCCAGTTTCAGGACCTTGCTGGCCTCGGCCACCTTCTTGGCGATCTCGTCTTTCGGGTGGCCGTTCATCTTGAGACCAAAGCCCATATTCTCTTCCACGGTCATATGCGGATAGAGCGCATAGGTCTGGAACACCATCGCCACGCCGCGCTCGGCCGGGTCGGCATGGGTCACGTCACGGGTGCCGATATTGATCTGGCCGTCGCTGGTTTCCTCGAGCCCGGCAATCATCCGCAACAACGTGGACTTGCCGCAGCCTGACGGTCCGACGAACACGCAGAATTCGCCATCCTCGATCGTCAGGTCCACACCGTGGATCACTTGCACATCGCCATAGCGCTTGATGACGGAATTCAGGGTAACGCCAGACATATTCAATCGCCTTTCTTATCCCGGGAAATGCCACGATGTGGCCTGTGCCCCGATTTTTTCTGCAGTTTCCAGCAGACTGGCCTTGAAGGCCGTCAGCCCGTTCAGATCGTAACGCGTGGTCGAGGTCGCAACCGAAAGAGCGCCGATCACACGCCCGTTCGAAATGAAAATGGGTGCAGCAATCGAGACGATGCCTTGCTCGTGCTCTTCGCGGTCGAACGCGATGCCGTCCCGTCGGATGTCGGGCAACTCGCCCAGCAGGCTTTCGGCGCTGGCATGGGTCGCGGTCGTATACGGAAAGAAGGACTGCTGTTGCAGCACGATGTCCAGCCGCTTGGGCGCAATGAAAGCCAGCATCGCCTTGCCGACGCCGGTGCAATAGGCCGGGGCCACCTTGCCAACCTGCGCAAGAGTTTCGAACCGGTCGGTCGCTTTCAGCTTCTCGACAAAGATCACCTGGCCATTGTCCAATTGCGCAAGGTGCACGCTTTCCCCGGCTTCCGCCGCAAGCTCCTCGACAAAAGGGCGCGCAATCGGTGCAAGCGAGGCATGCTCCCACGCGGTATGCGCCAGCCGGATCAACCGCAGGCCCATCGAATAGGTCCCGGTTTCGGGGTCGTGGCTCAGCAGATTCTGGCTCGTCAGCGTCTGCAGCAACCGATACAGCGTGGCTTTCGGATAGGGGGAATGCTCGAGCAATTCGACGAATTTGACCGGCCGCTCATACGCCGCGACCGAATCAAGCACCTCGAGCGCCTTGCCGACGGTCCCGTCGGCCTTGCCTTGCACGGCTTTCGGTGAATTCACCGCTTGTTCTCCCTCCCTTTCCCGTTACGCTCACACAACGAGAGTGTTGACTTCCATAACGGTTAACGTCACCATTTTCAATATTTGGTATTCAGTTTCAAATACTGGAACCAGCCAGCAGGGAACTTAGGGAGGAAACCAATGTTCCGCACATTCAATCTGACGGTTGTCGCCGCTGCGGCCACCGCTCTCATGGCGTCGACGGCTCTTGCCCGTGATCTCGTGATCAACTTCGACGACCTGAACCCCGGCCCGAAAGAGGGCTTCGAGACCGCAGTCGAGAAGTTCAAGGCCGCGAACCCCGACATCAACGTGATCGTCAACATCAACGACCGCGAAGCCCACAAGACCGCGATCCGGAACTTCCTGACCGCGGACGCACCGGACGTGACGTCCTGGTACCCGGGCAACCGCATGGGTCCCTTCGTTGACGCCGGTCTCTTCGAGCCGATCGACGACGTCTGGGAAGAGAACGGCCTGAAAGAAGACATGGCCGCAATCATGCCGACCATGTCGCGCGACGGTAAAATCTGGGGCGTGCCGTACTCGTACTACCAGTGGGGCATCTACTACCGGAAAGACATCTTCGACCTGCTGGGCCTCGAAGAGTTCGCCACTTGGGACGATATGCTGGCCGGTTGCGCCAAGATGAAGGAAAACGGTGTGACGCCGTTCACCATCGGCGTCAAGTTCCTTTGGACTGCGGCAGGCGTCTTCGACTACCTGAACCTGCGGACCAACGGCTATGACGTGCATAACGGTCTGACCGCTGGCGAGATCAAGTACACCGATCCGCGCATCGTCGCGACGATGGACAACTGGGAAACCCTGATCAACGAATGCGGCTTTGTCGACAACCATGCGTCGATGAACTGGCAGGACGCCATCGCCCCCTTCGCCAATGGTGACGCGGCGATGTACGTGATGGGCAACTTCTCGGTCGACGGCTACAAGAACGCGGGCCTCACCGCAGACCAGATCGACTTCATGCCGTTCCCGACGATCGATCCCGACGTGCCGCTGGCCGAAGAAGCCCCGGCCGACGCGTTCTTCATTCCGACGAATGCGAAGAACAAGGAAGACGCCAAGAAGTTCCTGGCCTTCATCGCACAGCCGGACATCCAGACCGAATGGAACAAGACCATCGGTCAGCTTCCGCCGAACGCGAAAGCCGAGATCTCGGACGACAAGTTCATCCAGGAAGGCTTTGCCCTTCTGAACTCGGCCACCGGCCTCGCACAGTTCTATGACCGCGATGCACCGGCCGAGATGGCGAAAGCCGGCATGGAAGGGTTCCAGAAGTTCATGCTGGATCCGTCCACCAAGATGGAAGTCCTCGAGCGCCTCGATGAGGTTGCAGCGGACGTCTACAAGTAAGGCGTAGGCCTGATGCGCGTCCGGGTCCACCCCGGGCGCGCGCCCTGTCTCCATCGGCCCTCAAATATCCCGGGGGGTCCGGGGGGCAGAGCCCCCCGACGGAGCGGCCGGCGAAGCCGGGCGCAACTTCTCTTAAGTCAAGGATTGGACCCGAGACATGAGTGATCTTTCCGCCAATCAAGACAGCTGGCTCACCCGCAACAAGCTCAGCGTCGCGCCGTGGTTCTTCCTTGCCCCCGCGCTGGCTTTCTTCGCCATCTATGTCGTCATTCCGATTTTTGAATCGATCTCGCTCAGCTTCTACGAATGGAACGGGCTCTATGCCCCCGACGGGTCCTCGACGGCCGTCTGGGTGGGCTTTCAGAACTATGTGAAGCTTTGGGATGACCCGAATTTCTGGGTCTCGCTCAAGAACAACCTCGCTTGGCTGATCCTTTACATGCTGGCGGTGCCCGCCGGTCTCTTCATCGCCCTGTTCCTCAACCAGACCGTGCCGGGGATGCGGTTTTACAAGTCGATGTTCTTCTTCCCCTTCGTGATTTCCCAGGTCGTGGTCGGCCTGATCTTCGGCTGGTTCTACAACCCCGATTTCGGGGTCGTCGGCTCGATCTGGAAGGCGCTTTACTGCGAGGAAACGACCAACATCCTCGGCAATGTCACCTTTAGATGTTCGCGGAACGCGCCCGACATTCTCTCAAGCCCCGAATGGGCGACCTATGGCATCATCTTTGCCGGACTTTGGCCGCAGATCGCTTATTGCATGATCCTGTATCTCACCGGTCTCAACAACGTCGCCAGCGACCAGATCGAAGCGGCGCGGCTGGATGGTGCCAAGGGCTGGAAGATGCTCTGGTACGTCGTGCTGCCGCAACTGAAGCCCGCGACCTTCATCGCGGTCGTCGTCACCGTGATCGGGGCGCTTCGAAGTTTCGACATGATCGCGATCATGACGCAGGGCGGGCCGTTCGGGTCGACCAACGTGCTGGCGCATTACATGTACGAGGTCGCGATCTCGGAATATGGCGAGCGCTATGGCTACGGCTCGGCCGTTGCGACCGTGCTCTTCCTCATCATGCTGGTCTACATCTCGTACTTCCTGTGGCGGATGTATCAGGACGAAAAGGTGTCGCGCTAATGTTCCCCCGTCCCATCGAAAAATCCGCCCCCGCGGCGCGTGCCGGGTATCAGGCCTTCCTGCCGGTCGCGCTCTTCATCTGGCTGTTGCCGCTTCTTGCGATCTTTGCCACGTCCATCCGGGGCGCGGCGGATATCAACTCGGGCAATATCTTCGGCTGGCCGACCGAGTTCGCGCTGTTCGAAAACTATACGGCCGTCTTCACCCAATCGGCGGCAGCGCAATACATGCTGAACAGCGTGCTGATTACCGTGCCCAGCGTCATCATCTCGGTCTCGCTGGCTTGCCTCGCGGGCTATGCGCTGGCGATCTACAAGTTCAAGGTGGCGGTGCCGCTCTTCTTCCTGTTTGTCGCGGGCAATTTCATTCCGTTCCAGATCCTGATGGTCCCGGTGCGCGACATGAGCGTTCAGACCGGCCTTTATGACACCATCGCGGGCCAGTTCCTGTTCCACGCCGCCTTCCAGACCGGGTTCTGCACGCTGTTCATGCGGAACTTCATCAAGGCGCTGCCCTTCGATCTGATCGAAAGCGCGCGCATTGAAGGCGTCAAGGAATGGCGTATCTTCTGGTACGTGGTTCTGCCGCTGGTGCGCCCCGCCATCGCGGCGCTGGCGGTGCTGATCTTCACCTTTGTCTGGAATGACTTCTTCTGGGCGAACGTGCTGACCCAGGGCGAAAGCGCCAAGCCGATCACGGCGGGCGTCCGGGCCTTGAACGGGCAGTTCGTGAACAACTGGCATTTGGTCTCGGCAGCCTCGCTTCTGGCTGCTATTCCTCCGGTTGCCATGTTCTTCCTGATGCAGAAACACTTCATCGCAGGTCTCACACTAGGTGCCGTGAAATGATCCAATGCTGGCGACTGGATGACAGTCGTCAGACCCTCGTTCTGGGAGCCACGCGCGAGCGTCTCGCCGAGGTCGTGTACTGGGGTGCGCGGCTGCCGGATACGCAGGATCTGACAACCCTTTATGAAGCGCATACGCTGGATGTCACCGGCGGGATGCTGGATGCCAATCCCGAGATCTCGATCTGCCCTGAGGCCACCCGGACCTTTCCGGGGCAGCCCGGCCTGATCATGCGCGACACGGATGGCACGCCTTATCTGCCGAAGTTCTGTCTGGCCGGGGTCGAGCAGGGCGAGAACCGTCTGGCGCTGACCTATACCGATCAGGCGGATGTGGTGACCTATGTCGCGTCCTACGCCATCGATCCTGACACCCACCTGATCGAGGCCGAAGCGCAGCTGAACGCGGTGCGTCCGGTGCATTTGCACTGGCTCGCGGCCCCGGTCTTCCCCGGCCCGCAGCTTTCGGACGAGATGATCGATGTCGCCGGGCGCTGGTGCGGCGAGTTCCAGTTCAACACGACGCCCTGGTCCCCCGGCATCCGCTATCGCGAGAACCGCACAGGCCGGACGGGGCACGAGCATTTTCCGGGTCTTATCGTTCCCGTGCGTGGCGCGACGAACGCGCGGGGCGAGGCCTATGCCTTCCACTATGGATGGTCGGGCGGGCACCGCATGGTGGCCGAGGAGTTGCCCGACGGGCGCCGTCAAATCCAGTTCGGTCACGCGGCCCGTGTCGAAAGCGCGCCCCGGACCGAGTTTCGGACGGGCAAGCTTTACGCGGTTTATTCGGATGACGGCCTGAATGGCTGCGCGGTTGCCTTCCAGCGGCATCTGCGTGACCGGATCGTGCAATTCCCTGATCCGGCGCGTCCGCGGCCTGTGCATTACAATTGCTGGGAAGCCGTCTATTTCCGCCATGACGTGGACGAGTTGAAAGACATCGCGACCCGCGCCGCCGATCTGGGGGCCGAACGTTTTGTGTTGGACGATGGCTGGTTCGGCAACCGCGACGACGACACCGCGGCGCTCGCCGACTGGGAGGTTGATGATCGGAAATATCCCGACGGGCTCGACCCGCTGATCGAGCATATTCACGGGCTGGGCATGAGTTTCGGCATCTGGTTCGAGCCCGAGATGATCAACCCGAACTCGAACACCTTCCGCGCCAATCCGCATTGGGCGCTGGGCGCCGAGGATCAGATCCCCGGGCGTCAGCAGCGTGCGGTCGACATGGCAAACCCGGACGTGCGGGATTACCTTTTTGATCGGATCAGCGCGATCCTTTCGGCCCATGCGATCGAGTACATCAAGTGGGACCACAACCGGGTTCTGCCGATGCCCGATGCCGAGCAGACGCGGGGCACCTATGCGTTGTTGGACCGTCTGCGAAAGGCGCATCCGGACGTGGAAATCGAAAGCTGTGCCAGCGGTGGCGGGCGGATCGATTTCGGCATTCTGGGCCGGACGCATCGTGTGTGGCTGTCGGATTCGAACGATGCGCTTGAACGGTTGAAGATCCAGCACAATGCCTCGGTCTTCCTGCCGATGGCCGTGACCGGCAGCCATGTCGGGCCACGGGTCTGCCACACCTCGGGGCGTGTCCTTGATATCCGGTTCCGCGCCTGGGTCGCAGCACAGCGGCATATGGGGTTCGAGATGGACCCGCGCGAATTGACCGATGACGAAGCGCATGTGCTGCGCGACGTGACCGGCTGGTGGAAGGCCAATCGCGACTGGCTGTTGCGGGCTGATATCCTGCGGCTCGACAGCCCCGATCCCAGTGTGATCGCGGAACAGCATCTGGCCGAGGATGGCTCGAAATTCGTGGTCTTCGCCGGCAAGGCCGACACCAGCGCCCAGATCGCGCCGCGTCCGTTGCGGCTGACCCGCGTGAGCCCCGACGTCATGTACGACATCCAGTTGAAGAATCGCGAGGATGTGGGCCATCTGTCGCGCGGGGCGCCGGCGCTGAAATACGGCTCGGTCCGGGTGAGCGGCGCTTACTTGATGAGCCATGGCCTGACCCTGCCGTGGAGCTTCCCGCAAACGATGTGGGTGATCGAAGGAAAACGTGTGTGAAACGGACCCTTGGCGTCTGCTATTATCCCGAGCACTGGTCGCGCGACCTCTGGGAGGAGGACGCGCGCCGGATGGCCGCGCTTGGCCTGACATGGGTTCGCATCGGTGAGTTCGCGTGGTCCCGGCTCGAGGCGGTCGAGGGCACGTACACGTTCGAGTGGCTGGACGAGGCGATTGCCGTTCTGAAAGCCGCCGGTCTGAAGGTTGTGCTGGGCACGCCGACCGCGACGCCGCCCCGCTGGATGGTCGACAAATACCCCGACATGCTGGCCCGCGATGTCGAAGGGCGCGACCGCAAGTTCGGCTCGCGGCGGCACTATTGCTTCAGCCACGAAGGCTACAAGGCCGAGTGCGCCCGGATCGTCACCGCACTGGCCGAGCGGTATGGCGGGGGGGCGATTTCTTCAAAAGAAATCGATCCGAATTCTTTTGAAGAATTCGGCTCCGTCGACGCGTGGCAGACCGACAATGAATACGGCTGCCATGACACCACGCTGTCCTATTCCGACGCCGCGCAGGAGGCGTTTCGTGGCTGGCTGGCGCGGCGCTATAACGGGATCGAGGCGCTGAATGCAGCCTGGGGCAATGTCTTCTGGTCGATGGACTATGCCAGCTTCGACGACATCGACTTGCCCAACCTGACCGTGACCGAGCCGAACCCGGCGCACGTCATGGCGTTCCGACGGTTTTCGTCCGATCAGGTCGTGGCCTTCAACAAACTGCAGGCCGACATCATCCGCCAGCATTCCGATGCGCCGATTGCGCACAACTATATGGGCCGGGTGACCGAGTTTGACCATTTCGACGTGGGCGACGATCTGGATATCGCGTCATGGGACAGCTATCCGCTGGGGTTTCTGGAAGATCGCGTCGGGGCCGATGCCGCGCGACAGACGGCCTATGCCCGGCAGGGGGATCCTGATTTTCAGGCGTTTCACCACGATCTTTACCGCGCCGTTGGCAAGGGTCGTTGGTGGGTGATGGAGCAGCAACCGGGCCCGGTGAACTGGGCGCCTTACAACCCCGAGCCGCTGCCGGGCATGGTCCGGCTCTGGTCGTGGGAAGCGTTTGCGCATGGGGCCGAAGCGGTCTGCTATTTTCGCTGGCGGCAAGCGCCCTTCGCGCAGGAACAGATGCATGCGGGCCTCCTCCGCCCGGATTCGGTCGAGGCGCAGGGGTTCGCGGAAGCCTCTGACGTTGCACAAGAATTGGCCGAGGCGCCCGAGGTGAGTGTGGCAAAAGCGCCGGTTGCTTTGGTCTTCGACTATGCCGCCGAATGGGGGTGGGAGATCCAGCCACACGGGGCAGGGAACAGCTATTTCGGGCTGGTCTTCGACACCTATGCAGCGCTCAGGCGGCTTGGCCTGTCGATCGACATTGTGCCGGCCGAGGCTGACGCCATCGCGGGCTACAAGCTTATCCTTGCCCCCGGCCTTTTGACGCCCGAGCCCGCGTTTCTCTCGGCGCTTGGCAAAAGCGGGGCCGAGGTGATCCTTGGCCCGCGTTTCGGCGCGCGCACGGCAGACATGTCGACGCCCGTGCCCTTGCCGCCCGCCGTGCCGGGTTTGGATGTGACCGTGGCGCAGGTCGAAAGCCTGCGGCCCGGCTTGGAAATTCCACTCGCCAAAGGCGGCCATGTGACCCGGCACCGGGATGTGCTGGCGGGCTTCACGCCGGTGATGGAAGAAACCGAAGACGGGCAGGCGGTCATGGTCGAACAGGACGGGCTGGCCTATCTGGGCGGCTGGCTTGATGACGAGGCGATGGGCCGGGTGCTGGGCGCGGCGTGCTCACGCGCCGGGATCGCGACCCTGCAGATGCCGGAAGGCGTGCGGTGCCGCGAGACGGAAACCGAACGCTTCTGGTTCAACTATGGGTCAACCGCGGCGCAGATCGGCGATCAGGAATTGCCGCCCGCGGGCGTGCTGCGCGAGACGCTCTGACGTCACTACCAGTCGAAAGCGGGTGCGACGACGCGCCGACCCAGCGTGAAGGCATCGGCCACGTGGCGCATTGGCGCCAGATCGACCTCGGACGCGCCTGACGCGATCAGTTCGGCAAAACGGGCATAGAGCCTGCGATACTCGGCGTCTTCTCCGGCAACGGGTTCGCCATTCTCGGGCACGAACCGGGCGCCGCCTTCCGACAGGGTTGCGTTGCCCTCCGAAGTCTCGATCTCGACCGTCCAGCGCGGTTCGCCCTGTTCGAGCCAATCGAAGCTGGCGGTCACATCGGCGCCGCCGGCATCGGCAAAGACCAGTTCGGCGGCAATGGGCGTGTCGCGGTTCTCGGGGAAATGCAATTCGGCCGACGCCAGATGAACCGGCGCGGGCAGAATGGCGGTCATCACCGACAGCGCATTGATGCCGGGGTCGAAGACCCCAAGGCCACCGGCCTCCCAGATCCAGTCCTGACCGGGATGCCAATAGCGCACGTCTTCCTTCCACGTGATCCGCACCGCCGTCAGCGTCTTGTCTTTCAGCCAGTCGCGGGCGGCATCCACCGCCGCCGCTTCGCGCGAGTGCCATGTCGCAAAGAGCGTGACGCCATTTGCCTTGGCCAGCGCTTCCAGCGCGTGCACTTCGCTCAGCGTCGCGCCCGGCGGTTTTTCCAACATCACGTGCTTGCCCGCGCGCAAGGCAAGGGCGGCGTCGTGATAGCGGGCCTGCGGCGGCGTGGCGAGGGACACGGCCTCGATCTCGGGCCGTTCCTGCAGCAGCGCGTCAAGGCTTTGGAAGGCGTCGACGCCGTCCACAACCGCGTTGACGTTGCGGCTGGCGGTGGCGCCAAGCGTCAGGCCGGGGGTGTCGGCGATGGACGGAATATGCTGGTCGCGGGCGATTTTGCCGATGCCGACAAGGGCGAGGGAGAGGCTCATTTCGGGTCTCCGTTTTTGCTGTTTGTCCTTCGCATGACGACGCCTCGGCAGCAAGGCGCGCGGTGCCGATTCGCCCTTGTTCCATTGCAAGTTTTGCCGGATTGGCGCGCCTTCGCTGACACCGTGTGGCGGCGGTGTCGTTTTTGGACCGTCACAGGTTCAAACGCGACGTCCTTGGGGCCTTGCTTCAACTTCGGATTGACGGACGCGATCTTCGCGCTCACTTTCGCCAGTCAGGGAGGACATCGGGTGATCGCAACTCGGATCAGAGCCATGGGCCACGGGGCCTGGATCGCGCTGTTCAGCGGCGGTCTGCTGCTGTGGGCGCTTCTGTTCCTGATGGCGGTCCCGAATGCCGAGATCATGGCGGGCGGTGTCAGCTTTATCGAAGCGATCTGCAGCGTGACGCCGGGCGCCGCCGGGTGGGCGACCGCGTTCCTGATGTGGGGGGTGATGAGCGCCGCGATGATGGCACCGACCGCCTTGCCTGCCTTTGCCACCTTCGACGATCTGCCGGGGACAACGCCGCGCGGCCTGATGCAGCTGGTCGGCGGTTATCTGGTGATTTGGACGGGGTTCGCTCTGGTTGCCGCCGCGCTGCAGGTTGCGCTGGCCGGGGCCGGTCTGATCGGGGCCTTGGGCCAGAGCCAGACGGTCTGGCTAACAGCGGCGCTGTTCGGTGTCGCGGGGGCCTATCAGTTCAGCACGCTCAAAGAGGCCTGCCTGTCGCGTTGTCGCGCGCCGCTGGCCTTCTTCATGCAGCACTGGGCCGAGGGACCGTTCCGGAACGGTCTGCGGCTGGGTGCCGATTGCCTGGGCTGTTGCTGGGCGCTGATGCTGCTGGCCTTTGTCGGCGGCACGATGAATCTTGCCTTCATGGGGCTGGCTATGCTTCTGATGGCGCTTGAGAAACTGCCTGACCTTGGTCGGCATATCACACGTCCGTTGGGGTGGGGGCTGATTGCGCTCGCGCTCCTCACACCCCTATCCACGCTGATCTGAAGGAGCACGGCCCATGGCGCTGGACACCACATTGACCCCCTGGACCATCAAAGGCGAACTGATCCTGAACTGTAACTGCACGGTCTTCTGTCCCTGCGTCGTGTCGCTGGGCCAGCACCCGCCGACCGAGGGCTATTGCCAGGCGTGGTCGGGCGTGCGGATCGACGAGGGCGCCTATGGCGATGTCGATCTCTCGGGCCTGAATGTCGGCCTTGTGCTGGAAATTCCCGGCCTGATGGCGCGCGGCAACTGGAAGGCGGCAGCCTATATCGACGACCGCGCCAGCGACGCGGCTTATGACGCGCTGGTCGCGATCTTCAGCGGGCAGGCGCGGGGCACCACCGGGCTTTTCAGCATTCTGGTCAGCGAGTTTCTGGGCGCTGAACGGGCCGAGGTCAGCTACGAGACCGAGGGCAAGGAACGCCGCCTGATGGTGGGCAAGAAGATCCAAGGCTCGGTCGTGCCGGTCGAGGGCAACGGTGGCGAAGACATCGTGGTCACCAACACGCAATACTGGATGGGGCCGGATATCACCGTGGCCACCGCCACGAAGGGCCGGGTCCGGGCGCATGGCCGGGTCTGGGACTTCGACGGTCGCTCGGCCGAGATTTGCCAGATTGACTGGCACGGGCCCAAATAAGGGACGCAACCTGCCGGGCGTTTTGACAGAAGTCAAAGCGCCTTCGCCCTCCCACACCTATCATGGAGGGCGATTTCTAAAGTGCCTGCAAAGGTTTGCGCGTGAAACGCCGGTTTTTGCAGACCCTGCCGCAGTTGCCCGTGGCGCAGACGTGACAAGGACAGGCACCGCCCGAAGAACCGCGGGCCCGTCCACCAAAGAGGAGGACCGACATGCGCGAGCATTTCGAAGCTTTGGATCAATGCGCGGCCAATTTCGTGCCGCTCAGCCCGATTTCGTTTCTGAACCGTGCGGCGGATGTCTTTGCCGGGGAAACGGCGGTTGTCTATGGCGACCAGCGCCGGACATGGGCGGAAACCGCAGCGCGCATTCGGCGGGTCGCCGGGGGCCTTCGGGCCAAGGGCATCGGGCTTGGCGACACGGTCAGTGTCATCGCGCCGAACATTCCCGAGCTCTTCGAACTGCACTATGCCGTGCCGCTGACGGGGGGCGTGCTGGGCGCGATCAACACGCGGCTGGAACCCGAAACCATCGGCTATATCCTTGAGCATTCCGACAGCAAGCTGGTGATCGTCGACACCGAATTGCGCGCTCTTGTGGACGCGGCCATGGCCGGTGCCGGGCTGGCGCTGGAGGTGATCGAGATCGCCGATACCGGGCCTGCGCCAACCGGGGCGACCTATGACGATCTGGCAACCTCCAAGCCGCTGACCGAGGAAGGTCTGCCCGCCGATGAATGGCAGGCGATCGCGATCAACTATACGTCTGGCACCTCGGGCCGTCCGAAGGGCGTCGTCTATCACCACCGGGGCGCTTACATGATGGCGATGGGCACGGCGGCGGCTTGGCCTCTGTCCTATGGCGCGTCCTATCTCTCGGTGGTGCCGATGTTCCACTGCAACGGCTGGTGCCACCCGTGGGCGACACCGATCAACGGTGCCAAGATGGTGTTCACCCGGGTCCCCGAGCCGGCGCGCCTGTTCGAGGCCATCGCGCAGGAAAAGGTGACGCATTTCGGGGCGGCGCCCGTGGTGTTGCAGATGATGGCCGAAAGCGATCTGGCCCCGTCCGCCCCCTTCGATCCGCCGATCAACGTGTTCACCGCCGGGGCCCCACCGCCGCCTGCGATCCTTGAAAAGACAGCGGCGATGGGAATGGAGGTCATGCATGTCTATGGTCTGACCGAAACCTATGGCCATATCTCGCAATGCATTCCGCAATCCAACTGGGCCGGGCTCGATGCGGCGGGCGAGGCCGAGGCGCGGGCGCGTCAGGGCGTGGCTTTCCCGATGGTCGAGCCGGTCGAGGTCGTCGACCGCGAGGCCGACGCGCCGGTGCCGCGCGATGCCGAAACGCAGGGCGAGATCGCCATTCGCGGCAACACGGTGATGAAGGGCTATTACAAGAATCCCGAAGCCACCGCCGAGGCGTTCAAGGGCGGCAAGTTCTGGTCGGGCGATGCGGCGGTCATGCATGACGACGCTTACGTCAAGATCAAGGACCGGCTGAAGGATGTCATCATCTCGGGCGGCGAGAATGTCTCGTCGGTCGAGGTCGAAGGCATGCTCTATCGTCACCCGGATGTGCAAACGGCGGCTGTCGTGGCGGAACCGCACGAGAAATGGGGCGAGGTGCCCTGCGCCTTTGTCGAGTTGCGCGAGGGGGCGACGGCCAGCGAGGACGATATCATGACCTTCTGCAAAGAGCGGTTGGCCGGGTTCAAGGCGCCGAAGCGCGTGGTCTTCACGGACATTCCGAAGACCTCGACCGGCAAGATACAGAAATTCAAACTGCGCGAGATGTTGGGAGCCTGAGATGGTTGCATTGTCGCTGTCACGGCGTCTGCGGCGGACGCCCTTTTCCGAGGGTGTCGAGGCCGCGGGTGTCAAAGCCTATACGGTCTATAACCACATGCTGTTGCCGACCGTGTTCCGCACGGTCGAAGAAGACTATCGCCACCTGAAAGAGGCGGTGCAGGTCTGGGATGTGTCCTGCGAGCGGCAGGTCGAACTGCGCGGGCCCGATGCCGGGCGCCTGATGCAGATGCTGACGCCGCGCGATCTTCGGGGGATGCTGCCGGGCCAGTGCTATTACGTCCCCATCGTCGACGAGACCGGGGGCATGCTGAACGATCCGGTCGCGGTGAAACTGTCCGAGGATCGCTTCTGGATCTCGATAGCTGACAGTGATCTCTTGTATTGGGTCAAGGGAATTGTCCAAGGATACCGGTTGGATGTGCTGGTGGACGAACCCGACGTCTCGCCCTTGGCGGTGCAGGGGCCGAAGGCCGAAGACCTTGTGGCCGCGGTCTTTGGCGAGGGCGTGCGCTCGGTCCGGTTCTTCCGGTTCGGTGTCTTCCAGTTTCAGGGGCGAGACCTTGTTGTGGCGCGGTCGGGCTTCTCGAAACAGGGCGGCTTCGAGATTTACGTCGAAGGCAGCGACATCGGTATGCCGCTTTGGAATGCGCTGTTCGAGGCGGGGGCCGCGATGGACGTTCACGCCGGGTGTCCGAACCTGATCGAACGGATCGAGGGCGGGCTTCTGTCCTATGGCAATGACATGACCGACGACAACACGCCGCATGAATGCGGGCTTGGCCGGTTCTGCAACACGCAAACCGCCATTGGCTGTATGGGGCGCGACGCGCTGCTCAGGGTGGCAAAGGAAGGGCCGGTGCAACAGATCCGCCCCATCGCCATCGATGGCGCGCCGGTGCCGCCCTGCGATGGCTGGTGGAAGATCAAGGCGGGCAAGCGCGTGGTCGGGCGCGTCTCGTCCGTGGCGTGGTCGCCCGATTACAACACCAATGTCGCGATCGGGATGGTGCGGATGACCCATTGGGATCCGGGCACGACTGTCGTGGTCGAGGCCCCGGACGGGCTGCGC
This sequence comes from Silicimonas sp., assembly GCA_022826385.1. Lineage (GTDB taxonomy): Bacteria > Pseudomonadota > Alphaproteobacteria > Rhodobacterales > Rhodobacteraceae > JAJDOD01. The sequence goes on from JAJDUZ010000053.1 coordinate 60,431, forward strand.
GAGGCGGAAGTGCTGGAAAGCTTCTGGCATTGACGGGCGCGCTGACCGGCCGCTGCCTTTGCGGGCAGGTGCGATGGAGCACGCCGGGGCCGGTGCTTTGGGCCGGACATTGCCATTGCGAAAGTTGTCGGCGGGCGTCCTCGGCGCCGGTGACCAGTTTCTTCGGTGTGCCGCGGGCCAGCGTGGCGTGGACCGGCGATGTGGCGATCTTCGTGTCGTCTCCGGGGAACGAGCGCGGCTATTGCGGCACATGCGGCAGCCAGATGGTGTTCCGGTCTGACCGCTGGCCGGACGAGACCCACCTTTATGCCCTATCGCTGGACGATCTGGCGCAGTTTAAACCGGAAGCGCACTACCACTATGCCGAGCGGGTGCCGTGGCTTGTCATCGACGACGATCTGCCGAAACACGGCGGTTCAGCAGACGGGTAGGGTGTTTCGGGGGCTCTGCCCCCCGTCCCCTGCGGTGCCGTCCCCCGGGATATTTCGGAACAGGCGAAGGCGAATTTTGGTCAAGCTTTAGCGGTCAGGTCCGAAGGGCCGGAAGCCCGATGCCGGTGCCTTCGAAGCCACCATCTGCGGCCAGGCACTGGCCGGTGATGAAGGACGCCTTGTCCGAGCAGAGGAAGACGATGGCCTCGGCGATCTCGCGTTCGCTGCCATAGCGATTTAGCGGCAGCGCATCGTGATAGGCGTCGATAATCTCCTGGCTGTGCACGGCCATGGCCAGCTTCGTCCGCACCGGTCCGGGCGCGACGGCATTGGCCCGGATGCCGTATTCCCCGAGTTCTGCGGCCTGCTGCAAGGTCAGCTGGATCACGCCCGCTTTCGATGTGCCGTAAGCCACCCGCAGGGTCGAGGCGCGCAGGCCGCTGATCGACGCGATATTGACGATAGCCCCCTTGCTGGCCTTGAGCGCCGGAATGGCCGCCTGCGTCACCAGAAAGGGGCCATCCAGATTGGTGGCCATGACGGTGCGCCAGCGTTCGAACGTAGTCTCCTCAATCGGGCCGAATTCGGCCACACCGGCGTTGTTCACCAGCGCGTCGATGCCGCCAAAGGTCTTCACGGTCTCGGCGATCATGCCGGTGACCGAGGCCGGGTCCGAGACATCGCAATCGATGCCATGCACGTTGTCCAGCGCGGTGACGGCATCGGCCAGCGCCTCGGTGTCGCGGTCGATCATCGCGACTTGCCAGCCCTCTTCAAGGAACAGCTTCGTGGACGCCAGCCCGATCCCGCGGGCGGCCCCGGTGACAAGCGCGGTCTTCACTTTGCGGCCTCGGGTTCACCAAGGGATTGCAGGCGCAAGGCCAGCACCCATGCGGCGGCGATCAGGATCGAAAGCAGCCACGCGCCCGAGGTGAAGGTTGCCACGATACCAAGGAACAGGATGAACGAGGTCGCGATGCCGGCGAACTCGCGGAACACGTCCTCGGTCACGTCCAGCATTTCAAGCGCGGTCAGAAGCGCTGCTGCCCCTATGGCGCTGAGGGCGACCCAAAGCGGCGCGAAGCCGCCTTCGGTGAGGGCCGAGAACAGGCTCCACGGGCCATCGGTGCTGATCGTGCCGGTGCGTTCCAGCACCCAGAAGGCGGCGATCAGGGCGATGGCCACCGAGACCGGTGCCGCGATCCGGCGGTGATACCAGCCGAAGCGCCCGAAGAAGAGCGCCAGCGTGACCCATGCGGCTGCGATCACGGCAAGTTGGCCGATTTCGACGCCGACATTGAAGCCGATGAGTTTCGGGATGAAGTGGCTGTTGCCAAGTCCGAATTCCTGCAGGACCGATGCGAAACCGAGCCCGTGCAACAGGCCGAAGCCGAAAATCACGAAGGGGCGCCAGGGTGGCAGTTTGCGCAGGAAGAGGTTCTCGATCCCGACATAGACGATCGAGGCGGCGATGATGGGTTCCACGATCTCGCCCGGCAGCCGGATGATATCCAGCGCGCCAAGCGCCAGTGTCACCGTGTGGGCCAGCGTGAAGGCCGTGACCTGCCAAAGCAGCGCGCCCATGCGCAGCGAGAAGAAGAAGAGGCCAAGGACGAACAGGATATGGTCGAGGCCTTGAGGCACGATATGGTCGAAGCCGACGAAGATGTAGTCGGTGAAAGCTTCCAGCGCAGTCTGGTCGCTGCCGCCGGTGCGCGGGATCGGGTCGGTGGGGGTGCCGGGGGTCAGGTAGGCTTCATAGCCGTTCTCGACGCCCATCTGACGCACGATCAGAACGCCAAGGGCGGCGTCCCAGCCAATGGTGATGGCGCTTCCGTCGGCGGGCAGGGCGGCGGACAGCGCCAGCGTCGAAGTGCGCGCAAGTTCCAGATTGGGTTCGTCGGGGACGGTGACGTCGCCCAGTGTCAGCTCAAGCGGCGTGTCTCCGGCGGTGACGTTGATCTTGTCGGCAATGCCGGGCCATGCGTTTCTGATCTCGGCTTCGAAATCCTCGGGCGAAAGGGCGCGCAGCCGGTCGTAATCATCTGCGTTGGGCGCGTCATTGGTGTCGGCCAGCGCCTGAAGATCGATCTCGGCCACGGCGGCTTCAACCATCCAGTCGATGGTGAGCTCCAGCGTCTCGGTCCCGATCGTGACGTCCATGATCGCGGGCTGTGTTTCATGCGCACGCGCAGGCGTGATCGCCACAAGGGTTGACACCCAGAGCGCCAGCAGCACCTTCATGACCATTCCGAGAGGCAAGTTGAGACCCATGAAACACACCCTTTCTGTTGCCATTTGCTTGGCATGTATTTCGTCTGTCGCCAAGGGCCATGAATTCTGGATCGATCCGGTGCAGCACATGGTCTCGCCGGGGGAACCGGTGGTCGCGGATATCCGGGTTGGCGAAGCGTATGAAGGCTCGGCGTTTTCGTATATTCCCTTGCGTTTCAGACGCTTCGACTATGCTTTTAATGGGGATATCCTACCTGTCGAAGGTCGGATTGGCGACCGCCCTGCCATGACGCAACCGGTGGACGGCGAGGGTTTACTGGTCGCCATTCACGTGACGCAGGACCAAAGCCTCACGTGGACGACATGGGAGAGATTCGTGGGCTTCCTCGAACACAAGGACCTGGGCTGGGGGCTGGCCGAACATGATGCGCGCGGGCTCTCGCGCGAAAATGTGCGCGAACGCTATTCGCGATATGCCAAGTCGCTGGTCGCCGTGGGCGAGGGGGCAGGCGCTGACGTGGAAGCCGGGCTGGTGACCGAGTTCGTGGCGCTGGAAAACCCCTATACCGGCGATATGTCTGATGGGTTCGACGTGCGGGCGCTTTACGAGGGCGCGCCGCTGGAGGATGTGCAGATCGAGGTGTTCCGCAAGGCGCCCGACGGCACGGTCGAGATCACGCTGGAGCGGACGGACGCAGCCGGAGAGGCAACGATCCCGGTCGAGCCGGGGTATCGATACATGCTGGATACGGTGGTGCTGCAGCCGCTGGAGGTCGTCGAGGAACGTGATCCGTCATGGGAAACGCTTTGGGCGAACCTGACCTTCGAGGTTCCGGCGGACTAGGGCTGACCGTCGCCGATCTTGCCCTGCGCTGCGCGCGCCTGCCTTGGCGTCAGCCCGCGAAGACATCCGTCTCGTACCGCACACCCATCAGGTACAGCCCGTCGGGTGGCGCCACGGGGCCACAGGCAGCGCGGTCCTTCGCCGCCAGCGCTTCGCCGACACGGGCGGGCGGCCATGCCCCGGCGCCCACGCGCTCCAACGTGCCGATGATCGAGCGCACCTGATTGTGCAGGAAGCTCCGCGCCCGCAGATGCGCCCGGATTTCCAGCCCGCCCGGATAGGCCGTGGCTTCGAAGCGGATCTCGTCCATCGTCTTCACCGGGCTTTTGGCCTGGCACATGGTTGAGCGGAAGGTCGTAAAGTCATGGTGTCCCACCAGAAGAGCAGCGCCTTCCTGCATGGCGGCAAGGTCCAGATCATGCATCACGCGCCACATCTGCCCCTTGTCATGCACCAGAGGTGCGCGCCGGATGGCGATCCGGTAAAGGTACTGCCGCTCGACCGCCGAGAACCGGGCATGCCAGTCATCCGGCACCGCCGCGCAGGCGGTGATCGCGATCGGCGCGGGCTTCAAGTGATAGTTCAGCGCTTCGGACAGGCGGAACGGATCCCAGTCCCGGCCCATGTCGATATGCGCCACTTGGCCCATGGCATGAACCCCGGCATCGGTCCGCCCGGCGGCAGCGGTTGACGGCAAGTCAGGCTCAAGTTTGGCGAGCGCATCTTCGAGGTTTTCCTGCACGCTTGGTGCAGAAGACTGCCTCTGCCAGCCCGAGAAGGGCTGTCCGTCATACTCGATTTTCAGGGCATAGCGCGGCATGGCCTCCAATTAGCTTGCCAGCCGAGCACCTGCAAATTGAATAAACGTATTTATTTCAATTGATTGGCGCGGATCGCCCCATTGTTGCCACGTTCTGCACAGTCGCTGCACGACCAGAAGAGCCTATCTGCACCTTGAAACGCGATAAAGTTACTCAAGGCACGCATCTGACCCGCCGGAGTATAACTGTCCCCTCGTACTCTGGCGGGTTTGCACCTTCCCTCTCCATCACGCATAACAAGGGTAGCCTGTTTCAAGGTCGGTATCGCACGCACATGAGTACGCAAACAATCCTGGTGGTCGATGACGACCCGCAAATTCGAGAAATTCTTGGCATGGCGCTGGAACGCGCCGGGTTTGATGCTGTCATGGCCCGCGACGGGGCCGAAGGGCTGACGCAGGCCAAAACCATCAACCCCAGCCTTGCCGTGCTGGACATTGGCCTGCCGGAGATGGACGGGCTCGAGCTTTGCAAGGCGATCCGGAAAGACAGCGATCTGCCGATCCTGTTCCTGACGGCCCGCGACGATGAGGTTGACCGCATCCTTGGCCTTGAACTGGGCGGGGACGATTACGTGACCAAACCGTTCAGCCCGCGCGAACTTGTGGCGCGGGTGCGGGCGATCTTGAAGCGCACCGGCGGCACGGTTCAGGAAACGGCTGAAACCGCCGACCGTTCGGCCTTGTCCATCGGCCGCCTGACGGTGGTGCCCGAAAGCCATGTCTGCAAGGTGGACGACACGCATGTGACGCTGACCTCGACCGAACTGACGATCCTGTCGAAACTGATGGCGCGCCCGACGCAGGTCTTCAGTCGCCCCGCTCTGGTCGACGCGATCTGGGGGCCGGGCATGGTTGTCAGCGACCGCACGCTTGACAGCCACCTCCGCAACCTGCGCTCGAAACTGGCGGATGCCGGCTGTTCGGACGCGATCGAGACGCTGCATGGCGTTGGTCTTCGGATGGGCCCGTGTCTCGGTTCGTAGAACCCAAATGGCGACCGCCGCTGATGCTGGTCTTGGGGGGCTCGCTGATGGCGATCCTCGTGCTGCCGGTCTATGCCGCACTTCTGGCTGACATCCTGACACCACTGACGGGGCGCCGGAACGCCGTGTTCATCGTGGCGGCGGGCTCGTTCCTTGCGACCTTGGTGCTGGGTCTGTTGCTCTGGCGGTTGATCCTCTCGCCCGTGCAGGCTCTGGCCGCCCGTGCGCAGGCCATTCGGGGGGGCGCGGCACCGGACGGGCTGGATCACTATGGCACGCCCGAGATCGGAGAACTGGCGCAGGACGTGCTGGACATGGCCGACGTTCTACAATCGCGCGAGATGGCGGTGCGGAGCTATACCGACCACGTCACACATGAATTGAAGACGCCGCTGACCGCGATCCGCGGGGCCGCCGAGTTGCTGGAAGCCGAGGAACATTTGCCGGATGAAACGCGTCGGTTGGTTCAGACCATTGCCGGGGCTGAAAAGCGGGCGGTGAAGCTTTTGGGTGCCGCTCGGGAAATCGCGGCGGCGCGGATGCCCGAACACCAGGGCACGACCTTGCTGAAAGAGTGCATCCCCTCGCTGGAACACCGCCTGTCGGTGACGCAACTGGAAGTGAAAACCGACACCGTGGAACTGCCGCTGGCGCGGTCGGGGCTTGAGGTTGTGCTTGGCCATCTGGCCGAGAATGCCGAGCAGGCCGGGGCAACCGTGCTGAGCTTCGACACCGGCAAGACCGATGACGGGCCGTGGCTGCGCGTTGCCGACAACGGACCGGGGATTTCCAGCGGCAACAAGGCGCAGGTGTTCGAGCCCTTCTTCACCACGCGTCGCGATTCCGGTGGCACCGGCATGGGGTTGGCGATCGTGCAGACCCTGCTTTTGGCTCATGGCGCCCGGATCACGCTCGAAGACGCCGGCGAAGAAGGTGGCAGCCGCTTCCTGATCCAGTTCTGATCGATGGCGCGGCCGAGTGTCTATCTGAACGGCACACTGCCACCCTGTCCTGATCCATTCAACGCAGCCGAATGGTGCCTTGGCGCCGATGTTCCGGGCGACCGGGACGCGTTCATCGCGGTGGACCCTGACAAAGGCGTGATCGGCACATGGTCGTTCGAGGCGTTGCGGGCCAAGGTTCTGCGCGCGGCAGGGGCACTGGTGCAAGCGGGGGTGCAGCCGGCGGATCGCGTGGTTTTGTGTTTGGGCGATGTACCCGAATTTCCGGTGGCCTATTTCGGCGCGATTGCCGCCGGGGCCGTGGCGACGCCTTTGTCCTCGCAACTGTCGACAGCCGAGTTGGACGCGATCATCGCTTCGGTCGCGCCCCGTGTCGTCCTTGGCGGGCCAAGGTCCAGTTTGCCGGTCGCGGCACTGGATGCCGGGGAGCCTTGCCACGTCGTGCGCTGCAGGCCGGATGACCCGGCCCTGCTGGTCTTCACCTCGGGCTCCGGCGGGCGGCCGAAGGGCGTGCTGCATGCCCATCGCGCCTTCTGGGCCCGCCAGAGCATGCATCTGGGCTGGCACGGCATACGCGCTGGTGATCGGGTGATGCATGCGGGTGCCTTCAACTGGACCTATACGCTGGGGGTTGGGCTGGCCGACACATGGTCGGTCGGGGCGACCGCCATTCTGAATGCTGGGCGGCGGGACCCGGAGGTCTGGTCGGGGTTGGCGCAGCAGATGTCACCGTCCGTTTTTGCCGCCGCGCCAGCCGTGTATCGGCGCATTCTGAAATATGGGACCAACCTGCAAGCGTGGTTTGCATCGCTGCGCCATGCGGTGACCGCTGGCGAGGCCCTGTCGCCCGTGCTGCTGGACGCTTGGGGCCGGGCCACGGGCAAGCCCTTGCTGGAAGCGTTGGGGATGAGCGAGGTGTCCACCTATGTCTCGACCCCGCCCGACCGTGCGGCCGAACCGGGCGTCGCGGGCTGGCCGCAACCGGGGCGCCATGTGGCGGTGGTGGATGACCACGGTGTGCCCGTCGACCGGGGCGGGATCGGAGGCCTGGCGGTGCACCGGGACGATCCGGGGCTTTTCCTGCGCTATTGGAACGACGCCGAACTGACGGCGCGCGCGTTCGCGGGCGATTGGTTCCTGACCGGTGATCTTGTCTCGATGCGCGCGGATGGCGCGATCACCTATGCCGGGCGGGCCGATGACCAAATGAACGTGCAAGGCTACCGCGTCGATCCGGGCGAGGTCGAGGTTGCGCTGTCGCTCTGCCCCGGTGTCAGCGCCTGTGCTGTCCGGGCGCTGGACGTCAAAGACGGGGTCTCTGTCGTGGCGGGCTGGGTCGTAGCCGAGCCGGGGCATGAACTGACCAAGGACAGCATCTTGGCAGACATCAGCACGCGTCTGGCCGCGTATAAATGCCCGCGCGAGCTGTTCCGTGTGGAGGCCCTGCCGAGGACAGCCAACGGCAAGCTTGTCCGGCGTCGATTGTCGACCGATGGAGCAACGCGGCTCTGACGGCGCGCGCGTTTGGTTAACAAACCGTTAAAGACTCGATCTCAAAGCGCCACCGTCCTCCCACCCCTAGTGGGTGGGGGATTCGCATAAGATTTCATGAAGAAACAAGGGGGCGCGTGTCGGTTCCGCCCGGCACCGGCCTGTTTCCGGCATCGTGGTTACCAAAGCCCTAACGAAACGCGCCGATCCCGGCTCACGCCGAATGCGCGCCGTCGGCCAGCCCCTTGACGAAGCTCAAGACATCAGCCGGGCTGTCACCGTTTGCGATCCGCTCGACAATCGCCGAGCCGACCACGGCGCCATCCGCAATCGCAGCAATGTCGCGGCTGGCCTCGGGCGTCTTGATCCCGAAGCCCACGATCACCGGCAGGTCGGTCGAGGCCTTGATCCGCGCCACTTCCGGCCCGACATCGGTGGCCACGGCATTCGCCGCCCCGGTGATCCCGGTGATCGATACGTAATATACGAACCCGCTGGTGTTCTGCAGAACCTTCGGCAGGCGCTTTTCGTCTGTTGTCGGCGTCGCAAGCCGGATGAAGTTCAGACCGGCGGCCTGCGCGGGGATGCAAAGCTCGCTGTCCTCCTCGGGCGGCAGATCGACGACGATCAAACCGTCGATCCCCGCAGCCTTGGCATCCTCAAGGAAACGATCGACCCCGTGGCTGTAGATCGGGTTGTAATACCCCATCAGCACGATCGGCGTCGTGTCGTCCTGCTCGCGGAAGGTGCGGGCGAGGTCGAGCGTCTTCTTCAGCGTCTGGCCTGCTTCCAGCGCACGCTGGCCGGCCAGCTGGATGGTCGGGCCATCTGCCATCGGATCGGTGAAGGGCAGGCCCAGTTCGATCACGTCGACACCGGCGGCGGGCAGGCCGCGCACGATTTCAAGCGACGTGTCGTAATCGGGATCACCGGCCATGATGTAAGCCACGAAGGCTTTCTTGCCTTCCGCCTGCAGGGCGGCAAATTTCGCGTCGATCCGGGACATCTCTGGCCTCTTCTGTATGGTCCACGGGTGTCTGCCTGAATTGGGCCCCAAGTTCAACGGGGAAGGGTTGCACCGGGCGCCGCCAATCGCTAGAGCACCTGGCACGCTGAAAGGACCGTACATATGGGCTTCAAGACCGGGATCGTCGGACTTCCGAATGTGGGAAAATCCACGCTGTTCAACGCGTTGACGCGCACCGCGGCCGCGCAGGCGGCGAATTTCCCGTTCTGCACCATCGAGCCCAATGTGGGCGAAGTGGCCGTGCCCGACCTGCGGCTGGCGAAACTGGCTGAAATCGCCAAGTCGAAAGAGGTCATTCCGGCACGGATGACCTTTGTCGATATCGCCGGTCTGGTGAAGGGGGCGGCGCAGGGCGAAGGGCTGGGGAACCAGTTCCTGGCCAATATCCGCGAGGTTGACGCCATTGCCCATGTGCTGCGCTGTTTCGAAGACGGTGACGTGACCCATGTCGAAGGCCGGGTCGACCCGGTGGCGGATGCCGAGACGATCGAAACCGAGTTGATGCTGGCCGACCTCGAAAGCATCGAGAAGCGGATGCAGAACCTTGTCCGCAAGATCCGGGGTGGCGACAAGGAGGCCATCCAGCAGGAGCGGCTCTTGAAGCTGGCCGCCGAGGCGCTGGAGAACGGCAAGCCCGCGCGCTCGGTCGAGGTCGACGCCGAAGACGAGAAGTCGTGGAAGATGCTGCAGCTTCTGACCGCCAAGCCGGTGCTCTATGTCTGCAACGTGGCCGAGGATGAAGCCGCCGAAGGCAATGCCCATTCGGCCCGCGTGGCTGAAATGGCGGCTGCCGAAGGGGCCGCTTCGGTCGTGATCTCGGCCAAGATCGAGGAAGAGATCAGCCAGCTTGAGCCGGACGAGGCCGAGATGTTCCTGGAAGAACTGGGCCTGACCGAAGCCGGGCTCGACCGGATGATCCGCGCGGGCTACGAGCTGCTTGAACTGCAAACCTATTTCACCGCAGGTCCGAAAGAGGCGCGCGCCTGGACCATTGCCAAGGGCACGCTGGCGCCGGGGGCGGCCGGTGTGATCCACGGTGATTTCGAAAAGGGGTTCATCAGGGCCGAAACGATTGCCTATGAGGATTATGTCGCGCTGGGCGGTGAAGCGGGGGCGCGTGATGCGGGCAAACTGCGCGCTGAAGGCAAGACATACGAAGTGAAGGATGGCGACGTCCTGCACTTCCTGCATTCCGCCTGATCCGACCTGCGGCTAGCAGCAGCAAGTCCGTTGTAGAGTTTCATCTGAAAGCGCGCTATTACTCGCCGTAAGCGAGCGTTTCGGAGCGGACTACAACCATGAATTATCTTGAGCAGGAGCTGCTGGACCTCCTCAAGTCAGACGAGGCCATTTGGGCCTTCCTTCGGTCTGGCTCTCTTGATGGCGTCTGGTACTGGGATCTTGAGACCCCGGAAAACGAATATATGAGCCCGGAATTCTGGGAACTCTTCGGGATCGACCCGACCACGAAAGAGCACAAGGCAGCCGAATGGATGGAGTTGATCCATCCCGACGACCTGGAACTCGCCAAGACGAACGTGGCGCGCCATATCGAGGACCCCAGTCATCCGTATGACCAACTTGTCCGATACCGCCATGCGGATGGCAGCACGGGCTGGGTGCGGTGCCGGGGCATGGCGATACGCAATTCCGAAGGCAAGGCAATCCGCCTTTTGGGCGCACATAACGATGTGACCGCGCAAAAAGTCCAAGAAGAGCGTGCCGCGGAAGACCGCTATGTGCTTGAAACCATTTTTGATGCGGCCACCAGCGGGATCGTTGCGCTTGATGAGGCGGGCCGGATCCTCCGGATCAACAACAGCGCGCGGCACATGCTGGGCGGTATCTCTGATCCGGTGCCATTCGCTTGGCCGGAAGCCATCCATTTTCTGGAAGCGGAAACCTTCACACCGCTTGATGCCAGTGCCGACCCGATCCGTCGCGCCCTGTCGGGGCATGTGCTGAAGGGCGAAACGCACCTGATGCGGCACGTCCAGTCCGGCGAAGATCGCCGTTACGTCCGCGTGGCCAGCACCGAGATCAAGGATGACGCCAGCGGAATCCGCGTGGTTCTGGTGATCGACGATGTGTCGAACGAAGAGCGCAACCGTCAGGTCGTCGAACGCAAGAGCCGACTGGACGCATTGGGTCAGTTGACGGGCGGCATTGCCCATGACTTCAACAACCTGTTGGCGTCACAGCTCTATGCGGTGGATCTGGCCCGGAAAGCAACCGACCCGGCCAAACGCGACACCTATCTGCAGACGGCCGCAAGCTCGATCCAGCGCGGCCGGACACTGACCTCGCGCCTGCTCGCCTTCGCGCGACGCCAGCCGGGCCTCGCCTCGGTGCGGCGCACCGCGGATGTCTTCATCGAATTCGAGAGACTGGTCCGCCCGATGATCGAGGAAAAGATCGATGTCGTCTTTGCGGTCGAGGATGCCGACCTGCTGCATTTCTGTGACCAGACGCAGCTTGAAACGGCAATGATGAACCTTGTGCTGAACAGCCGCGACGCCATTCTGCGGGCGGGCACGGGCAGCCGGATCGATATCCGGGCGCGCGCCGTACGCTCGGCCAATCGCGAGTTGGACCGGAAACAGACATCGGCCGAAAGCGGCAGCGAACCCGAGGGCGGCGGGACCTATCGCTATGTCGAGATCAGCGTGGCCGACAATGGGCCGGGCATGGATGCGGAAACGCTGTCGCGCTGCACCGACCCGTTTTTCACCACCAAGGACACCAATTCAGGGACCGGTCTGGGGCTTGCCATGGTCTATGGCTTCGTGCGTCAGGCGGATGGGGATTTGCGGATCTATTCCGAAGAGAATGTCGGCACCTCGATCCAGATGACATTGCCGCATGGCACGGCGTTGGGCGCCCGGGAAGAACGCATGCCCGTTGATGCGATCGTGCCGGGGCAGGGGGAAACCCTTCTGGTGGCCGAGGATGAACCGACATTGACACTGATGATGACCGACGTCCTGAAGGACCTCGGGTACCAGGTTCTGTCAGCAAACTCGGGTCAGCAGGCGCTTGAGCTTGTTGATGCCGGTCACCATTTCGATTTGCTGCTGACGGATGTGGTCATGCCGGGCCGCATCGGCGGCTTCGAATTGGCGCGCCGGGTGCGCGAGCGCAAGCCAGACGTGCCGGTCATTTATATCTCGGGCTATACCGGGTTCACGTCCAGCGAGATGGGCGATGTGCAAGCGCCGCTTTTGCAGAAACCGGCAACGCCTTCGGAACTGGCCGAGGCCATCCAAAAGGTTCTGTACGAGAAAGACTGAAGGGCGTCAGCGCGACCCTGCCGCGCGTGAAGGGTCCCCCAACGAAAAAGCGCGCCCCGTGGGGCGCGCTCTTTTCAACGGTATGAAACCCGATCAGGCGGCGCGCTTGGCGTCGTCTGCCGCGGCAGCTGCTTCCGCGGCGTTCCGGCGCTCGCTCTCTTCGCGCGACAGCGCGACCGAGGTGCGGACACCTTTGCCCACGAATTCCATCAGGCCCTTCACAACCCGCTCGTTCGGGTCGATCCCGGCACAGGACAGCACTTCGCGCCCATCGCGCGAGCGTGCCCAACGGGCGATCTGCTCTGGCCCGTTGCCGTATTTCTTGTCGTCGGCGATGGCATCATCGAGGGCTGCCAAAACAACGGCCGCAAAAAGCTTGCGTGCGCGGTTGCCCTGCTCGTGATTGAATGCCGTGCCGTCCACAAAATCTGCCATGTTTGGTCCTTCTTGTTCTTTACTTACCGCGGCTCTCAGGCGTCCGCCGTTTATGACGGTTCCGTGACCACTTTTGTTTTTCTTTTTTGGAATGCCTGCTATGCGTTGGACGCATACCTACAGCTTTCCTCCCCAGGTTTTGGCCCGTCTTGCGGGGCCTTATCGAGTGGAATATAGGGGTTCCGGCCAACGATTCAACAAAAACATGGGTTTACGTGGATGCCGAAGATCAACGGAAATGAGATTCGCCCGGGGAATATTCTCGAGCACAATGACGGTCTTTGGGCGGCTGTGAAGGTCGACCACGTGAAGCCCGGCAAGGGCGGGGCCTTCGCGCAGGTCGAGCTGAAGAACCTGCGGAACGGGTCCAAACTGAACGAGCGCTTCCGCTCCGCCGACAAGGTGGAACGGGTCCGGTTGGAGCAAAAAGACCAACAATTCCTGTATGAATCGGACGGTATGCTGGTCTTCATGGACAACGAGACCTTCGAACAGATCGAGCTTCCGGCCGACATCCTCGGCGAGCGTCGCCCGTTCCTGCAAGACGGTATGGTCATCCAGATCGAGTATTACGAGGCCGAAGCGCTGAGCGCGTCGCTTCCACAGAAAGTGACCTGCACTGTGACCGAAACCGAGCCGGTGGTGAAGGGTCAGACAGCGGCCAATTCGTTCAAACCTGCGGTCCTCGACAACGGGGTTCGGGTGATGATTCCCCCATTTGTGGGGGAAAACGAGGCGATTATCGTCAATACAGAGACTATGGAATACGTCGAACGCGCGTGAGTCGCGCGTTTCGGCGCTTTTTCAAGCCAAATCCCTGAAAAGAGGTTTCCGCGCCACGCATGGCCGGTATTCCCATGAATACCGTGCGTTAAGGCGTTTGACGCGATAAACGCGCCCCAAAGACCTTCCCACTGGAGCCCCATGGTACGCACACTTTCCGCCCTCGTCGGCGATCCCGCCACGATTGACCGTCCCGAAAGCCCGTTCACGCCCGCACGCCTGCAGATCGAAGTTCTGGCCGGCCTGACCGTCGCACTGGCCCTGGTGCCGGAAGCGGTTGCCTTCGCCTTTGTCGCCGGTGTGCACCCGCTGGTCGGGCTTTATGCCGCCTTCATCGTCGGGCTTATCACCGCGGTCTTCGGCGGCCGTCCGGGCATGATCTCGGGCGCGACGGGGGCTCTGGCCGTTGTCATGGTCAGTCTGGTGGCGACCCATGGGCCGGAATACCTGTTCGCAGCCGTGATCCTTATGGGGCTGATCCAGATCGCCGCAGGTGTGTTGCGGTTCGGCAAGTTCATTCGTCTGGTCCCGCATCCGGTGATGCTGGGCTTCGTCAACGGTCTTGCGATCGTGATTTTCCTGGCACAGCTCAGCCAGTTCAAAGACCCCGACACACTTGAGGTCACCGGCCACGGCATGGGCGGTGGTGAGTGGCTTTCGGGCACGCCGCTGTTCCTGATGCTGGCCTTGGTGGCGCTGACGATGGCGATCATCTGGGTGATGCCGCGGATCACCAAGGCGGTGCCTGCGCCGCTGGCGGGCATCGAGATCGTTGCGCTGATCGTGATCGTCTTCGGCCTCGACGTGCCGCGCGTGGGCGACATGGCCTCGATCGAGGGCGGGTTGCCGACATGGCATAACCCGTTCGGCGAGGGCGAGGGGCTTTACGGCACGCCGCGGGCGCCGTTCACGCTTGAGACGCTTTGGATCATCCTGCCTTACGCGCTGATCCTTGCCGCTATCGGCCTGATCGAAAGCCTGCTGACGCTGAACCTTGTGGGCGAGATCACAGGCAAGCGCGGTGGCGCCAGTCAGGAATGCGTCGCTCAGGGGGCTGCAAACACCGTCACCGGCTTCTTCGCCGGGATGGGCGGTTGCGCGATGATCGGTCAGTCAATGATCAACGTGAAATCGGGTGGCCGCACGCGCATCGCCGGGATCACCGCCGCGCTTTTCTTGCTGCTTTTCATCGTTGTCGCCAGCCCGGTGATCGAGATGATCCCGCTGGCTGCATTGGTGGGCGTCATGTTCATGGTGGTGATCGGCACATTCGCGTGGAACTCGATCAAGGTGCTGACCAAAGTGCCGCTGACGGACGCCTTCGTCATCCTGTTGGTGACCGGCGTGACCGTGGCCTATGACCTTGCGACCGCGGTCTTCGTCGGCGTCATCGTGTCGGCGCTGGCCTATGCGTGGAACAATGCCACGCGGATCAACGCCACCACGTACGAAACGCCGGAAGGCGCCAAGGTTTACAAAGTGCGCGGTCCGCTCTTCTTCGGATCGGCCGATGGCTTTGCCGAACTGTTCGACCCGTCAAGCGACCCCAGCCTTGTCATCGTCGACTTTGCCGAAAGCCGCGTCGTCGACCAGTCGGCCCTGACCGCGATCGAGGCGATGGCCACAAAGTACGAGGCGGCGGGCAAGGCCCTGCAGCTTCGCCATCTCAGCCGCGACTGTCACCAGCTTCTGACGAAAGCGGGCAGCCTTGTTGTCGACAGTGACGACGACCCGGATTACGAGATCGCCGTGGATTACAGCGTGCGCCTTGGCCAGCTTGGGGCGGGGCACTAAGCCTGTTCGACAAGATGGCGGATTGAATTGGCGTAATACGCCAGCACCGCCTCTTCGCCAGGGGTCACGGCAAGCCCCTCGGGCGTTTCGGTCACCAGCCGACGCAGTACCAGCAGGCGCAGACCGGCTTCGACCGCATAGTCCAGATCACCGCGCGGGATATGCACATGCGCCTTGGTCCCGGTCAGCCGGGCGTGCAGCGCCTCGGTTTCCGCCACCAGCGTCTCGCGCGCAATGGGGCCGGACTGTGCTTCAAGGATGGTGGCAATCAGCGGCACGGGCAGAATGGGAATGATCGCATTGATCCGGCTTTTCAACTCGGCCCCAAGCGCCTTGGTGGTATCGCCCGGATGGCTCTCGCTGAATTGTGCCAGTGACACGGGCTCGCCAAATGACACCGCCGCATAGCCAAACTTGTAGAACTTGCCGCGCAGCTTCTTCCAGAGATGCCGGAACGCGAAGCCAACCGCCGTCGGGATCGCCGCCCGGAACCGGCGCGTGCCGGACTGGTGTGCCTTGATCAACACCCGGTCTTCCAGCACCCGGTCATAGTTCAGCGCCACGGGGACAAAGACCACATCCCGCCCGTCTGGCCGATAGCCCGAGACGATATAGGACAGGAACCCAAGCTTCGGTTGCGCGATTTTCCCATCAAGCGACAAGCCACCTTCCGGGAACACCGCCTGCGTCACCCCGCCTTGCGTCGCCATCTGCACATAGCGCGCCAGCACCTTGCGATAGAGCGGGCTGCGCGACTTTCGCCGGATGAAGAACGCCCCCATGCTGCGGATCAGCGACGACAGGGGCCAGACCCGCGCCCATTCGCCCACGGCATAGGACAGGGCCGAGCGCTCGGCAGCAAGCCATGTGACCAGCAGGTAATCCATGTTCGAGCGGTGGTTCATTACGAAGACCACCGTTGCCTCGGGATCGATGGCCGAGATGTTTTCCTCGTCAAACGCGCCCAGCCTGACACGGAACAGCATCTGGCTGACCCATTTCGAAAGGCGGGTGCCGAACCCGAAATAAGCACTGGCCGAAAACGACGGCACGATTTCGCGCGCATAGCGTTCGACCTGTTCGAAGGCGACGTCCTCGCGCAGCCCGGCCTCGGCGGTGTGTGCGACGATGGCCTCGGCCACTTCGGGGTCGTATTTCAAACGCTGGATCATGTCGGTGCGACGCGCCAGCTTGAACGGCTCTATGGGACGTTCCAGCCGCTTGTTGACCTCGGCCACCACACGCTCGGCGCGCTTGCGGAAGAACCAGCGGATCGACGGACCGATGACACGCTCGAGGATCGAAAGAGCGGCGAAAAGCGCGACCAGAAGAAGGACCCATACCGGTACGGCGACCGTTTCAAACATGTCGCGCGTCCAAGTTTCTTTCAAGAAACTTGGCAAAACTCAGCGTCGAGTTTTGCCCCGTCATTCCGTCCTCAGTTCAGGTATGGTCCCGGATCGACGCTGTCGAACCCTTCGCGCACTTCAAAATGCAGGAACGGCGGGGCAGACGACCGGACCACGGCGATTTGCTCGCCCCGGCGGACGCTGTCGCCTTTCTCAACGGCGATCTCGTCAACACCGGCATACACCGTCAGCAGGTTGCCCGAGTGCCGGATGACAAGGATCGGCACCTGATCGGTGTCGCGCGTAATGGCGGCCACGGTGCCATCATCGGCGGCGACAACCTGGCTGCCAGCATTGGCCGAGATGCCGATGCCTTCGTTCGTGCCCTTGGCATAGGGGCGAATGATTGCGCCTTGCACGGGCATCGTGAGCTTCGAGGTGTCAGAAGCTGCGGTCTGCGTGTTTTCAAGCGGCTTCGGTGCCTCGGGCGCGGGGGCCGCAGCCACCGGGGCCGGGTCTGACGCGCGTGCCGCGACAACCGGTTCCGGGTCGTCGGTCGGCAAGGGGCGCGAGGCCGAGGGCGGCACAGGGGTCGAACTGCCGACACCCGGTCCCTCGATCGAGGCCACGCGCACATTCTGCGACTGCACCGGGTTGGCCGGGATCGGGATCAGCAGGTATTGGCCCACGCGCAAGGCAAGGTCCGGGCCAAGGCCGTTCCATTCCGCCAATTCGGCGACCGGGATGTCATAGGTGCGGGCGATCGAGAACGCTGTCTCGCCAGGTCTGACGCGGTGACGCGAGGGCTCGTCGCCGATCATCGGGGCGGACGATGTGCCCGACGTTTCGATGGCATCGCCTGCAAGGGCGACAACATCGACCGAGCCATCCGCACCCAGCGGCATCGGTTCTGCGGTGACGCGACGCGGCAACGCCAGGATCTCGCCTTCGCGCAGGATGACGGTGTCGGGCAGGGTGTTGTGCCGGGCCAGTTCCTCGGCCGGAAGACCGATCCGCGCCGCAACGGTTTTCACCGTGTCGCCGCGCCGGGCCATTGCGACCTGATAGCCGGGATAGGTGACCACGCCGCGCTCGTCCGGCTGGGGCCGTGCCACAGACGCCGTCTGCGCCGCTTCCGAGGTGTCAAGCTGACCGGCGCTGCCGCGCAGGTCCATGTCGAACCCGTCGAAGAAACTTCCACCGGTTCCGCCGCTACAGCCAGCCAACGCCAATACGCTGCCGGTCATCAGGATCTTGAATGCCGCGTTTCTCATGATCTGCCTACTCCTCACCGCGTTACCAAGGCCCTCTTTGCGGAGCCGTTTCGAAGGCCGACCGCTACATATGGGTCGCACCGCCTGCCATTTCACAAGATGTTAACACTTTTCGACCGTGTTGTGCCAGTGAAATTCCGCGAAAACCTGCGGGAAATCAGCGCCTCAGTCGGCCCCCATGCCCTCGACCAGCGGAACGAAGCGCACCTGTCGCAACTCGTCATAGTCGAAGCCGGTTTCGGTGCGGGTGACCTTGATCAGCGCCTGAACCGCGTCCGATTGCCCGACCGGCACCACCATGATGCCGCCGACCTTGAGCTCGGCCAGCAGCGGACCCGGCGGGTCTTCGGCGGCGGCGGTGATCAGGATGCGGTCGAAGGGCGCCTGTTCCGGCAGTCCGCGCGTGCCGTCCGAGGCGATTGCCGTGATGTTTGCCAGATCGAGCGCGTCGAAGACCGCCTGCGCCTCGGTCACCAGCCGCTTGTGGCGGTCCATCGTATAGACGCGCCGCGCCAATTGGCTGAGGATCGCAGCCTGATAGCCCGAGCCGGTTCCGATCTCGAGCACCTTGTGGCGCGGATCAACTTGCAAGGCCTGCGTCATCAACCCGACAATCGACGGCTGGCTGATCGTCTGACCACAGGCGATCGGCAGCGGCATGTCCTCGTAGGCGCGCTCGGCAAACAGGCCCTTCACGAACGCGCCACGGTCGATCTTTTCCATCGCTTCAAGGACGCGTTTGTCCATCACCCCGCGCGAGCGGAGGGCGAAGAGAAACTGCATCTTGGCTTCAGCGTCGAGGGTCATGTGTCGAGCCGTGCCTTCAATGTGTCCAGCGTCTCGTGCGCGGTCAGGTCGGCGCGAAGCGGCGTGATCGAGATGTAGCCCTCTAGATTGGCGGCCACGTCGCTGCCCGGCACGGTCGGCAAATGCTGCGGCCCGCCCTTCACCCAAAGGAACATGCGGCCCGAGGGCGAGCGATGCGGTTCGACCCCCATATTGGTTTCCTTGCGCCAGCCCTGCGTGGTGATGCGCTGGCCTTTCACGGCGTCGGCGGGCACCGGCGGGAAATTGACGTTGTAGAACAGCCGATAATCGCTGTCGTCCCAGATCCCGTGCCGCAACAGGCTGCGCACCATCGCGGTGCCATGCACCGAAGCGGCTTCAAACGGGTTGTCCAAGCTGTTGTTATCGGGGCCATAAAACTGGCTGAGCGCAATCGAGGGCAAGCCTTGCAGGGCCGCTTCCATCGATGCGCCGATGGTGCCGGAGTAAAGCACGTTTTCGGCGGCGTTGTTGCCCCGATTGACGCCCGAGAGCACCAGATCGGGCGGGTTGTCCTTCATCACCTGATAGAGCGCGGCCAGCACGCAATCGGCGGGCGAGCCCTCGGCGGCGAACCGGCGCGGCCCGAATTGCGACAGCATCGTCGGATGCGTGTAGCTGATGCAATGGCCGACGCCCGATTGCTCGAAAGCGGGCGCAACGGTCCAGACCTCGCCATCGTCGCCCGCCAATTCGGTCGCGATGGCTTCAAGGACTTTCAGGCCGGGGGCGTTGATCCCGTCGTCATTGGTGATGAGTATGCGCATGACCCTGACTTATTGGACGCGCTTCGGGTCGGCAAGGTGGCACGCAAGGTCGCGGGCCGAATCGAAAAACGGCAGTCCGTTATGCCACCGTTCTCCCACCCCTATTATACCGTGCGCCGGGTTAAAGCGGCGTTAGGTCAGGCTGGGGGAACGCGCATCAAACCTCACAGGGTGCCGATGATCTCGGCGGCCGCATCCCGTTCCGAAGTCAAGGGGCCGCGATCCTCGCCCGGGAAGAACCGGGCCCGCGTGGCCGTCGGCATCGGCGGTGGGGTCAGCACCAGAACCCGGGGTCCGGTCTTCTCGGTCTCGGCCTGCCAGCTACGCGCCAGCGCCACCTGCGCGGCCTTGGTCGCGCCATAGGCTCCGAAGAATTTGCCGGTGGCGCCTGCATCCTCGAAGAACACCGCTGTGCCCGTGTCGCCCAGAAGCGGCGCGATATAGGGGATCAACACCGATGTCGCCGTGACATTCGTCGCAACCGATTTCGCCATGTCCTTGGCATCGATATGATTCGCGGGCGACAACGGTGCCGCGTGCACGGCCGCATGACACCAGACATCCAGCGTGCCCCAACGGTCGTGGATCGACCGGCAGAGCGTCGCCATTGCACCGGCATCCGTCACGTCAAGCGGGGCAAGCGTTGCCGCACCACCCTGTGCCTGAATGCGGTCGTCCAGTTCTTCAAGGCCGCCAACGGTGCGCGCGACCGCGACAACATGATGGGTTTCGGCAAGCGCCTCGGCCAGAGCGGCCCCAAGGCCGCGCGAAGCACCGGTGATCAAAGCAAGTTTCGTCATGGGCGGTGAATGGCCCCCTCACGTCGGGGCGTCAAGAGACATGAAACCTTCACGTTCTTGGGGCAATGTCCGACCGGCGGCGTCGGGTGCGACAACTTTTGATTGCAACAAGGGACGCCCGCGATAGTCTGATCACAGGCCGTGCCAAAGCATCGAGGCCATGAAGGGAACGCAGAGTACAGAATTTCAGGCCAACGTCTCGTCGGCCCTGTACCCGACGACGCGCCGAGCGGCTGTGAAAGCGCGGTTCCGCGCCAATCGGCGTCAGCCGATGATCTCGGTGCATCGTGGCCTTTGGGATCCTTTGCCGGAAAACTCGCTGGGCGCCATTCGGGCCGCGGGCCGTTGGGACGTGGTCGAAGTCGATGTTCGGTTGGATGGGGATGGCGTCCCCTATCTGATGCATGACAGGACGCTTGATCGCATGACCGCCGGCACCGGGTCGGCGAATGGTGTTCGGGCTGAAACTCTGCGTGGCCTGACCTTGAAAGCCGGGGCGGGCGGTGATGCCGCGCCTTTGACATCCGAGATCGTGCCAACGCTGGACGACGCGTTTCGCGCGCTCGACCAGACCGGGGCGATCTTCGATCTGGACGTCAAGCGCGCGGAGGATCTGGAAGGCGTGGCCAGGGCGGTGGCGGCGCTGGGGTGCCAGGACCTTGGTACGCTGAAGATTGACGTGCACGACAGCAGCGACATCCCCGCGCTCCTCACTCTGGAGGAGACGTTCGACATCATGGTGATGGCGAAGTTCCGGCTGCGCACGGCACAGGATCTGGCGACCATCGTCGCCATGCGCGAGGCCGATGTCGCAGCGGTCGAGATCTGGTTCGACGACCTCAACCTGTTGCGCCGCGCCACCGGGTTCGCGGGCGACCTGATCCGGTTCGGAACCTATACAATGGACCAGGTGCATTGCTGTGGCCTGTCGGATGCCCGTGCGTTGCAGCGCCCCGGCGCCGTTTGGGGCCGGTTGCTGGACGCCGGGGTCGGCTTGATCATGACCGATCAACCGGAAGCGCTGTCGCGCTATCTGCTGACCCGATGATCCGCGTCTCGCCGTTCAGAAGAAGTGCCGCTTGGGCGATCAGGCCCGCGTCAACCAACTGCTGCGCATAGGTTGCACCGCGGCTCAGCGCCGCGTCGACGTCTTCCGGTGTCAATGGGCCGACCTCCACGGTCACCTCGATGTCCTTCAGTTGCGGGACGGCTTCGATCTGGTGGGCCGGGCGCCGCGTGATCGCCCTGTGCCCCGGCAAGTCCACCGCGTTTGCAATCAGCGTGGCCGCCGCGTCGGCGCGGGCCGCCGTCTGGGCCAGAACCGTGACCGCATCCGCAATGCCCCGCGACTGGCTGCGCCCCCGCCAACCGGATGTCGCAACCCCGCGAAGCCCCGAGGCGGCGGTGATCGTGACACCCCCCGTGGGCGACGCCGCCTGAAATGTGGCATCGCCCTTTAGAAACAGCGCGATATCGCCGCCATTGTTGGCAACGGCCTTCCGCAGGTCGAACCCGTCAAGACTGGCGATGATGTCATCGGCCACCGCACCCGCCACGGCCGCCATCGGGGTCACGAACCGGTCCACGGCGAGCGGCGCGACGGCCCTTGCCATCGCGCGGGCAATTGGCCCCTCGAACTCTGCGCCGTCATAGGAGGCGGTCAGAGCCGGAAGCTCGGCGACAAGCTCGTCCAGCACATGTTCGAACCGCGTGCTTGCTGCCTGCAATGCCGCGTCGCGGTCGGGCCCCTCGACTGACAGGATCAGGTCAATCGGTCCGTGGTGCAGGTGCAAACGCCCGTCCGGCAACATCTGCGCCGCTGCGCGCCCGGTCATCGCTTGGTGCCGATCACCTGCGTTGCCGCACCATATTCGCCCCCGGTTTCCAGCACATCGTCCAGCGTGCGAATGGCCTCGGCGTGGCCGCCAAGGGCGATGTACTCGTGGCGGGGCAGGGTGAATTCCAACGGTGCCACCAAGGCCGGGGTCGGCACATAGCCAAAGGCGTGGTCCGGCAGTTCCGCCACATCGACCATCACCGTGATCCCGCCGCCCGGCCAGACATAGGCGGGCACGCCCCCCAGCGTCACCCGCGTGATCTCCTCCTGCACCGAGCGGGTCAGCCGGATCGGGTTCCGCGTTACGCCCGAGCGCAGCGACCCCCCGGCGCCGCCCATAAACAGGACGGTCGCGCGCGCAGGCTCGCAATTCTCGGCAATCAGGTCGACCGAGGCTTGCAGCGCCTCGGGCATCGGTTTCTGCTGCGGTTGTAGGTCGTCATCCAGCTCGTAAAACGCCGCGTGCTCGCCTGTGGTCGAGACCATCAGCAATGTCAGCCCGGGCCGTGCGCCTTTCGCAACGCGCCAGTCCCCAAGGATCGACAACGGGTCATCGATATCGGTGCCGCCCCAGCCGAGGCCCGGCTCGGCCACCTTGAAATACCGTCCGGGCGTCGAGCGATGCCCCTTGATCCGAATGCCGGTGTCGGGCCAGTCGATCACCTTGCCCGCCTGATGCTCGGAAACGACGCCGGTGATGTGGTCATCGACGACAACAACCTCGTTGACATGGCCTTTCCACTGGCTGGCGAACATCCCGATCGTGGCCGACCCGCAGCCGACCCGCATCCGGTCTTCGGTCACACCGTCCACGATTGGCGGTTGCCCGGCCGCGACGACGACGGTCGAGCCACCGTCGATGGTCAGTTCCACCGCTTCCTTGTTGCAAAGCGCCATCAGGGCGGCACAGGTTGCGCGCCCTTCGGCCTTGGAGCCGCCCGTCAGGTGCTCGACCCCGCCCAGCGAGAGCATCTGCGAGCCGTATTCGGCGGTCATCACATGCCCGACGATCTCGCCCTTTGCGCGCACCTTTGCGGTTTCGTGCCCCAGATGCCGATCGGTGTCGATCTTTACCTTGACCCCGCAATAGGAAAAAATCGCCTCGGTCACGACCGTCACCGCGTCCACGCCCTCGATCTGGCGGCTGACGATGAAAGGGGCGGGCTTGTAGTCGGGATAGGTCGTGCCAGCCCCGATGGCCGAGACCGCGACCTCCTCGCCGCTGGCGGTGGTGCCGTCCCAGTCGGCGGACAGGAACGGTTTCACCGCGTCGCCCTTGGCGATGCGTCCGTCAAGGATGGTCAGTGGATCGACCCGGATAATCTTACCGTCTTCATTGGCATAGCGGTCACAGGCCCCGGCCCGGCCCGGCGCGATATAGCACATCACCGGACAGGCGTCGCAGCGGATCTTCTCTTTTGTGCTCATGGCTTTGCCTCCGTCAGCGCCGCATCCACGAAGCCTGCCGGGTCGGTGACGAAGTCGTGGTATAGCTTGAAATGCGCGGTGTCCACTAAGGCCACGGGCTCTGGCCCGAGCCGCGTCATCTCAAGCACTGTCGCGCCCGGCACCGCCATCAGAATGGGCGAATGCGTGGCCATGATAACCTGCGCCGTGGCAGCCTCCTGAATGCCTGCAAGCACACAGAGCAATTCGCGTTGCCGGTTGGGCGACAGCGCGCTTTCCGGTTCGTCCATGAAATAGATGCCCTGCCGCGCCATCCGTTCTTCGAAGAAGCGGATGAACCCTTCGCCGTGGGAATGCGAGAGGAAGTCAGGTGGTGGCGGTTTGAAGGGATCAAGCTGTGCTGCTTCGTCGAGGTAGCGCGCGACCGAGAAGAAACTCTCGGCCTTGAAGAACCAGCCATCGGTCACCTTGGGCAACCAGCTTGCCCGCAGCGCCTGTGCGAGGCCGGCCCCGCTTACATCCACCGCCATGCTGTGATCCACCGGTCGGTACCCTTTGCCACCGCCTGCCTCATCGTACCCCGCCAGAGAGGCGATGCCTTCGATCAGCGTGGATTTGCCAGAGCCGTTCTCGCCGACAATGATGGTGACCGGGGTGTCGAAGGTCAGCTCAAACCGGTCCGGGTCGAGCCAGGGCAGGTTCATAGGGTAGGCTTTGCGATCGCCCATCAGGTCCGCGATCAGCGTCAGCCGTTTCAGGAATGGCGCAGGCAGGTTGGTATCGCGTCGCCTACGAGCCATGTGGCGTCCCGGTTTCCGACACGGAAACCGCTCCGGAGACCGATGCGGTCTCCGCAAAATCCGTGTCGGATTTTGGACCGGAGTTCGCCTCGAACTCCGCCGCGCCGATTGCCGCGCGCACGCGGTGGGGCAGGGCGGGTGCCTTGGTCAGGTTCGCCCCCGTCGCATGGCGGATCGCGTTCAGGATCGCAGGCGCGGTCGGGATCAGCACGTGTTCGCCCAGACCTTTCGCGCCCATCGGGCCTTCGGGGTCAGGCTTCTCGATCAGGATCGAGGTGATCTCGGGCATGTCGCCGACGGTCGGGATCAGATAGTCATGCAGGTTCTCGGTCCGGCCGGGCAGGAATTCCTCCATCAGCGCTAGCCCAAGCCCCTGTGCGATGCCGCCTTCGATTTGCCCCTCGGCCAGCAGCGGGTTGATCGCGCGGCCCACATCATGCGCCGCCGTCATCTTCAGAACCCGCGTGGTGCCAAGGGCAAGGTCGACCTCGACCTCGGCAATCTGCGCTCCGAAGCCGTAAAGCGCGTAGGGCGTGCCCTGACCATCCGCGTCCAGAACCGTGGTCGGCGGGTCATAGGTTTCTTCGGCCATCAGCGCATAGCCTTGCGCGTTCGCGGCCCCCAGTTCGATGACCTGCGTCTTGCCGTTCTCGGTCGCGGTCAGCGTGGCACCCGCAAGCGACAAAACGGCGGCGTCCGAGAAATTTGTGTGCCGGAGGATCTCGGCCCGAAGGGCACGACCCGCGGCTTCGGCGGCCCGGCCGGTGATGAAGGTCTGACGCGAGGCCGAGGTCTTGCCGCAATCCGGTGTTACGCCGGTATCGGGGCCGACAAGCTCCACTGCCTCGATCGACAGCCCCAAGGCGTCAGCGGCGATCTGCGCGATCACCGTATTGGCGCCTTGGCCGATATCGGTCGCCCCCTGATGCAGCCTGAGCCGTCCGTCGGGCGTGATCCCGATCCGGATGGTCGAGGGGTTCGGAAGCGCCGTGTTCCCGCACCCGTACCAGCAAGAGGCAATGCCGACGCCGCGCCGCGTCGGGCCGTTGCCATGCGCGGCGGCCTCGGCCAGCGCGCGTTCCCAAGCGGGGGCGAGCGCATCAAGGCATTCCAGCATCCCGACCGAGGCAAGGGTTTGGCCGGACGGCGTTTTGTCACCATCGACAAAAGCATTGATCCGCCGGAAGGCCAGCCGGTCGATCCCGCATTTCGCGGCCAGATCGTCATACAGCAGTTCCTGCATGATGGCCGCCTGCGGCACACCGAAACCGCGGAACGCGCCCGCGGTCGGTCCGTTGGTGTGTATGGCGCGCGCCTCGGCCCGGTAGTTCGGCGTGCGATAGGGGCCCGAGGCATGGACCGGCACGCGGGTCGCCACGGTTGGCCCCCAACTGGCATAGGCGCCGGTGTTGAAATCGCCGTCAAACACCATGCCGGTCACGCGGCCCTCGGCATCGGCGCCGATGCGTGCGGCCATGGTGCCGGGGTGGCGCTTGGTGCTGGCGCGCATCGACTCGTTGCGGGTGTAGACCATGCGGCAGGGCTGCCCGGTGACCATCGCGGCGAGACCGATCAGCGGTTGCACCGACAGGTCCAGCTTGGCGCCGAACCCACCGCCCGCCGCCGTCGGCACGATCCGCACCTTGTCCTGCGGCAGGCCCAGCACCAGCGCCGTGTCGTCCCGGTCCATGATCGGCGCTTGCGTGCAGGCGTGAATGACCAGCGTGTCGCCGTCCATCCACGCGACACCCGCTTCCGGCTCGATATACGCATGTTCCACGTACGAGGTCTGGAACCGCCCCTCGGCCACATGCGCCGATTGCGCCAGCGCGCCCTCGGGGTCGCCCGATGCGACACGCCCCTTGATCAGAACGTTGCCGTCACGCGCGTCGTGCAGCAGCGGGGCGGTCGGCCCATCGGCCTCGGTCATGGCATGGTCCAGCGGCTCCCAGTCGACGGGGAAGGTCGAAAGGTCCAGCGGTTCGACAACATCCGCCGGCCCCACCACCAGCGCGACGGCTTCGCCAAGGAACCGGGCCGTGTCCTCGGCCAGCGCGGGCTGGTCGGCCAAAGGCGGGATAACGCCAAAGCGGTTCTGGCCGGGAATATCCTGCGCTGTCAGAACCTTGAGCACACCTGTTGAAGCCACCCAGGCGCCGAGATCGCCAAACCGGAACTGCGCATGGAAATGCGGCGCGCGTACCGCGCGAACCAGCAGAGCCTCGGCGGGGCCAGCATCGGCGCCGAACACTTCGGACCCGTCGACCTTGGGCTGACCGTCCAGACGGCGCAGCGGCACACCCACCGCATGCCCATTCGCCCGTGCAGCCCGAGGCGCCAGCCCCACCACCGCATCCACGATCTTGGCATAGCCGGTGCAGCGGCACAGAACGCCGCCAAGCGCGTCTTCAACTTCCCTGCGTGAAGGTGTTGAATTTGCGCGCAAAAGCTCCATCGCTGCCATCATCATGCCGGGCGTGCAGATCCCGCATTGCGCGGCCCCGTGATCCAGAAACGCCGCCTGCAGTGTCTTCGCCAAATCAGGTTCGGCTGTTTCCAGCGTCTCGATCGTCGCGCCATCGGCCTGCGCAACAGGGACCAGACAGGCACAGACCTGCGCACCATCGACCAGCACGGTGCAGGCGCCGCAATCCCCGGCGTCGCACCCGACCTTGACGCTTTTCAGGTTCAACTCATCGCGCAGAACTTCGGACAAGCGTCGTCCCGGAGCACTCTGAATCTCATACGTTTTTCCCCAGATTACCAACCGCGTCATGCTGCCCGCTCCGGGGTGAGCGGGGCCAGGGTCCGGCGCAGCAGTTCGGTCGCCGTCCCCCGGCGATAGCCCGCATCGGCCCGCGCATCGTCAATCGGTGCAAGGACGGGCTCGATCAAGTCGCCGGTAATCCGCGCGACGTCCAATGGCTGGCCGATCAACGCCGCCTCGGCTTTAGGCAAACGCGTCGCAACCGGCGAACAGGCCCCGATGGCAAGGGCCGCGTCTTGCACGATCCCGTCTTTCAGCACGATACGCGCGGCGGTCATCGCGATTGAGATCACAAGGTATTTCCGCGCCCCGAGTTTCAGGAAAAAGCCTTGGCCTTCCGTGGCTTTCGCGGGGATATGCAAGCGCGTCACAATCTCGTCCGGGGCACGGTCGACGTCTCGCGGTCCCTTGAGGAAGTCTGACAATGGAAGCTGTCGCGTCCCCCGCAGGCTGGCCAGTTCCACCACCGCGTCCAAGGTCAGCAAGGGCGGCACGCCATCCGCGGCGGGCGACGCATTGCAAAGGTTCCCGGCAAGCGTGCCGCGCGCTTGGATCTGACGCGCGCCGACTTCGCGGGCCGCCAGTTTCAACCCGTC
This sequence comes from Silicimonas sp., assembly GCA_022826385.1. Taxonomy (GTDB): domain Bacteria; phylum Pseudomonadota; class Alphaproteobacteria; order Rhodobacterales; family Rhodobacteraceae; genus JAJDOD01. Next base: position 87,951 of record JAJDUZ010000053.1, read on the forward strand.
GAAGGCGGGCGGAAGGTCGGCCTCGATCACGTCGCGCCATGTGGTCGTCGCCCCCATCGTCACGCCGTCCGGCCCGTGCGAGATGCCCCGCAGTTCGCCGATGCCGGTGATGTCCAGAACCGGCCCCTGCAGCACCTTGCGCTCGGTCGCCGGGAACAGGTCGGTGCACCCGGCCGCGATCCGAAACGGGGTCTCGGCCAGCGCTTCAAGCGCCTGGCTCAGCGTCGTCGGTCGGTGATAGATGTCTTCGGTGCTCATCCCGCCCCTGTCGTCCGGTTCGGGGGATGTTGCGGCAGCCCCCCGAGCCTGTCAATAAAGCGGCGGGGTCGGACAGGAGGTCTCATGCGTTTTCTGATTGGTTTGCTGGTCCTTGCGGCCGTCGCCGCTTATTTCACCAAGCCGGAGGAGGCGGACGCAGAAGCCGTGCTGCGCGAGCAGGTCATGATCGGCGTCGCCAAAGAGGATATCGGTCAAGGGCGCAGCACCGCTGAAAATCTTGCGCTGACGGCCTGCAAGCTCCGGCCGAACGACTGCTATGATCTGCTGCGGTCGGGGCTCGATGTCACCTATACCGACCAGCATCTGTTCCTGAAGGTTGATCTTGAAGGCTATGAACGGCGCGCCACCTGCTATGGCGCCTTCGGTCAGTTCGTCTGCCCGGGCGGGTTCGAGAAACTCTGAACCGTCGACGCAAAGGTCTTCTTCAGCGCCACGTCGACATCGCCCAGCGTCACCGGCAGGCCCAGATCGACCAGTGACGTGACCCCGTGGTCCGAGATGCCGCAGGGCACGATCCCGTCGAAATGCGAGAGGTCCGGTTCGACGTTGATCGACAGCCCGTGGAAACTGACCCATTTCCGCATCTGCACGCCAAGGGCTGCAATCTTGTCCTCGCGCGGGGTGCCGTCGGGCAGGAGTGGTTTCTCGGGCCGAGTGACCCAAACCCCAACGCGGCCTTCGCGGACCTCGCCGGTGACATTGAACTCGGCCAGCGCGGCAATGACCCAGGCTTCCAGTTGTTCGACGAAACGGCGGACATCCTTGCCGCGGGCCGCGACGTCCAACATGACGTAAGCCACGCGCTGCCCCGGCCCGTGATAGGTGAACTGCCCGCCGCGCCGCGTGCGATGCACGGGGAAGCGGTCGGGCTCTTTCAGGTCAGCCTCATTGGCCGAGGTGCCAGCGGTATAAAGCGGCGGATGCTCGAGCAGCCAGATCGCCTCGGCTTCGGTGCCCGCGCGAATCCCGGCCACCCGCTGCTCCATCGCGGCAAGAGCGGCGTCATATGCCACGGGCGCTGTGCTGGTGATCCATTCGACGGCCATGCGTCTCTCCTAGTCCGCCGGTTTCCGAGAGGCAATCACGCCGCGCAGACGGATTTCCGCATTTCCCCCCTTCACAACGTCGCGGACTGACGCTAAACCCCCGCCACCCGAAGCCGGGACGTGCGGTCGTGGCGGAATTGGTAGACGCGCAGCGTTGAGGTCGCTGTGGGGTAACTCCCGTGGAAGTTCGAGTCTTCTCGACCGCACCATTCACCCGGATCAGCTGGTCCGGTGGCTCTTCCTAAAACGCGATCTGTACCTTGACCGATTGATGCCGGTCCGAGGCGGTCTCGAAGGCGGTTTGCGCCTCGTCCAGGGCAAAGCTCTGGGTGATCAGGGGTGAGACATCGATCCGCCCGGCTTGCATCATCTGGACCGCAAGCGGGTATTCGTGGTGGAACCGGAACGAGCCTTTCAGCACCAGTTCCTTCGCCGTCATCGCTTGCATCGGCAGTGTCATGTCGCCACCCAGACCCAGTTGCAGAACGGTTGCGCCGGGTCTGAGGGCGGGCACGGCCGCGGCCAGGGCAGACGCGACGCCACTGCATTCGAAGAGCACGTCGAAATGGCCTTTGTCTGCCGTGAATGGCGCAAGCGCGTCGGGCGTTTCGGCCACGTTGAAGGTGTCATCCGCGCCAACCTCGCGGGCCTTGGCCAGCGTGAAGGGCGTGATGTCGGTGGCGGCGATCTGAAGGGCGCCATAGGCACGCGCCACGCTGACCGCCAGAAGACCGATCGGGCCGCAGCCGGTGACCAGCACGCGCTTGCCCGCCAACGCTCCGGCCAGACGCGCACCGTGCAGGACAACGGCCAAAGGTTCAGCCATCGCCGCCTCGCCGGCGCTTAATCCATCGGCAACCACACATTGCGCGGCATCCGCCACCAGCCATTCGCGGAACGCGCCTTGTATGTGCGGGAAGGGCATGGCCGAGCCATAGAACCGCATGTTCAGGCAGTGGTTCTGCTGGCCCGCTTGGCAAAAGCCGCAGGTGCCGCAAGGTCGCGAGGGGGACACCGCGACACGGGCGCCTTCCGTTAGGCCGGTGACGCCCGGGCCCAATGCCGCGACCTGACCGGCGACCTCGTGACCGAGGATCATCGGTTCCCGCAAGCGCACCGTGCCGAAGCCGCCGTGGTTGTAGTAATGCAGGTCCGAGCCGCAGATGCCGCCACGCTCCATCCGGATCAGAACCTCGCCCGGGCCGGGACTGGGCGTGTCGTGTTCGTCGATCCGCAAATCCTTGGCAGCGTGAACGGTGATGGTTTTCATGGGCGGTGCCTTTGGGCTTGAAGATTGCGGGTTGACAAGAGGTTGTTACCGGTAACATGTTATCCGTAACATTCGCCCCGCGTCAATGGGGTCAACAACCGGGAGCGCTTCATGTCGGACTTGTTTTCTTTATCGGGCAAACGCGCCCTCGTCACCGGGTCGTCGCAGGGAATAGGCTTCGCCCTGGCCCGCGGTCTGGCCGAAGCCGGTGCCGATATCGTGTTGAACGGGCGCGATGCGGCCAAGCTTGAGGCCGCGGCGGCGACGCTGACGGGCGAGGGGGCAAATGTGACCACGCTCGCTTTCGACGTGACCGATCATGACGCGGTGCGCGACGCCGTTGATGGGTTCGAGACGGCGACGGGTGGCATCGATATCCTCGTCAACAACGCCGGCATGCAGCACCGCACCGCGTTGGAGGACTTCCCGGCGGATGCGTTCGAGCGCTTGCTGCAAACCAACATCGCCAGCGTCTTCCATGTTGGCCAAGCCGTTGCGCGGCACATGATCGGGCGCGGGGCGGGCAAGATCATCAACATCGCCAGCGTGCAGACCGCGCTCGCCCGACCGGGCATCGCGCCTTATACCGCGACCAAGGGCGCGGTCGGTAACCTGACCAAGGGTATGGCGACCGACTGGGCCAAGCACGGGCTTCAGTGCAACGCGATTGCGCCCGGCTATTTCGACACGCCGCTGAACGCCGCGCTTGTCGCGGATCCCGAGTTCTCGGCCTGGCTTGAAAAGCGGACGCCCGCCGGACGCTGGGGCAATGTCGAGGAGCTGGTCGGCGCCTGCGTCTTCCTGTCTTCGGCCGCATCAAGCTTCGTCAACGGGCACACGCTGTTCGTCGACGGCGGCATTACGGCGTCGCTATGAGCGAACGGATCGGATTGGTCGGCGCCGGTGCGATGGGCGGTGCCATCGGCACGCGGCTTCTGGACACCGGCAACGCGCTGACGGTGTTCGACCTCGACCCCGAAAAGGTCGCAGCCCTGGTCGAGAAGGGCGCGGTCGCGGCCAGCTCGTCGGCGGAAGCGGCAGCGGGCAACAGCTTTGTCATCACCTCGCTCAACGCCTCGCGCATCGTCGAGATCGCGGCCTTTGGTGCGGGTGGCATCGTCGAGGGCGCGGCGACCGGCACGCTGATTGTCGACATGTCCTCGATCGACCCCGGTGCAACGCGCGACTTTGCGGCTCGGGCGAAAGAGCGTGGCTTGGGCTGGGTCGACAGCCCTTTGTCGGGCGGCGCGCCGAAGGCGCTGACCGGGGAGCTGACGTTGATGGCCGGGGGCGCGGCGGCGGATGTCGAGGCGGCGCATCAGGTGCTGAAGCATGTGGCGTCGAACTATACGCATATGGGGCCGTCCGGTGCGGGGCAGACAACCAAGCTGATCAATCAGGTGCTTTGCGGTCTTGGCTTCCTTGCCGTGGCCGAAGCCACGCAACTGGCGCTGGACGCAGGCGTGGATGCCGAGAAGATCCCGCAGGCGCTGAAAGGCGGGCGGGCCGACAGTGCGCTGCTGCAGGAATATCTGCCGCGCTTTGCCACCAAGGATTACCGGCGCACCGGCCGGATCGACAACATGGTCAAGGACCTGAACGCGGTGAATGACCTTGCGCGGGAAACCGGCACCTCGATGCCGATGACCGCCCTCTGCGCCGAGATCCATAGGATGCTGACCGCGGCGGGACTGGGCGGCGAGGATCAGGCGGCGGTGATGGAGTTCTTCAACGGTGCGAAAGAGGAGATACCGGCATGATTACACGTTTTGCTTTGTTCGAGGGCCATGTCGCGCCCGAGAATGTCGACGCGTTTCGCGCCGCCGTGAAGACGCGGCTTCTGCCACTTTGGACGAAGTTTCCCGGCGCGACGGATGTCAGCGTGATGTTCGGTGAAGAGCGCGACGAAGGCGCGCCCGAGTTCCCGTTGATCCTTGCGATCACCTATCCGGACCGCGCGGCCATGGAAGGCGCGTTGGGCAGTCCATATCGCGCCCAGTCACGCGATGTGACCGGCGAGATCACCGAGGCTTACTTTGACGGTCGCATTCATCACCACGTGACCGAACGGCTCAGCGTCGCGGTGTAAGCGGTCATGGGCGCCCGGATCACCATGCGCGATGTGGCCGAGGCTGTCGGTGTGTCGCCGATGACGGTCAGTCGCGCCTTTCGCGAAGACCGGGCGGTCAGCGTCGAAACGCGCAACCGCATCCGGCAGGCGGCTGACCGGTTGGGCTATGTCTATGACAGCAGCGCGACGGCGTTCCGGACCCAGAAAAGCGGATTTGTCGCTGTAACCTTGCCCTCGCTCAACAACGCCAATTTCGCCGAGACCTATCGCGGGTTGTCGAACGCGATCGAAGGCAGCGGGATGCAGTTGCTGTTGGGGGCCACGAATTACCGGGTCGAGAAGGAAGAAGATTTGGTCCGTCAGCTTCTGGCGCGGAACCCCGAGGCGCTGGTGATGACGGGGGGACACCACACCGAGGCCACGCGCGATCTGGTGGCGGCACGCGGGATCCCGGTGATCGAGATGTGGGACCTGCCGGATGCACCGCTTGGCCACGCCGTCGGGTTTTCCAACGCCGATGCGATGGGGCGCGTCGTGGGACATCTGGCCACCAAGGGCTGTCGTCAACTGGCCTTTGTCGGCACAACCGATGGCACGGACAGTCGCGGCAGCGAACGCTTGCGCGGCGCCCGGATCACTGCCGAGCGTCTGGGCCTTCCGGTGATCCGTTGCCTTGATGCCGGACCCGCGCCGGTGTCGATGCGGCATGGCGCCGAACTGGTCGAGCGTCTGGCGGGGGAGCTTGCTGCCTATGACGCACTGATCTGCGTGTCGGACCCGGTGGCGTTCGGCGTGCTCAGTGCCTGCCGCCGTCTGGGGATGGCGGTGCCGGGTGACATCGCGCTGACCGGCTTCGGGGCGTTCGAGGTCTCGGCGGTGTCGGACCCGCGGATCACCACCGTCTCGGTCGAGGCGCGGCGGATCGGCGAAGAGGTCGCGCGTCTGCTGGATGCGCTCTTCGCGGGCGAGGCGGTGCCGCAGCAGGTTGAAGTCGAGACCAAGCTGGTTCCCGGCGAGACGACGTGACCCGCCGCCTTGGCTTGAATGCGCCGGGGGGTTGGGTCACACTGTGACCGATAACAATAGGTCTGATCTCCGCGTGCCAAACTCTCCGAAATCGCCGGTTACCATGCGCGACGTTGCCCGTGCCGCCGGCGTGTCGCGGATGACCGTTTCGCGGGCCTTGAAGAAGAACAGCCCGGTCTCGCGCGAGACGCGCGAGCGGATTCTCGAGGTCGTACGCCAGATGAATTACGTGCCTGACCAGATGGCGGGCAGCCTGACGACCAAGCGGTCCGGGTTCGTGGCGGTGCTGGTGCCGTCGCTGAACAACCTTCACTTTGCCGAAACCGTGCAGGCGCTGACCGAGGCATTGGAAAAGATCGGGCAGCAGGTTTTGCTGGGCTATACCGACTATTCCAAGCAGCGCGAGGAAGAACTGGTCGAGGCCATGCTGCGCCGCCGACCCGAGGCCGTAGTCTTGTCCTATGACGGACACAGCGACCGGACCGTGGCGCTGTTGAGCGATGCGAATGTGCCGGTGGTCGAGCTTTGGGAGGTGCCCGAGGACCCGCTGCAGCACACGATCGGGTTTTCCAACCGGAAGGCGGCGGCCGATATGACGGCGGCGCTCATCGGCAAGGGCTACAGGAACATCGCCTTTCTGGGCGAGGCCGATGACGCCTGGACGCGCGGGGCCGCGCGACGGGCCGGGTGGCGCGATGCGATGCAGGCGGCGGGGTTGTCAGCGCACCGGTTGATGAAGATCGGCAAGCCGCCCCTCTCGATCGAAGACGGGGCCAACGCCGCGCCGAAATTGCTGGCCGAGTTTCCTGACACCGATTGTGTGTTCTGCGTCTCGGACGTGCCGGCCTTTGGTGTTCTGACCTATCTCAAGTCCATCGGGCGCGACGTGCCGGGCGACATCGCCATTGCCGGGTTCGGGAATTTCGAGGTCTCGCGCTTTTCGACGCCGGCGATCACGACGGTCGAGGTCGATCCACGGGAAATCGGCCGGGCCACGGGCGCGTTGATCGCGGATGTGCTGGATGGATCGGGTGACACGGCGCCCCGTCACGGGGCGGTGGATGTGTCGTTGAGCTTCCGCGGCTCCACCCGCTGAGCGACTGCTAGCGTTAACATGCGAAAATGCTGAAAATTAACTTGTGTTACCGGTCACACTCATTAATGTGACCGGTAACAAAGGGAGGAATCATGCCAGCGATCCATTTGGACAATCTGATAAAGCGCTATGGCGAAACCCAAGTGCTGCACGGGATCGAACTGGAGATGGCGGACAACGAGTTCACCGTTCTGGTGGGGCCGTCTGGCTGCGGCAAGTCGACGACCTTGCGGATGATTGCCGGGCTTGAAAGCGTCTCGGATGGCGAAATTTGGGTGGATGGCGAGGCCGTCAGCCATCTTGAGCCGAAAGAGCGTGACCTCGCGATGGTGTTTCAGGATTACGCGCTCTATCCGCATATGAACGTGGCGCAGAACATCTCGTTTGCGCTCCGCCTGCAGCGCCGCCCGAAGTCCGAAATCGACAAGAAAGTGCGCGAAGTGGCCGACGTGGTGGGCCTGACCGAGTTTCTGCATCGGAAGCCCGGCGCGCTCTCTGGTGGTCAACGCCAACGGGTCGCGATGGCGCGGGCGCTGGCCAAGGATTCCGGCATTTTCCTGTTCGATGAACCGCTGTCGAACCTTGACGCCAAGCTGCGCGGGCAGATGCGGGCCGAGCTGGCGCTTATGAGCCAGCGGGTTGAGAAGAACATGATCTATGTCACCCACGACCAGATCGAGGCGATGACGCTGGCGGATCGGATCGTCGTCATGCATGGCGGCTATATTCAGCAGCAGGGGTCGCCCGAGGAACTCTTCAAGCGCCCGGTCAACAAGTTCGTCGCCGGGTTCCTTGGTTCGCCGCCGATGAACTTTCTGAACGGCGAGATCGAGGAACGCGACGGCGAGGTCTTCATCCTTGGCGAAGGTTTTGCCTTGTCGATTGAAGGCGCCGCGGCCGAGAAGGCGCGTGCGCATAACCACAAACTGGTGACGCTGGGCATTCGCCCGTCCGACCTGCGTTTCGACGCGGACGCGCCCGCGCACAAGGTGCTGTCGCTGGATGTGACGGTCTCGGAATATATCGGCGCGCAGTCGGTGCTGCTTTGCAAATGCGGAACCGAGACCGTGATGGTCGAGCTTGCTTCGGAAACGCCAGTGGCCCTTGGCCAGACTTTGAAATTCGCGGTCAACGCGAACGGGGTGCACCTGTTCGATCGGGAGACCGAGAAGGCCCTTTAAAATAGTTCAACGGGAGGAATAAAATGTTGAAAATCTTGAAGAATACGGCGCTTTCGCTGTCAGCCGCTGCGCTGATGGCCAGCACGGCGCTGGCCGGTGGTCATGGGGGCCCCTATGACGAGTATGCAGGCACCACGCTGATCGTGAACTTCCCGGCACACCCGCATTACGACGCGGTGATGAAGATCCTGCCCGAGTTCACCAAGGAAACCGGCATCGAGGTCGAGGTTGACCAGCTGCCTTACCTGAAAATGCGCGAGCGTCAGACGTTGGAACTGGCGCAGGACGAAGGTGAATATGACCTGATCGCCTATGTCGTGTTCTCGAAGGCCGACTACGTCTACGCCGACCAGCTTGAGAACCTTGCCAAGTACTTCATGAACCCCAAGCTGGCCGATCCGTCCTATGACGCGGACGACCTGATTGACGGCTATGTCTACAACATCGGTTTCGCCGGTGGCGGCAAAGGGTATTTGGAAGGCAAGACCGGCTCGCTCTTCGGTATTCCTTACGGTTCGGAGACCTCGATCCTCGGCTATCGGACGGACATCTTCGAAAAGCATGGGCTTGAAGTGCCGGAAACCTATGACGAGATGCTGGAAATTGCCTGCAAGATTCCCGAACTGGAACCGGGCATGGGCGGTGTCGCCTCGCGTGCGGCCTCGGGCCACCATGCAAGCCACGCGTTCCTTCTGCATCTTGCGCCTTTGGGCGGCCGGGTATTCGACGATGCGTGGAACCCGATCGTCAACAACGAAGCCGGTGTGGCGGCAGCCAACGCGCTGAAAACCATCGTGGATTGCGGGCCGGAAGGCGCGACCAACTTTGGCTTCGGTGAAGCGCTGGGCGCGTTCCTGAACGGTGACACGGCAATGTTCCTGGACACGACCGTTGTCGCGGGCCAGATCAACGACCCGTCCAAATCGCAGGTGGTTGGCAAGGTCGACTGGGCGCTGCACCCGATGGGCACGCGGCGTGGCTCGCAGACCGGCGGTTTCGGCATCGGCATCCCGTCGAACGCCGAGAACAAGGAAGCCGCGTTCCTGCTGATGCAGTGGCTGACCTCGAAAAAGGGTGACAAGCTGGTCGCCCTTGCCGGCGGCAACCCAAGCCGCTTCTCGACCCATGCCGATGCGGATGTGAACGCCAAGTTCCCGCATATGGCGACCTTTGGCGAAGCACTGAAGCACGCCGATCCGGACTGGCGTCCGATCATCCCCGTCTGGGGCAAGATCAACGCTGATCTTGGCACGACGCTCTCGAAAGTGCTGACCGAGGATCTGGACATCCAGGAAGCCCTCGACGGTGTAGCCGAGCGTACCAAGGCCGTGATGGAAGAGGCCGGGTACTACACCTGGCAGTAATCCTCCCTCCCTGAGGGGGCAGGCTTCGGTCTGCCCCTGAAACCACCCTCTCACTTGCGGTTTGTCCTCATGGCTGACGCCACCCTCACATCCAGCCCGAACGCACGCACGGCGCGGCGCCGTCGGACCGAGCGGCTGAACCGGCTGACGCCCTATCTTTTCCTTGGGCCTGCGGCGGTCATCATGGCGATCGCGCTGCTTTACCCGCTGGGCTACATGGTCTGGGGCAGTTTCCGCGACTGGGATCCAAGCCAGACGATCGGCGAAGCCGAGTTCGTTGGCCTGAAGAATTACATCACCCTTTGGGGTGACCCGAATTTCCGCGAGAGCCTTGGCGTGACCCTGCGCTTTGCCTTCTTCGTGGTGACGTTCGAGATGGTGATCGGTGTCGGTCTGGCGCTGCTTCTGGACCGCAACATTCGCGGCATGTCGATGCTGCGCACCATGTTCATCCTGCCGATGATGATCGCGCCCGTCGTGGTGGGCCTGATGTGGCGCTATATGTACCACCCGACGGTCGGCACCTTTAACCGGACACTCGAGAGCCTTGGCCTGCCAAGTGTCGACTGGCTGGGCCAGCACGCGCTGATGAGCGTCATCATCGCGGATATCTGGCAGTGGACGCCCTTCATCTTCATCCTAGCGCTGGCGGCGTTGCAGTCGCTGCCGCGCTCGGCGCTGGAAGCGGCGCGGATCGATGGCGCGACGGCGTGGCAGCAGATCTGGTACATCAAGCTGCCGCTGATGATGCCCGTTCTGATCGTGACCGGGCTTCTGCGCCTGATCGACGCGTTCAAGGTGCTGGAAGTGATCCTTGTGATGACCGAAGGGGGCCCCGGTCTCTCGACCGAGATCCTCGCCCTGCGGATCAGCCGCACCGCGACCGAGTTCCGCGAACTGGGCGTGGCGGCGGCGATGTCGAATTACCTGTTGCTGCTGCTTCTGGCGCTGACGCTGGGCATGTTTGCCTTCACCCGCTGGCAGGAAGCGCGCGCAGCCAAGGTCCGCATGGCGGCCGAGGAGGACAGCTGATGGACCAGTCTTACGACCGCCAGAACCCCGCTTTCTATGCGGTGATCGCGCTTCTGGTCTTCATGAGCGTCGGCCCCGTCTTGTTGATGTTCGTCAACAGCTTCAAGCTGGACGTCGATATCATCGGTGGCACCACCGGCCTGATCTTCCTGCCGACAATCCAGAACTATGAAACCGCGCTTTGCGACGTGCTTTGGTACGAGCCGGATCATCTGGATTTCTGTTCGCTCAAGTTCGGTGGCGCGTTCATCAACTCGCTGATTATCGCGCTGGTCTCGACCGCGCTGACCTTGGTGATCGGCTGCATGGCGGCCTATGCGCTGGTTCGGTTCCGGTTCATGGGACGCGACACGGTTTCGCTGACAACGCTGATGGTCCGCATGGTGCCGCCGGCCGTTCTGTTGGTGCCGGTTTTCGGGCTTTGGAACAACGAGTTCTGCCTGGACCGCGACGGCCTGATCGGAGGCGCGATCCGCGACACGTTCGGGGGCCGGGGCGATGTCTGCCTTGCGGGAACGCATACGGGCATCATCCTTGTCTATGTCGCGATGAACCTGCCCTTCGTCATCTGGATCCTGCAAAGCTTCATCGTGCAGGTGCCACGCTCGCTGGAGGAAGCGGCCCGCGTCGACGGGGCAGGGCCGTTCCAGGTGTTCTTCCTTGTCGTATTGCCGCTGATCAAACCCGGCCTTGCCGCCGCTGCGATCTTCACCTTCCGGATTGCGTGGAACGAGTACCTGCTGGCCTCGGCGCTGAGCGACCGGAACACCAAGACGGTGCCGATCCTGATCGTCAACAACATGAGCGAATTTAACGTCGAATGGGGGGTCATCATGGCCACCGGCATGTTGCTGGCCATTCCGCCGATCATCTTCACGCTGTTCGCCAGCCGCCAAATCATCACCGGCATGACCGCAGGCGCGGTCAAGGGCTGATGGACTGGCTCTTGGCCCCCATCGACCCGGCTCGCGCCCATGACGTGGGCGTCGCGGTGTCGTGGCACGCGCGCTCGATGGTGCTGGCGTGGGGCGTTCTGGCGCCGTTGGCGGTGCTGATCGCGCGGTTCTTCAAGATACTGCCGGGGCAGGACTGGCCGCGCGAGCTGGACAGCCAGCTCTGGTGGCGGTCGCACTGGATCGGACAGGTGGCTGTGGCCGCGATCTCGGTCGCCGGGCTGGTGCTGGTGTTGCCCAGCGAACGCGGCGCCATGACGTTGCACAACTGGCTGGGCTTCGGGCTTCTGGCGCTGATGCTGGTACAGGTGCTCTTGGGCGCGTTTCGCGGATCAAAAGGCGGGCCCAGCGATCCGGCCCGCGATGGCACGCCGCGCGGTCACCACTATGACATGACGCCATGGCGGCTGGCCTTCGAGGCGCTGCACAAGACGTTGGGCTATGGCGCTTTGGCACTGGCGGTTGTTGTCATCCTGACCGGGCTTTGGAAGGCCAATGCTCCGGTCTGGATGTGGGGCGCGCTTGCGGTATGGTGGGCGCTGTTGGTGGTGGCCTTCATCACGTTGCAACGGCGCGGCATGGCGATCGACACCTATCAGGCGATCTGGGGCGACGGGGCCGAGCACCCGGGCAACCAGATGCCAGCGCCGGGTTGGGGCGTGCGCCGCCCCGGAGACACGAGAAGAGAGAGTGCGGACAATGTTCGGAATGATCGAGGGGACGGGGTTCGAAGTCATTGAACCCGAATTTCAGGACTGCCTGATCGGACATGCGCGGGTGGAACGGCTCTGGACCGGGGCGCGGTGGTCGGAAGGACCAGCGTGGTTCGCCGCCGGGCGCTATCTTGTCTGGTCGGACATCCCCAACAACCGGATGATGCGGTTCGACGAAACCGATGGTTCGGTCTCGGTCTTCCGCAATCCCGCCAATAACACCAACGGGCACACAGTCGACCGGCAGGGGCGGCTGGTCAGTTGTGAACATCTGACGCGCCGCGTCACCCGGACCGAGCTTGATGGCAGTCTGACGGTGATCGCCGACAGCTATCAGGGCAAGCGGCTCAATTCGCCCAATGACGTGGTGGTGAAATCCGATGGCTCGATCTGGTTCACCGACCCAAGCTATGGGATCCTGATCGACTATGAAGGTGAACGCGCAGAAAGCGAGATCGGCGCGTGTCATGTGTATCGCGTCGATCCCTCGGACGACATCTCGATCGTCGCGGAGGACTATGTGAAGCCGAACGGCCTGGCCTTCAGCCCCGACGAAAGCCTGCTTTATATCGCGGATACCGGTGCCTCGCATCAGGCCGACGGGCCGAAGCATATCCGGCGCCACACGGTCAATGCCGACAACAGTCTGAGCGGGGGCGAGGTTTTGGCGACCTGCACCAACGGTCTCTTCGACGGGTTCCGTTGCGACCGCGACGGACGCATCTGGACCTCGGCCGCGGACGGGGTGCATTGCCTCGCACCCGATGGGCGGCTGATCGGTAAGATCCTGATCCCCGAATTCGTCAGCAATGTCTGTTTCGGCGGACCCCGCCTGAACCGCCTGTTCATCTGCGGAACCACGTCGCTTTACGCGGCCTTCCTCGCCGTGAACGGGGTGTCGCCGGTATGAGCCTTGTTGCGCCGACGCTGTGCCTGACGCATCAGGCCGTGTTGAAAATGCTCGAGGCCGCGGTGGCGCGGGCCGAAGAGATGGGCCAGCCGCAATGCATCGTTATCGTCGACGCCAGCGGCGAGACACTGGCGCAGTTGCGGATGAGCGGCGCGAAATTCCTGAGCCTGAAAAGCGCGCGGTCCAAGGCGCGGACGGCGGCTTCGATCGGGGCGCCAAGTGCGGCGATCCCCGAGCATGTCGGCCCCGCGATTGCGGCAGCCACCGGGGGCGAGGTGACCCGTTTGGGCGGCGGCTTGCCAATCTATGTGGACGACACACTGGTCGGCGGCATCGGCATCGGCTCGGGCAGTCCCGAGCAGGATGTGGCGGTGGCGGAAGCGGCGCTGGCGGTGCTTGGGGGGTAGAGGCGCCGCTTCGCCCCGGTCAGGCGACGGATTGCTCTTCCATCACCTCGGCAAAGCTCTTGAAGAACTTCGCAGCCAGTTTCTTGGCCGTGCTCTGGATCAACCGGCTGCCCAGTTGCGCCAGCTTGCCGCCGATCTCGGCCTTGGCCTCATAGCGCAGGATCGTCTGCGCGCCATCCTCGGTCAGGGTGACATCGGCGCCGCCCTTGGCGTGACCGGCGGTGCCGCCATTGCCCTGACCCGACAGCGAGAACTGGTCAGGCGCTCCGGCGGTGTCCAGCGTGACATTGCCGCCAAAGCGGGCCTTCACCGGGCCGACTTTCAAGACGACCTTGGCTTCCAGTTCGGTGTCGGAATGCTTGATCAGCTCTTCGCAGCCCGGAATGCATTGTTGCAGAATGTCCGGGTCGTTCAGCGCGGCATAGACCACGTCTTTCGGGGCATTGATGGTGATTTCGTCTGCGAGTTCCACGGGATACGTCCTTTTCTCAGCAACAGGGGAATTTGATCGAGGCCAGATGGTCAGCCTGTTCAGGGGTCAGCGCGGCCTTCTTGCGCCACGCGGCGATCAGGGTCTTCAGCCAGGTCATGTCGCCTCTGCCCTGGGGGTTGTCAGGGCGCGGCGGGCCATGACCAGTTCGGCCAGGATCGAGAGCGCGATTTCCTCGGGCGTGACCGCTTTGATGTCGAGCCCGGCGGGGGCTTTGACGGTGGCAATGGCCTCGGGCGCCAAGCCCTCGGCCTCCAGCTTCTGCGATAAAGCGGCGAACTTCCGGTGGCTGCCGACGAAGCTGCGATAATCGGCATGGCCCGAAAGGGTTGCCTTCAGCGCGGTCAGATCGCCTTGGCCTTGGGTCGCGATGACCACGAAGCGCTGACGGTTGGTGTCACCGATTTCGGCGGCATCCGCCGTTGCGGTGACCGACCAGTGAAACTGCGGTGCCAGATCGGCCAGCGCACGCGCAACGGGCGAGCCGCCGACGACGACCAGTTCCGGCATCGGCAGGCAGGGTTCGATGAAGATGTCGATCGTGCCTTTCGAGGGGCACCCGTTCCGCGCATAGGTGATCCCGTCCTCGGCCCGGCCGGGTTCCACGCCTTTCTCGGCCAGAAACTCTTCCGGCGTGACCGAGATCAGTTGCGGCTGACCGGTGGCAAAGGCCTCGACCGTGGCACGTTTGACCGCGCCGCGCGCGCAGCCCCCGCCAAGCCAGCCCTCGACGATGCTGCCATCGGCGGCCAGCAGCGCTTTCGCGCCGGGCTTCGCCGCCGTCGCCCCAACGGTGCGCACGATGGTGGCAAAGGCGAAAGGCCGGTTCGCCTCGCGCATCGCCTGCGCGGCGTCGGACAGATCGGGGTTCAGGACTTCGGCCGGGGTCATAGGCGCGTCACCTCGCGTTCCAACGCGGCCAGATCGTCCAGCGTGTTGGCGGCGGCAAACAGGTCGAGATGGGGCAGGGCGGCGGCCATGCCTGCCGCGACCGGGGCGTAATCCTTCCAGCCTTTCAACGGGTTGAGCCAGATCACCCGGCAGCCCCGTTTCTTCAGGCGGGCAAGGGCGGTGTCCAGCACCTCGGGCGCGCTGGTGTCGTATCCATCCGACAGGATCAGCACAACGCTGCGCCCGTCCACGAACCGCTTGGCATAGGTCCGGGCGAACCGGTCGAGGCTTTCGCCGATCTTCGAACCACCGCCGAACCCGTCGGCCATCAGGGACATCCGGCCAATCGCACGCATCGCGTCCTTGTCGCGCAAGGTCTCGGTGATCCGGACGAGGCGGGTGTGAAAGAGATAGGCATCGGCATCCGGGTCGCTGCGCATCAGCCCCGCGATGAAGGCAAGGAAGACCTGCGCATAGACACTCATCGAGCCCGAGACATCGACCAGCGCCGTGATCTTCCGGGCGCGGTCCGGGCGCTTTTTCTTCAAGAGCTTCAACGGCTCACCGCCCGAGGCCAAACTGGCCCGTATGGTCTTCCGGAAATGCAACCGGTCGCCCTTCCGCGCCGCAATCCGCCGCCGCGAGCGGCGGTCGCGCAAGGCAGCGCCCAACTGGCGGGCGACGCGTTCGGCCTCGGCAATATCTTCGGGGCGCACCAAATCGCGCAGGTCGCGGCGGTTCAGGTTGCGCATTTCGGTGGCGATCAGCTTGCCCTCACCATCGCTTTCGGCCTCGCCATCGCCACCATCGGGTGCGCTGGCCGACCCGCTGCTGCCCATGGCTTCACCGGCGGCATCGCGCGAGGAATGGACGTGATCGCTGGTGGTTGCCGCCGCACTTGGCATGACCTTGGTTTTCACCCGGCCCGCATCCATCCAGAAGGCGTCGAACAGGGCATCGAACCGTGCGACCTCTTCCTTGCAGCCGGTGCAGATCGGGCGGAGGGCCATCCGGGCGTCGTTCGGTGTGAAACTGTCCGTCGACGCCAGCGCTTCCAGCGCCAGACCCGTTTCAGCCACACCCAACCGGACGCCGTTCTCGCGGAGATGGGCCAGAAACCCCGCCATCCGCGCGGCCGGCCCGGGGTCGCGGGCGGCGAAGCGGGTGACGCGGCTCATGCGGCGCGCCCCGCAAGGCGTTGGGCGACCTCGGTGGTGATGTTGGCCTGATCGCTTTGGGTTTTCAGAAGCGTCGTCAGGGCCGATTGCAGCGTGGCCGGGTCGTCGGTCAGATCGGCAATGCCAAGCCCGGACAGGGCCGCTGCAAAATCCAGCGTTTCGGCAATGCCGGGCACCTTTTCCAACTCTTCTTCCCGCAGCTTCTGGACGAACCCGATGATCTGCTGTGCCAGCGTGGCGTTCAGGCCGGGCAGGCGCGCGTTCAGGATCGCCAGTTCGGTCTCGCGGTCGGGATAGTCGACATAGGCATAAAGGCAGCGGCGGCGCAGCGCGTCACTCAGGTCGCGCGTGCCGTTTGAGGTCAGGATGACCACCGGCCGTGTGACCGCATCGATGGTGCCAAGCTCGGGCACGGTGATCTGGAAATCAGACAGGATCTCAAGCAGATAGGCCTCGAATTCCTCGTCAGCCCGGTCCACCTCGTCGATCAGCAGAACCGGCGCGACCTTCTGCGTGATCGCCGCAAGAAGGGGGCGCTCCAGCAGGAAGTCGCGGGAAAAGATGCGGTCCTCGACCGCTTTGCCGGTCTCGCCGTCTTCGGCTGCGGCGCGAATGGTCAGAAGCTGGCGCTGATAGTTCCATTCATAGATCGCCTGCGCGGCGTCCAGCCCTTCATAGCATTGCAGCCGGATCAACCGGGTGTCGCGGGCGGCGGCCAATGCGCGCGCCACCTCTGTCTTGCCGACACCGGCGGCGCCTTCCAGCAGCAAGGGACGGCCCAGCGACAGGGCCAGTTGCAGGGCGACCGACAGATCGTCCGAGGCCACATAGCCTTCGCCGGCCAGATCATTCTGAAAAGCCTGCCAACTCACGCGCCGCGTCTCCTGCTTCTTCTGTTCAAAAATACTTCGGGTGGGGTCCGGGGAGGGCAGAGCCCTCCCCGGTGGGTCGGATGTCGCGCCAGCGACATCCGAAACCCTTAGTCGTGCAGGCCCAGTTCATTGGCGGTCTTCCAGATCCGCCAATGGTCATGCGGCATCTGCGTGTGACGCAGCCCGAAGGCCCGGAACGCATCCTGCACCGCGTTCGAGAAACACGGCACACCGCCCACATGCGGGCTTTCGCCCACGCCCTTGGCGCCGATCGGGTGATGCGGGCTGGGGGTGACGGTGTGGTCGGTCTCGTAATTCGGCACTTCCCACGCGGTCGGCAGGAAGAAGTCCATCAACGTGCCGGTCTTGACGTTGCCCATCTCGTCATAGGCAATCTCCTGCCCCAGAGCGACGGCCAGCGCCTCGGTCAGACCGCCATGCACCTGGCCTTCGATGATCATCGGGTTGATCCGGGTGCCGCAGTCATCCAGCGCATAGAAGCGGCGAATGTCGGTGACGCCGGTGTCGACATCGATGTCCATGACACAGACATAGGCGCCGAACGGATAGGTCATGTTCGGCGGGTCATAATAGCTGACCGCTTCCAGACCCGGTTCGATCCCCGGAATGGCCTGATTATAGGCGGCGAAGGCAATTTCCTTCATCGTCTTGAACTTCTCGGGCGCGCCCTTCACCACGAAGCGGTCCACGTCGAACTCGACATCGTCGTCATGCACTTCCAGAAGATAGGCCGCGATCATCTGCGCCTTGGCGCGGATCTTGCGGCCCGCCAGCGCGGTGGCCGCCCCGGCAACCGGGGTCGAGCGCGAGCCATAGGTGCCAAGACCATAAGGCGCGGTGTCGGTGTCGCCTTCCTCGATGGTGATCGAATCTGCCGGCAGGCCGATTTCGGTCGCAAGGATCTGCGCGAAGGTGGTCGCGTGACCCTGACCTTGGGAAATCGTCCCCAGCCGCGCAATCGCCGACCCCGTGGGGTGAATGCGGATTTCGCAACTGTCGAACATGCCCAGTCCAAGGATATCGCAGTTCTTGACCGGACCCGCACCGACGATCTCGGTGAAGAAGGTCAGGCCAATGCCCATCAGCGAGCGTGTTTTGCCCGCCTTGAAGTCTTCGACCCGCTGGGCCTGTTCGGCGCGCAGACCTTCATAATCGACGGCCTTCAGCGCCTTGTCCCATGCGGTGTGGTAATCGCCCGAGTCGTATTCCCAGCCCAAGGCGGCCTTATAGGGGAACTGCTCCTTCTTGATGAAGTTGATCCGGCGCAATTCGGCGGCGTCCATGTTCAGCTCGATCGCCAGAAGCTCGATCATGCGTTCGATGAAATAGACCGCCTCGGTCACCCGGAACGAACAGCGATAGCTGACCCCGCCCGGCGCCTTGTTGGTATAGACCCCGTCGACGCCCAGATAGGCGACCGGAATGTCGTAAGATCCGGTGCAGACATTCATGAAGCCTGCCGGGAACTTGGTGGGGTCGGCGCAGGCGTCGAACCCGCCATGGTCGGCCACCGTGTGGCACCAGAGACCGGTGATCTTGCCCTCTTTCGTGGCGGCGATCTTGCCCTTCATCCAATAGTCGCGGGCGAAGGCGGTGGTCATCAGGTTTTCCATCCGGTCTTCGATCCACTTCACCGGCTTGCCGGTGACGATCGACGCCACAACCGAGCAGACATAGCCCGGGTAAGCGCCCACCTTGTTGCCGAAGCCGCCGCCGATATCGGGCGAGACGACGCGGATGTTGTGCTCTTCAATCCCCGAGATCAGGCTGACCACGGTGCGGATCGCATGCGGCGCCTGGAAGGTGCCGTAAAGCGTCAGCTTGCCGTTGACCTTGTCCATGCTGGCCACGCAGCCGCAGGTTTCCAACGGGCAGGGATGGGTGCGGTGGTAATAGAGCATCTCTTCCGCCACCACTTCGGCGTTCTCGATCACCTGTTCGGTGGTCTCCTTGTCACCGACCTCCCATGTGAAGATGTGGTTGTGGTGCTTGCGTGGCCCGTGGGCTCCGTCCGGCACGCCGTCCCCTTCGCCCGCGATGTCCTCGCGCAGAACCACGTCGGATTCGAGCGATTTGAACGGGTCGGTGATGACGGGAAGTTCCTCGTATTCGACCACGACCGCTTCCACGCCGTCGGCGGCGGCGAAGCGATCCTCGGCCACGACGAAGGCGACCTCCTGGCCCTGGAACAGCACCTTGCCATCGGCCAGCACCATCTGCTTGTCGCCCGCCAGCGTTGGCATCCAATGGAGACCAAGGGGCTCCAGATCGGCGGCTGTCAGAACCGCCAGAACGCCCGGCACTTCAAGGGCGGCGCTGGTGTCGATGCTGACCACGCGGGCATGCGCATAGGGCGAGCGCACGAAGTCACCCGCAAGCATGCCATCCAGCTTGATGTCGTCGACATAGTTGCCCTTGCCTTGGGTGAAGCGCGCGTCTTCCACGCGTTTCCGCTTGCAGCCCATGCCACCAAGGGCATCGATCCGGTCTTCGCGGCTTGTCACTTCGTCTTTCATTCTGCCGCCTCCTTGGCTGCATTCATTTCCGCCGCGGCGGCCTGAATGGATTTCACGATGTTCTGATAGCCCGTGCAGCGGCAGATATTGCCGGCCATGCCGAAGCGGATTTCTTCCTCGGTCGGGTTCGGGTTCTCTTCCAGCAGCTTGGTGGCGCGGGTGATCATGCCGGGGGTGCAATAGCCGCACTGAAGCCCGTGATGTTCCTTGAACGCCATTTGCAGCGGGTGCAGGTCGTCAGGCCCGCCCAGACCTTCGATCGTGGTGATCTCTTTGCCGTCGGCCTGCGCAATGAACATGGTGCAGGCTTTCACCGATTTGCCGTCGATGGTGACGGTACAGGCGCCGCAATGCGAGGTTTCGCAGCCGATATGCGGGCCGGTGTAGTTGAGCCGTTCGCGCAGCGTGTAGATCAGCAACTCGCGCGGTTCGGCAATGACGTCCTCGGCCTTGCCGTTGACGGTGATCTTATAGTGTTTCTTGTCGGACATGTGTCGTGTCTCCTTACGCGCGGGACCAGGCGCGCTCGATGGCGCGGGCCAGGATCACGCCAGCGACATGGCGTTTGAAAGCGACGGGGCCGCGGTTGTCTTCGACCGGGTCGATATCGCCCAGCATCGCGGCAACGGCGGCTTTCACGGCGTCGGCGTCCACCGAGGTGCCGGTCAGCGCGGCGCCTGCGGCGTCGGAATAGATCGGCGTGTCGCTGAGATTGGTCATGGCGATCGAGGCGCTGGCGCAGGTGCCACCGTCTTTCACCAACTGCACGGCAGCGGCGGCGGTGGCATAGTCGCCAATCTTGCGCTTCTGCTTTTCATAGGCATAGCCGCCCGCAGGCTTCGCAAACGACACCGCGGTCAGAACCTCTTCATCCTCGCGGTCGGTCATATAGGCGGCTTCATAGAAGTCGCGCGCCTTGACGCTGCGCTCGCCATCCGGGCCAACCAGTGTGAATTCGGCATCGAGGCACTGCATCAGCCCCGGCATGTCGTTGCCCGGGTCGCCGTTGGCGACATTGCCGCCGACCGTGCCCATATAGCGGACCTGCGGATCCGCGATCTGCAAGGCCGCCTCGCGCATGATCGGCGCGGCTTCGGCGAGCCCAGCATGGTCGATTATCTCGGCCTGCGTGGTCATGGCACCGATGGTGATGGTGTCCCCGATGGTGATGCCGGTCAGTCCCGCCACATCCTGCATGTCGATGAGGTGCGGAACCTCGGCCATGCGCAGTTTCATCATCGGTATCAGGCTGTGCCCGCCGGCCATGACACGGGCGTCGTCCCCGTGTTCCTGCAAAATGGCGATGACACCGGACAGATCCGTCGGGCGATAGTATTCGAACGCCGCTGGAATCATCAGCTCCTCCCTTATCAAGCAAATGTTCTGGCTGCCGGGAGGCCAGCACACGGTTGCATACAGAGGGAGCGGAAACTGTTTATTTGCTGGTTTTTTGCACGAAATGCGCGTCAGACCGCACGAACTGCGCCGGGGTCGGGGGCGAGGAAGGCCTGCACTTCTTTCAGCTTCGAGCGGCTCACCGGGGCGGGCGGCAGATTCTCGGCTTTGAAGGTGCAGCGGCCCTTGTCCTTGGTGCGTTCGAAGCGGGCAACCTTGTCGGGGTTCAGCACATAGCTGCGATGGACCTGCAGGAAGCCGCCATCGACCAGCCGCTTTCCGGCCTCGGTGATAGGCCAGACGCAGAAGTAGCGCTCGTCATCGGTATAGACCTGCGTGTAATGCCCGTCGGCCCGGACAAAGGCCACATCCTCGGCCCGGACAAAGACGCGATTGCCGTCGCTTTCACAAGGAATGGTCAGGCGGGTCGGCTCTGCCTCGGCGGTGGGGTCAGGGGGCGCGGGCGGGGCGTCGGCGGTGCCGGTGTCACCCACGGGAACAAGGTAGGTCGCGCTGACCCAAAGGAACGCGCCGAAGATCACGAAGCTCGACAGGATGACGCCAAGGGCCATGACCTCGTTCGAGATCGTCGGCCCGAACTCTGTGATCTGCTCGACCGCAACGAAGTTGGTGCCCGCCATCGCAAGGAAGTGCACCGCGACCACGGCGATGCTGAAACAGACGGTGCCGATGAAGATGTTGCGGTTGGTGCGCGTGGCATAGGCAACATAGAAGGCCAGAATGCAAAGCGCGATCGCCATGACCGAAGACAGCACCACGCCCAAGGGCGAATAGACCGCACGGCAGAGCTCGAGGCCGGACATGCCAAGGTAATGCATCGCAAGGATGCCGCAGCCGACCAAGGCGCCTGCAAAGACGATGGTGCCGGTGGAGCGCTCGCGGAAATGCAGCAGCACCAGCGCGGCGGCGACAATCAGGATGGCGATCAGCGCCGAAGCCAGCGTGATGGCCGCGTCGTAATAGAACAGGATCGGCAGTTGCAGGCCCAGCATGGCGACGAAATGCATCGACCAAATGCCGCCGCCAAGCGCGACGGCGCCAAGCGCTATGGCGATCTTGCGCTGGGCGATGGTCTTGGAGGACAGGTCCTTGGTCAGCGACAAGCCGGTAAAGCCTGCCACCAACGCCACGATGAACGACATCGCGACGAGCAAGCCGTTATGCTCGAACTCCGGGAACTCCATCCTGCATGATATGACCAAAGCTGAAATTATTGGCAAATCAAAAACCGCGGCGGGCTGACGCGGGCGTCCGCGCTCTCTCGCCACTTGGGGATGGGCAGGATATGCTGTCGTCCAAAGGTTGGAAGGGAGTCGCATCGGATGAAGGACGAAATCAAAACCGGCTTCGGCCCGTCGCTGGGCGCGTTTGACTGGGAAGACCCGTTTCGGCTGGTCGATCAGTTGGAGGAAGACGAACGCCTCATCTCGGACGCGGCGCGCACCTTTGCGCAAACCAAGCTGTTGCCCCGGATCACCGAGGCCTATGCCAACGAGGTGATTGAACCGGGCATCTTCGCGGAAATGGGCGAAGCCGGGCTTCTGGGCACCACCATTCCCGAAGCGTTTGGCGGGCTGGGCGCTGGCTATGTCACCTATGGTCTGGTCGCCCGCGAGGTCGAGCGTGTCGACAGCGGCTATCGCTCGATGATGAGCGTTCAGTCGTCGTTGGTGATGTATCCGATCCACGCCTATGGCTCGGAGGAACAAAAGGCCAAGTACCTGCCGAAACTCGCCACGGGTGAATATATCGGCTGTTTCGGCCTGACCGAACCCGATGCCGGGTCTGACCCGGCGGGCATGAAGACCAAGGCCACCAAGACCGAGGGCGGCTATGTGCTGAACGGGTCGAAAATGTGGATTTCCAACAGCCCGATCGCGGATGTCTTCGTGGTCTGGGCCAAGTCCGAGGCGCATGGCGGCAAGATCCGCGGCTTTGTGCTGGAAAAGGGCATGAAAGGGCTTTCGACGCCCAAGATCGAAGGCAAGCTGAGCCTGCGCGCCTCGATCACCGGCGAGATCGTCATGGAGAATGTCGAGGTTGGCGAAGACGCGCTTCTGCCGGGTGTCGAAGGGCTGAAGGGACCGTTTGGCTGTCTCAACCGGGCGCGCTATGGCATTGCGTGGGGCACGATGGGCGCGGCCGAGGATTGCTGGCAGCGGGCCCATCGCTATGGCATGGACCGCAAGCAGTTTGGCCGGCCCTTGGCGCAGACCCAGCTCTTCCAGAAGAAACTGGCGGATATGCAGACCGAGATCGCCCTTGGCCTGCAGGCGGCGCTGCGTGTCGGGCGACTGATGGACGAGGGGCGGGCCGCGCCCGAGATGATCTCGCTGATCAAGCGGAACAATTGCGGCAAGGCGCTGGAGATCGCGCGCCATGCCCGCGACATGCATGGCGGCAACGGCATCGCGCAGGAGTTCCACGTAATGCGGCATGCGCAGAACCTTGAGACGGTGAACACCTATGAAGGGACGCATGACGTGCACGCCCTGATCCTTGGCCGGGCGCAAACCGGATTGCAGGCGTTCTTCTGATGGTGGCGGGGCTTGGCACCCTCCCACGTCATTCATATCGCACGCCGAGTTAAGGGAGGCTTAAGGTAACCAAATGTTTCGGGCAGTTTTGATCGCTTCCCCGGCCGTTTCCCGTCGCGCGACGCGTGGCCCCCTGCAGTTTACGACGATCAGCGTCGATGTTGCGCTGCCGTCACCCGTTTCCCGATAAGACAGGCAAAGCCCCATGGACCGCGCCGCCATTGTCGAGGCCAACTTCCGCAAACGCCTGACCACCGGCGACTTGCCTGACGGCAACGTCCCTGCCGCCGGGTTGTCGCCCGAAGACGCCGTGTCGCTTTACCGGTCGCAAGTCCTCTGCCGCGCGCTGGATCTGGAAAGCCGCGACATGCAACGCGCGGGCGAGGGGTTCTATACCATCGGCTCCTCTGGCCACGAAGGCATGGCGGCTGTTGCCCATGCCTTGCGCTCGACCGACCCGGCTTTCCTGCACTACCGCGATGGCGCCTTTCAGATCGCCCGCGCGGCCCAGGTCCCCGGCCAATCCCCCACTTGGGACATGC
Organism: Silicimonas sp.; assembly: GCA_022826385.1. Lineage (GTDB taxonomy): Bacteria > Pseudomonadota > Alphaproteobacteria > Rhodobacterales > Rhodobacteraceae > JAJDOD01. Next base: position 111,762 of record JAJDUZ010000053.1, read on the forward strand.
TGTTGAGTTTCGCCTGTTCCGTCGAGGATCCGATCTCAGGCGGGCGGCACAAGGTGCTGGGGTCGAAGGCCCTGAACATCCCGCCCCAGACCTCGACCATTGCCAGCCATTTGCCGAAAGCGGTGGGGGCTGCGTATTCGATCGGTCTGGCCAAACGAAACCCGCCCGAGCACCGGGCCTATCCCGAAGATGCAATCGTGCTTTGTGCGTTCGGGGATGCGTCGGCCAATCATTCGACCGCCCAGGGCGCGATCAATACGGCGGGTTGGACGGCCTATCAGAAAGTGCCGCTGCCCTTGCTTTTCGTGTGTGAAGACAATGGGATCGGGATCAGTGTTAAGACGCCCGAAGGCTGGATTGCGGCCAATTTTTCCGCCCGTCCCGGGCTGACCTATTTTCACGCGGACGGGCTCGATCTGTATGACACCTCCCGCGTTGCGGCCGAGGCGGCGGCCTTCGTGCGCGAGCGCAAACGGCCCGCCGTCCTGCATCTCAGGACCGTTCGGCTTTATGGACATGCCGGGGCGGATGTTCCGACGACCTATCTGTCGAAAGCCGAGGTCGAACGCGACGAGGCTGACGATCCGCTGCTGCATTCGGCGCGGCTGTTGCACCAGAGCGGGGCGCTGAGCCTGGAAGACGCGCTGCAGATTTACGACGAGACCCGCGCCCGCGTGTCTGCCGTGGCCGCCGAGGTGATCAAGCGCCCGCGTCTGCAAACCGCGGACCAGGTGATGGCAAGCCTGATCCCGCCCGCCCGGTCCGTTGCACCGTCGAATGGCCCGACGGCCGAGGCCCGCGCGGCAGCCTTCGGACCCGAGCTTGCCCTGCAATCCGAGCCGCAGCCGATGAGCAAGCTGTTGAACTGGGCGCTGACAGACCTGATGCTGGCGCATCCCGATGTGATTTGCATGGGCGAGGATGTGGGCCGGAAGGGCGGTGTCTATGGGGTCACGCAGCGGCTGATGCAGCGCTTTGGGGCCGACCGGGTGATTGACACGCTGCTGGATGAACAGTCGATCCTTGGTCTGGGTATCGGTCTGGCGCAAAACGGGTTCACGCCGATCCCCGAGATCCAGTTTCTGGCGTATCTGCACAACGCCGAAGACCAGTTGCGCGGCGAGGCGGCGACGCTGCCATTCTTCAGTCAGGGCCAGTTCACCAACCCGATGGTCGTCCGCATCGCTGGGCTTGGCTATCAAAAGGGGTTTGGCGGGCATTTCCACAATGACAACTCGGTCGCTGTGTTGCGCGACATTCCGGGGTTGATCCTGGCCTGCCCGTCGAACGGGGCCGACGCCGTGGGCATGCTGCGCGAATGCGTCCGGCTTGCGCGCGAGGAGCAGCGCCTGGTCGTTTTCCTGGAACCAATCGCGCTTTATCCGATGCGGGATCTAATGCCGGGGGATGGCGGTTGGGTGGCCCCCTATCCGGCCTTGGGCGACCGGGTTTCGCTGGGCGAGGTCGGCGTGCATGGCACCGGCACCGATCTGGCGATCGTGAGTTTCGCCAATGGCTATCACCTGTCGCGTCAGGCGGCGTTGCAGTTGGAGGCGGACGGGGTCTCGACCCGCGTGATCGATCTCCGCTGGCTCAATCCCCTGCCGCAAGCGGCGCTGCTGGCGGCTGTCGCGGGGGCCGACCGCGTGTTGATCGTGGACGAGACGCGCGCGACGGGCGGTCTTTCCGAGGCATTGATGGCGTGTCTGGCCGAGGCAACTGATCTGCCAGTGTCGCGACTGGCGGCCGAAGACAGCTTCATCGCGACCGGACCAGCTTATGGTGCGACGATGCCGTCGGTCGAAAGCATTCTTGCCGCTGCGCGGGCGGCCCTCTCATGAGGAAACGCGCGGTCGTGATCTGTCCAGGGCGCGGCAGTTACAACGCACCCGAGTTGGGCAGCCTCACGCGCGATTTTCCCGATGCGGCGATGCTCGCCCGCTTCGACCGCATCCGCGAGACGACCGGTCAGGCGACCCTGACCGCGCTGGACGGTGCCGAGACGTACCAGCCCGCGCGTCACAGCAAGGGCGATGCCGCGTCACCGCTGATCTTTGCCGGTGGTCTGGGGGACAGCCTGTGCCTTGATCCGGCAAAGGTCGAGGTTGTCGCCGTCACCGGGAATTCGATGGGGTGGTACACGGCCCTTGCCGTTGCGGGGGCGGTCAGCCCCGAGACCGGGTTCGAGATTGCCAACGCGATGGGCACATTGATGGACGCTGAGGGGCAGGGCGGGCAATTGGTTTACCCGCACATGTCCACCGACTGGCGCCCCGACCCGGATGAGAGAGCCCGGCTTCTGGCGCTTGTCGGAGAAATCGATTCGCGCCCAGCCCACCGCTTGGCCTTGTCCATCGATCTGGGGGGCGTGTTCGTTCTGGCTGGAAACGAGGCGGGGCTGCAGGCGTTCGAAGGCGCGGTGCCCGCACGCAACCAGATGCCTTTTCGGCTGCCGTATCATGCGGCGTTCCACACGGACCTTGTATCCCCGATCTCGGATCAGGGTTTGGCGACCTTCAGCACAGAACGGTTCGGGCAACCTCAGCTGCCGATGATCGATGGGCGGGGACATGTCTGGTGGCCCAAAGCCTCCAACCCCGCGGGGCTGCGGCACTATACGCTTGGGACGCAGGTGACCGAGCCTTACGATTTCGCGCGCGCCATCCAGACAGCGGCGCGCGAATTTGCCCCCGATCTCTTTATTCTGACGGGGCCGGGCTCGACGCTGGGCGGGGCTGTCGGGCAGTCGCTGGTCGGGATCGGCTGGGCGGGGCTTGTCGGGAAGAAAAGCTTCGACGCGCGGCAGGACACGGATCCGGTGCTGGTCTCGATGGGGCGCAAGGCACAGCGCGCCTTGGTCACCGCCTGACGACGCGCTGACACTCAGATGAAGAACATCGCCTGGCTGACGGCTGACCGGATCTGGTCGGGCGCATAGGGTTTGGTCACCAGGAATGCTGGTTCCGGGCCTTTGCCGGTCAGCAACCTCTCGGGGAACCCGGTGATAAAGACGACCGGTGTCATGGGATAAGATCGGAGAATGGTGGTCACCGTCTTGATGCCCGAGCCACCCTGCGCCAGTTCGATGTCGGAGAGGATCAGATCCGGTTCTTCGGTCTCGGTTAAGTCCAGCGCGTCTTTCTGCGTTTGTGCCGGGCCGATCACCGAATGCTCCATGTCGGTGACGAGTTTCGCGATGTCGGTTGCGACTGCAAGCTCGTCCTCGATAATCAAGACGCGGCCCGAGATCATGTTCGACAGGTCGGCGCGCGCAATCGTGATGAGCCCTTCCACATCCTGCGGTGACATCCGCAGGATCGACGCGATTTCCTGGTTCGTGAAGTCTTCGAGTGCGCTCAGGAGGAAGGCCTCGCGACTGCCGGGGGTCAGGCGTGACAGGTGCCGATGCGCGCGGATCAGATTGGTGGTCTTGTCGGCCTCGTCAAGGCTGCAGGCGTCCGTTCCGCGGGCGTCCTGAAGGGCACGAAACAGGGCAATGCGAAGATCGCAGTCCTCTGTTTTCAAGGCCAAACTGTCGTTCAAGACGTTGACCAGAGCCCGTTCGGCGAACCTGTCGCCAAGACGGCGATTGCCGCTCATCGCGCGCGCATAGCGCCTGAGATGCGAAAGGTGATCTGCAATTTCAGCGATATCTGGCTGCATCTCTTTCACCTGAACTGGTCGTCGTCTGGTCCGCGACAGAGCCACGATTGGCACAGATCCGCTGCGGAAACGGGGCAAGTCAGCCGCGCAACCCCCTCCTTCGGAAGACCGCGGCGCGATGGGCCGACCGGTTCGGAGAGCGTATGACGAGTTTGTTAACGAAGAATTGCAGGACCGTTTGGTGCAGGGTCTGGGTCAGGTTCCTAGGCGTGGGGGCGGCACGGCGACCTGCCGCCAGTCGTCAACATCAGACGGTCGTCATTCCGCGCGACGAGATGCTGCCCGAACACATGGCGCTTTTGGTGCAGACGCGCTGACCTCCCACATATCAACTCAAAATTCACAATCCTCTGCCACATAGGGGAGAGGGGGGAAGGGGTCTTCCCGGAGAGGGTGTGGGAGAACCCTTTGCCCAACACCTTCAGCGTCGCGCAATGTGGCGACACTGATCGGTCCGACGCTTCAGCTCTCGGATTTCAGGATCTTGCCGGGGTTCATGATGTTCTGCGGGTCGATCGCTTGTTTGATCGCCTGCATCGTGGCAAGCGCCGTCGGGGCTTCCTTGGGAAGCGATCCAATCTTTCCCTGGCCAATGCCATGCTCGCCCGAAATCGTCCCGTCCAGTTCGACGGCAAGGGTGCTGAGCCACGCAACGAAAGCGTCGCACCGGGCGCGCTCGTCCGCGTCGTTCATGTCAATCAGCAGTGTGCAGTGAAAATTACCGTCGCCCACATGCCCCAGAATGGGGCAGATCAGGTTCATCTCGGCCGCCTTGGCCTGCGACCGGCTGACCGCCTCGGCGAGGTTCGAGATCGGGACGCAGACGTCCGTCGCCACAGCTTCGGCCTCGGGACGCAAGCGTTTCAGGGCCCAATAGGCATCGTGGCGCGCCTGCCAAAGACGACTGCGCGCTTCTGCGTCGGCGGTCCACTCGAAGCCGGTGCCGCCTGCGTCCTCGGCGATCTCGCCGAAGGTCGCGGCCTGTTCGGCCACGCCGGCCTCGGAGCCGTGAAACTCCAGCAGCAAAAGTGGGGCGACCGGCAGGTCCAGTTTCGAATAGTCGTTCAGAGCGCCCACGCTTTCGGCGTCGAGTAGCTCCATTCTGGCCACCGGCACACCCATCTGGATCGTCAGGATCACGGCATTGCAGGCGCTTTCCACGTCGGGAAAAGTGCACCGGGCCGAGGACATGGCTTCGGGGATGCCATAAAGCCGCAGCGTGAGCTCGGTGATAATTCCAAGGGTTCCTTCCGAGCCGACCAGCAAACGTGTCAGGTCATACCCGGCCGAGGATTTGCGCGCCCGCCCCCCGGTGCGGATGATTTCACCGGATGGCAGCACCGCCTCCAACGCTAGGACGTTGTCCTTCATCGTGCCATAGCGCACGGCATTGGTGCCCGAGGCTCGCGTGGCGGCCATGCCCCCCAGCGAGGCATCGGCCCCCGGATCGATTGGAAAGAACAGCCCCGTGTCGCGCAGATATTCATTCAGCGCCTTGCGCGTGACGCCCGGCTGAACCACCACGTCGAGGTCTTCGGCATGAACATCCAGAACAGCGTTCATCTGACTGACATCAATCGATATTCCGCCAGCGGGTGCGTTGACATGTCCCTCCAGCGAGGTGCCGGTTCCAAATGGGATCAGCGGGACATTGTGGTCGGCCGCGACCCGCACCACCTCGGCCACCTCTTCGGTCGAATGGGTGAACACCACCGCGTCCGGCGGCTGGTTCTCGATCCATGTCGTGGTGTGGCCATGTTGCTCGCGGATCGCTTGCCCGGTTTGCAGGCGATCGCCAAAGCGCTGTTTCAGAATGCCGATCGCGGTTTCGATGCCGCTTTCGTTGCGAGGCAGTGGAAGAACTTGAACCATGCGCAGACACTGCCGTGCCTGAAGAACAGGCGCAAGAGGCGGGCCATAGCGCCGGAATAAGCTGTTTTCTGACAATGCTTCGGAAAAATGCGGCAATTTCCTGCCGTTACGCGGCGTAAATCACGTTTCGCTGTCATTCTTTCGCCATCTTTCCCATGAATCGTGGCATGCGCGGCGCTGCCTGGCCGCCACCATGTGGGGACATGAGAAAATGCAAATGCTGTCAATTCTGCCTGTGTGTTTGTTGGGTATTGTCATGATCTGGTTCGTCTGGCCCATCGTCGCCGACCCGATCAATCGCCGTCTTTCGATGCGTGCGACTTCTGATATCGATCCGCTGGGAGACGACTTGTTTCGCGCCATTGCGAAGCATTCGGGACCGGACCGCGACCTGAACCGCGTCCTTCGCGGCTGATCTTTTCTGCCTGTCTTGCGAATTCTGCCCCCCGGGTGCCTTGCAGCGCCCGGGGTGCGCTACTAAGACTCTGGCAATCCTTTGGGCGTAGAACCGCCCCGCAAGCAAGGCAGGCATTTCATGAAAGACCCGATCGAGACCTATATGAACCTTGTTCCCATGGTGGTCGAACAGACCAGCCGCGGTGAACGGGCCTATGACATCTTTTCCCGACTGCTGAAGGAGCGGATCGTTTTCGTGAACGGTCCGGTGCATGACGGGATGAGCCAGTTGATCGTGGCCCAACTTCTGCACCTCGAAGCGGAGAACCCTTCGAAAGAGATTTCGATGTATATCAACAGTCCCGGCGGCGTCGTGACGGCTGGTCTCTCGATTTACGATACCATGCAGTACATCCGCCCCAAGATCGCGACTTTGGTGATCGGGCAGGCGGCGTCGATGGGCTCGCTTCTGTTGGCCGCGGGTGAAAAAGGGATGCGTTTGTCGCTGCCCAACAGCTCGATCATGGTGCACCAGCCTTCGGGCGGGTTCCAGGGCCAGGCGACGGACATCATGATTCACGCCCGCCATACCGAGCGGCTGAAAACACAGCTGAACGAGATTTACGTGAAGCACACCGGCCAGACGTTGAAGAAGGTCGAGGATGCGCTGGAGCGTGACAACTTCATGACCCCGGAAGAGGCCAAGGATTGGGGTCTGATCGACGAAATCGTGGAAACGCGGACGAAGCCGGAGAGTGACGACAGTTGAGCGCTTTAATCAAAATGTGAGTTTTGCGTTGTACCGGGATCCTGATGGCCTTAGGGTTTCCGAAACGGGCGGAAAAAAGCGATTTCAGGCGGGTCTGGAAAGGTAGAGTGTGATGGCGAACAACTCGAGCGACAGCAAGAACACGCTTTACTGTTCCTTCTGCGGCAAAAGTCAGCACGAAGTCCGGAAATTGATCGCGGGCCCGACCGTCTTCATCTGTGACGAATGTGTCGAACTTTGCATGGACATCATCCGCGAGGAAACGAAGACCGCCGGTCTCAAATCCTCGGACGGTGTGCCGTCCCCGCGCGAGATTTGCGACGTTCTGGACGAATACGTGATCGGCCAAAGCCATGCGAAACGCGTGCTCTCGGTCGCGGTCCACAACCACTACAAACGCCTGAACCATGCCGGCAAGACCGACATTGAACTGGCGAAGTCGAACATCCTGCTGATTGGCCCGACCGGCTGCGGCAAGACGCTGCTGGCCCAGACGCTGGCGCGCATTCTGGATGTACCGTTCACCATGGCCGATGCCACGACGCTGACCGAAGCAGGCTATGTGGGCGAAGATGTCGAAAACATTATCCTGAAGCTGTTGCAGGCGTCGGAATACAACGTCGAACGCGCGCAGCGCGGCATCGTCTATATCGACGAGGTCGACAAGATCACGCGCAAGTCCGACAACCCGTCGATCACCCGCGATGTCTCGGGCGAGGGGGTGCAGCAAGCGCTTCTGAAGATCATGGAAGGCACGGTTGCCAGCGTTCCGCCGCAGGGCGGCCGCAAGCATCCGCAGCAGGAATTCCTGCAGGTCGACACGACGAACATCCTGTTCATCTGCGGCGGCGCCTTTGCCGGTCTCGACAAGATCATCGCGCAGCGCGGCAAGGGCTCGGCCATGGGCTTTGGGGCCGATGTGCGCGACCCGGACGAGAAATCGGTGGGCCAGCACTTCAAGGACCTTGAACCGGAAGACCTGCTGAAGTTCGGCCTGATCCCGGAATTCGTCGGTCGTCTGCCCGTCATCGCGACGCTGGAAGACCTGGACGCCGACGCGCTGGTCACCATCCTGACCGAGCCGAAGAACGCGCTGGTCAAACAGTATCAGCGCCTGTTCGAACTGGAAGACGCGACGCTGACCTTCACTGAAGATGCGCTGAACGCGATCGCCAAGAAGGCAATCGAACGCAAGACCGGTGCACGTGGCCTGCGCTCGATCATGGAAGACATCCTGCTGGATACCATGTTCGATCTGCCGGGCCTCGACAGCGTGGACGAGGTTGTGGTGAACGAAGAAGCGGTCTCGGCCGAGGCCAAGCCGCTGATGATCCACTCGGACACCAAGAAAGAGCCGGCCAGCGCAAGCTGATCCCAGCGGGTGGACGAGGCTATGAGTTTCGGCGCCCCCACCCCGATCTTTCGCAGTTTTGATGAACGAAAGGCGCGGGAATTCTATATAGATTTTCTTGGCTTCGAAGTTGTCTTTGAACACCGTTTCAGTGACGCCGCGCCCCTTTACCTTGGGCTGGCCATGGGCGACTGCCAGCTTCACCTCTCGGAGCATCACGGGGACGGTTGCCCGGGCGCGTCGATCCGGATCCCGGCGCGAAACCTGACGGCGTATATGCAATTCCTCAGGGACAAAAAGTATCAGAATGCAAATCCGGGCGATCCGGTGGAAAAACCTTGGGGTAGCAAAGAAATTACAATTGCGGATCCGTTTGGCAATCGGCTGACTTTTGTGGAAACCGAAGACTAAACTGGCCCATTCGCGCATTTTCCCCGCGCATTCCGCCTGGCGCCCGCGTAAGATGAGACATCATGAGTGATCGTGCCCTGACCCCGGAACTGCTGCTTGGCGCCTATGCCGCCGGGGTCTTTCCGATGGCCGATGGTCGCGACAATCCAGAGGTCTATTGGGTCGACCCACGCGAACGCGGTGTGCTGCCTTTGGATCGTTTTCACCTGTCGCGCTCGCTGGCGAAACGGATGCGCAAAAGCGATATCCGCGCGACGCTGAACGAGAATTTCGAAGAGATTCTTGATGGTTGCGCCGATCGGGACGACACTTGGATCAACGGCACCATCCGAGATCTGGTCCTGACGCTGGCCGAACGCGGGCATGCCCACGCCTTCGGTGTCTGGTCAGAAGACCGCCTGATTGGGGGGATGTATGGGCTGTCACTGGGCGCGGCATTCTTCGGGGAAAGCATGTTTTCCCGCGCGACGGATGGCTCGAAAATGGCGCTGGCCTGGGCGGTGGATCACTTGCGGCGGACGGGGTTCATCTTGTTCGACACGCAATTCATCACGCCGCATCTGGCGTCGCTTGGGGCTTTGGAAATCTCGCGCGCCCAGTATCACGCACAACTCTCTGCCGCCGTGGACCGCGCGGCAAACGTTCACTTGTTGTCGATTGAGCAGGACCCTCAGGCGGTCGTGCAGCGGATCACCCAGACATCATAGCGCGGGTGGTCCAGCGCGTTCAGCGCCGGGCTTGACGCCACCATCCAGCCGTCAAAGAGGACCAGATCGCGGGACGGGTCGCTGATCGTCAGCCATGCATAGCCTTCGCCAGCCGGGTTGTCCTCGGGGTATCGGCATTCGCCCAGCGTGATCTCGATCCGGCCCATGGCCCCGGTTTCGCCGCGCGCCAACGCAATGTCCGCAACCTCGCCCGACACCTTGTCGAGGCCCTTTAATTGCACACCAACCGCGGAAAGCGCGCGCACGTCGTCATAGGGCACGTCTTCGATGATCGCGCCGTTGCTGTTCGGGTCGATCTCGACCAAAGCGCCGTTGTCCGTGTTGGGCTCGGTAATAATCAGTTGCTGCGCATTGGCGGTGCCTGCCAGCGCGACAAGAAGCGCCAGAAGCCGGATCATTCCTCGCCGCCCGAGACGAATTTCAACAGAAGCTGGATGATCGAGACCGAACTTTGCGTGTCCGCAATCTCGTCGCCCGGTTCCAGATTGAAGGGCGAGCCACCCGGAAGGATCTCAAGGAAACTGCCGCCCAGCAGGCCTTCCGACGACACCACGACCGCGCTGTCATCCGGCAGGGCCACGTCGTCTTGCAGGGTGAAGCTGGTTTCGGCGCGGAACGTGGCCGGGTCGAGGGTCATGTCGGTGACGCTGCCCACCTTGACGCCAGCCAAGCGCACATCGGTCCCGATGCCGATCCCCTCGGCCGAGCGGAACGAGGCGGAATAGCTGTCAAAGCCGGAATTACCAACGCCAACGCCGCCGACTTGGCCGGCATAGGCCAGAAAACCTGCTGCTACGACCAGAACGGCGCCGCCGGTCAGAACTTCGGTGATATTCTCGGACATGGCGGGGTTACTCCGGCACCCAAGCCTCGTAATCCGACCGGTCCGCCGGTTGCGCCTGACGCAGCGATCCCGCTGGCGCGTAAGCAGCCGCAGTGCCCGTCAGGTTCTCCTGATGCGGCTTTTCCCAGTCCTTCCGGACCAGCGGTTTGTCGGTCGGAGGCTCGTTCCATGTGTAATGCAGCCAGCCATGCCAATCCGGCGATACGCGGCTGGCTTCGGCTTCGCCATTATAGATCACCCAGCGGCGCCCGTCCGTGGATTGATAGAAGACGTTGCCTTGCTCGTCCTCGCCAACCTTCTGGCCTTTGCGCCATGTATAGAACTGAGTGCCCCATGTCTGGCTGTTCCACCAGGTGACGGCGCGAAGGATGCTGTTGAGAATGCCCATCTTGGACCTTTCAAACTGTTTCCCGGGATATGCCGGATTTCAGGCCGAAAATCCAGTGGATGCGACAAAGTAAGCGCGTTTTGGCGCGTGTCGCCTCAGGCGCCTTCCAGGTTGGCGTCCAGCCACTTTTCCAGCCAGTGAATGTTGTAGTTGCCGGTCAGCACGGCTTCTTCCTGCAAGAGCGCATCAAAGAGGGGCACCGTGGTGTCGATCCCGTCAACGATCAACTCGGACAGCGAGCGCGCCAACCGGGCCAGTGCTTCGGGCCGGTCGCGGCCATGCACGATCAATTTGCCGATAAGTGAGTCGTAGTAGGGCGGAATCGAGTACCCGTCATAGATCGCCGAATCCATCCGAACGCCCAAGCCACCCGGCGCGTGATACTGCGTGATCGTTCCGGGCGAGGGCGAGAAGTTCGGCAGTTTCTCGGCGTTCAGACGAATCTCGATGGCGTGGCCGTTGATCTCTAGATCGTCCTGACCAAAGGACATCGGCAGACCGGCGGCGACGCGAATCTGTTCGCGCACCAGATCGACGCCGAAGATCGCCTCGGTCACCGGGTGTTCGACCTGCAGGCGGGTGTTCATCTCGATGAAATAGAACTCGCCGTCTTCATACAGGAACTCGACCGTGCCCGCGCCGATATAGTTGATCTCGGCCACCGCCTCGGCGCAGATCTTGCCGATGCGCGCGCGTTCTTCGGGGCTGATTGCGGGGCCGGGGGCCTCCTCGAAGACCTTCTGGTGCCGGCGCTGCAGCGAGCAGTCGCGTTCGGCCAGATGGACGGCGTTGCCCTTGCCGTCGCCAAAGACCTGAATTTCGATATGGCGCGGCTTCTGCAGATATTTCTCGATATAGACTTCGTCATTGCCGAAGGCGGCCTTGGCTTCGGACCGCGCGGTGGAAAAGGCGTTTTCCATATCCGCCGCGGTGCTGGCCAGTTTCATGCCGCGCCCGCCGCCGCCTGCCGTGGCCTTCACGATGACCGGATAGCTGAACTCTTCGCCAATCGCCTTGGCTGCGGCTACGTCGGGTACGCCGCCATCCGAGCCGGGAACGACCGGGATGCCCAGCCGCTTGGCGGTTTCCTTGGCGGTGATCTTGTCACCCATGACGCGGATATGCTCGGCCGAGGGGCCGATGAAGGTGATCTGGTGGTCTTCGAGGATCTGCGCGAAGCTCGCGTTCTCGCTCAGGAAGCCATAGCCGGGGTGGATCGCCTGTGCGCCGGTGATCTCGCAGGCCGAGACGATGGCGGGGATCGACAGATAGGATTGCGCGCCTTGTGGCGGGCCGATGCAGACGCTTTCGTCGGCCATCCGCACATGCATGGCGTCAGCGTCGGCGGTCGAATGCACGGCGACCGATTGAATGCCCATCTCGCGACAGGCGCGAATGACGCGGAGCGCGATTTCGCCCCGGTTCGCGATCAGGATCTTGTCGAACATCCGCCTGGACCCTACTCGATCACCATCAGGGGCGCGCCGAACTCGACCGGGGCGCCATCCTCGACAAGGATGCGCTTCACGGTGCCCGAGTTCGGCGACGGAATCTGGTTCATCGTCTTCATCGCTTCGATGATCATCAACGTGTCGCCTGCGCTGACACTGTCGCCGACCTTGACGAAGCTTGCGGCACCCGGTTCCGGTGACAGATAAGCGGTTCCGACCATGGGCGAGGTGACGGCGCCAGGCAGGCTGGCCGGATCATCGCTTTCGGTTGCGGGCGCGGCGGCGGGCGCTGCTGCCGGGGCCGGGGCGGCTGCCGGAGCCGGGGCGGCGGGCGCGGCCGGGACTTGCATCGCAATCGGAGCTTGGATGGCGTTGGGCGAAATCCGGCTGACGCGGACGTTCAGACTGCCTTCCTCGGCATAGTCGCGCTTCACCTGCAATTCCGAAAGGTCGTTTTCGCTCAGGAGTTCGGCCAGCGCCTTGATGAACTCGACGTCGTCTTCGTGCGATCGCTTTGTCATATGTGTCCCCGGGGTCTGCTCTTTTGTCCCGCGTCAGACTTATAGAGTGGCAGTTGACCAAGGGAAAGCGTTGAAAATGGGCAGATCGCGTGCACATGTGTGGCCCGTGATTTTACCAGTTGATAAAATTTCCCGCTGTGGCAGTCTCAATGGCAACCGACCCAAACGGCAGGGAGACTGGAATGGCGAATACCGAACGCACGCCGGGCGTGGTGGCAGGACGACTGGCCGCCGAAGCTCTGGCCGAGAATTTCGGTGATCTGAACACTCCGTTCGATGGTCACGAGGCTTTGGTCGCCGCCGACCGCTGCTATTTCTGTTACGACGCGCCGTGTATCACGGCCTGTCCGACCTCGATCGATATCCCGTTGTTCATTCGTCAGATCCAGGCAGGCCAGCCGGAAAGCGCAGCGAAGACCATTTTTGATCAGAACATCCTGGGCGGCATGTGCGCCCGCGTCTGCCCGACCGAAACCTTGTGTGAAGAGGCGTGCGTGCGCGAAGCGGCCGAGGGCAAACCGGTCGAGATCGGGCGGCTGCAGCGCTTTGCCACTGACGCGGTGATGGCCGCAGGCGTGCACCCTTATGACCGCGCGCCCGAGACGGGTAAGAAGGTCGCGATCGTGGGCGCCGGGCCTGCGGGCCTGTCCTGTGCGCACCGGTTGGCGATGAACGGCCACAAGGTGGTGATGTTCGAAGCGCGCTCGAAGCCGGGGGGGCTGAACGAATACGGCATCGCGACCTATAAGACCGTCGACGATTTCGCGCAGGCCGAGGTGGACTGGCTTTTGCAGATCGGCGGGATCGAAATGGTCTATGACCACAAGCTGGGCGCGGGCGACCTGACGCTGGATGCGCTGACCGAGAAGTATGACGCGGTGTTCCTGGCGGTCGGGCTGTCCGGCGTGAACGCGCTGAGGGCCGAGGGCGAAGATCATGCGCATGTGCGAGATGCCGTCGACTTCATCTCGGAGCTTCGGCAGGCAGCGAACAAGTCCACCGTGCCCGTCGGGCGCGATGTCGTCGTCATTGGCGGGGGCATGACGGCGGTGGATGCGGCGGTTCAGTCGAAACTACTGGGGGCCGAGCATGTGACGATGGTCTATCGCCGCCCTTGGGACAGGATGTCGGCCAGCGAACACGAGTTGCACCTTGCGACGTCCAAGGGTGTGCGGATCATCACCGGTGCCGCGCCTACGCGGCTGACGGGGGGCGAGGTCGTCACGGGCATCGAGTTTGCCTATACCGAAGACGGGCCGAACGGTCTGGCGCAGACGGGCGAGACCTTCACGCTGAAAGCGGATCAGGTGTTGAAAGCGATTGGCCAGCATCTGGACGGTGCGCCGGGTGTTCTGGACCTCGACGGCGGCAAGATCGCGGTCACCGGGCCGGGGCGAACCAGCCAGACCGGCATCTGGGCCGGTGGCGATTGCGCGACCGGCGGCGATGACCTGACGGTGACAGCTGTTGCCGAGGGCCGCGACGCGGCAGACGACATCCACGCGACACTGATGGGATGAGGGACCGGAAAATGGAATTTTCCGGAACGATTTCCGGCGCGGAAATCGGACCCGCGACAGTTGGAGAGGAGAGCATTCATGGCTGACCTGACAAGCGACTTCATCGGGATCAAATCCCCGAACCCGTTCTGGCTGGCCTCGGCGCCGCCAACGGACAAGGAATACAACGTGCGTCGCGCGTTCGAAGCGGGCTGGGGCGGGGTGGTCTGGAAGACCCTCGGCGAAGCCGGGCCGCCCATCGTCAACGTCAACGGTCCGCGCTACGGCGTGGTCTATGGCGCGGATCGCCGCGTGCTGGGCATCAACAATATCGAGTTGATCACCGACCGGCCGCTTGAGGTGAACCTTGAAGAGATCACACGGGTGAAGAAGGACTTCCCCGATCGCGCGATGATCGTCTCGATCATGGTGCCCTGCGAGGAACAGGCGTGGAAGGACATCCTGCCGCGCGTGGAAGACACCGGTTGCGACGGGATCGAACTGAATTTCGGGTGTCCGCACGGTATGAGCGAGCGCGGCATGGGCTCAGCCGTGGGGCAGGTGCCGGAATACATCCAGATGGTGGCCGAGTGGTGCAAGACCCATACCAGCCTGCCGGTGATCGTGAAGCTGACACCCAACATCACCGACATCCGCTATCCGGCGCGCGCGGCAAAGGTTGGCGGCGCGGATGCGGTGTCGCTGATCAACACGGTGTCGTCGATCACCAGCGTGAACCTCGACACCATGTCGCCCGAGCCGTCGATTGACGGGAAGGGCTCGCATGGCGGGTTCTGTGGCCCGGCGGTCAAGCCCATCGCGCTCAACATGGTGGCCGAGATTGCGCGGGATCCTGAAACGGCGGGCCTCCCGATCAGCGGGATCGGCGGCGTCACCACATGGCGCGATGCGGCCGAGTTCCTGGCCCTTGGGGCCAGCAATGTGCAGGTGTGCACGGCGGCCATGGTCTATGGCTTCGGGATCATCAAGGAACTGACGGCGGGCCTCTCGGCGTGGATGGACGAAAAGGGCTATGCCTCGGTCGCCGAAGTGTCGGGCCGCGCAGTGCCGAATGTGACGGATTGGCAGTATCTCAACCTGAACTACGTGACCAAGGCGCGGATCGATCAAGACGCTTGCATCAAGTGCGGGCGTTGCTATGCGGCCTGCGAAGACACGTCACATCAGGCGATTTCGATGAGCCCCGAGCGGGTGTTCGAGGTGATCGATGCCGAATGCGTGGCGTGCAACCTGTGCGTGGATGTCTGCCCGGTCGAGGGCTGCATCACGATGGAAGAACTGGCTCCGGGTGCGGTTAACGAGCGCACCGGACAGCCGGTGTCGTCGGATTACGGGAACTGGACAACGCATCCCAACAATCCCGCGACCCGGGCCGCCGAATAGTCGACATTTGAAACGAAAACGGGGCGCGTTCGGAACGCGCCCCGCTCAATTCCTCTGACGTGATGTCAGCCGCGCTTGCGGCGCATCAGTCCCAGGCCACCAAGACCACCCAGCAGCAACAGAGCCGAGGCCGGAAGCGGCACGGCGGTTGCCGAGATTTGGTCCTGACCCGAATTCGAATAGGTCGTGAAGCGGTAGCCGCCGGTCGAGGCCGTATCGAGACGGTCCAGGAACGTCTGCGCAAGCGTCGCGCTGGCGCTTCCCGCGACCGAATGGTTGCCGCTTGCCACAGCGAACTGATCCGCCGTTTCTGCAAGGACTTCCCAAAGAGCGATCTGGAAGGCCGCGGCGGACACAGCGTCAACGACGTCAGCAAAAGACGAGGTGAACAGCTTGTCGACGTCGGTCGACACGTGTGCGTTCTCGGTGACGGTGAACGCTTCCCGAATGTTCAGATAGGTATAGGGATCGATGCAGAAGGCCATGATGTCGGTGATGCCATCGGTGAACCGAAATGCACCAGCTGTCCCACGATAGACTTTGCCAATCGGATTGCCGCGATCTTCGATGGTCTGGCGTACGCCGGTTTTCCAGCCTTCGTCACCATAGACCTTGCCGGAAACCTGATAGCTCAGCGTGACCGTGCTGGCCGTTGCCTGGCTGGCGCCAGCCAAAAGAGCCGCTGCCGCCAATGCTTTGGCGATTGCAGTAAATTTCATGTCGTTACCCCTTCACTCGTAAACGATGCATGCGCAACCTGCGCTCACATCCCAATAATGTCATGTTTTGGGCGGTGTTAGGGGGAAAAACCGTGTTTTGGCCGCAAATTTCTGAAAACCACGATCAATTTGGAAACGATTTTGCCAATCGGCCATATCTGTCCAAAAATCGGAAACATTCTTAGTGCCGTAACCTGTTAGCGCGACACGTCGACTGTCGTCGGATCCTTCGGTGTGGCGAGTGTTCGGGTTTCGGCGAAGCTGGCTTCGGCCCGTTCCGTTGGGGTCGGTGGTGGATCCGGGGCGTCGCCGTTCGGGCGGGAGATGATCTCGACCTCGCCGGCCTCCTTGGTCTCGGGCGCCGAGTTGGTCGCCGATGGGTCTTTGGGTGTGTCCGTTGTTTCCTGGGTGGTTAGGTCCGGGGGGTCCAGTGCCACACGGGCTTGGCGCTCAAGCGGGCTTTCGTCGAACGTTGGCGGCGGCCCGACCGGGGTATCCTTGGGAAGTGCAGAGCGATCGGTTTGCTCGGCTGTTTCCTGTTCCCGAAGGCGGGGGGCGGTTGCGGTCTGCTCGGGCGCTGAAACCGCTGTCGAGGTGAGCGGTGTTACCTTGGCTGGCCCTGTTTCACCCATGCTTGCGCGATTGGTTTCGGCGGACTGGTTGGCGAAAGCGCGCGGGGGTGTATGGCCAGCCTGAAGCTGCGCGCTGCTGCTGGCGACACCGGACGATATAGCGGCGGGAATCATAACCCTCGGTCCCTGTCCAAAGACCCCCACGCGAGTCTTATAGAGCACTGCGAGTTTAAAATCGGTTAAGGGCTGTCTGGCAAAAGGGCGCGCCGGTAAAAGTCTCGCAAGAACGTTTCGGCCTGGTCGATATGCGCGTCGCCTTCGGTTTGAAGAATGCTCGTCACCTGCGCGCTGAAATCTGCATAGTGCTGCGTCGTTGCCCAGATCGAGAACACCAGGTGGTGCGGGTCGAGCCGGGCAAGGCGCCCGTCGTCCATCCAGCCCAGAAACAGGCCTGCCGTGCGATCCACCAGTTCCTTGAGCGGTCCTTCGATCTGGTCGAGAATGCGCGGCGCCCCTTGCACGATTTCATTGGCAAACAGTCGGCTTTCCCTCGGGTATTCGCGGCTCATCTGCAACTTTCGCATGACATAGCCCAAAATCTCGTCGACCGGTTCCCCATCCGGGTCGATCGCGCGCAGCGGGTCCAGCCATGTTTCAAGAAGGCCGGACAGCAAGGCAGTGTAAATCGCCTCTTTCGAGGCGAAGTAATAGAGCACGTTGGGTTTTGAGAGGCCCGCGGCACTGGCGATCTGGTCGAGCGTCGCGCCCCGAAAGCCATGGTCCGAGAACACGCCAAGGGCCGCGTCCAGAATGGCCTCCCGGTTCTTCTTCTGAATCCGCGTTTGCGGCTGCTGAATGGTCACGCGTTATGCTCTTTTCTCGGGCGCCGGCGGAATGGCCGGAGGGTCTGGACGGCGCTTGTGCTTGACTGGTCTTGCACCTCTGCTAGCGTCATCCTGACCGTTTGGTCAATAATTTCCCGGGTCAAAAAATCCCGGACGATGCGGGGAGCATAGCAATGAGCCAGCCAGCCGCCAATATGCGGATCAACGGGGACCGTCTTTGGGACAGTCTGATGGAGATGGCCAAGATCGGCCCGGGTGTCGCGGGCGGGAACAATCGCCAGACTTTGACCGATGAAGATGCCGAAGGCCGCGCCCTGTTCCAGAAATGGTGCAAAGCCGAAGGCTGCAGCATGGGGCTTGACGAGATGGGCAACATGTTCGCCCGCCGCGAGGGCACCGACCCGGACGCCTTGCCAGTCTATGTCGGAAGCCATCTGGATACGCAGCCTACGGGCGGCAAGTATGATGGGGTTCTGGGCGTCCTTGGCGGTCTCGAGATCATCCGGACGATGAACGAGCTTGGGATCAAGACCAAGCACCCGATTGTCGTGACCAACTGGACGAACGAAGAGGGCACGCGGTTCGCGCCTGCGATGCTGGCCTCGGGCGTGTTTGCGGGGAAGCATGACCTGGACTGGGCCAATGACCGCGTTGACGCGCAAGGCAAACGCTTTGGCGACGAGTTGGAGCGGATCGGCTGGAAAGGCACCGAAAAGGTCGGTGACCGGAAGATGCATGCTTTCTTCGAATTGCACATCGAACAAGGCCCCATCCTTGAAGCAGAGAACAAGGATATCGGCGTTGTCACGCATGGGCAGGGGCTGCGCTGGATCGAAGTCACGATCACCGGCAAGGAAAGCCACACCGGGTCGACGCCCATGCATATGCGCAGGAATGCCGGGCGCGGGTTGGCCTTGGTGACCGAGTTGGTGCACGAGATCGCGATGAAGAACCAGCCGAACGCGGTGGGCGCGATCGGGCATATCGACATCTATCCGAACTCGCGCAACATCATTCCGGGCAAGGCGGTGTTCACCATCGATATGCGGACGCACATCCTCGACAAGCTGAACGCCATGGTTGCCGAGTTGATGGAACGCGCGCCGAAGCTTTGCGAAGAGATCGGGGTGGAATTCTCAAGCGAGATCGTCGGCCAGTTCGACCCGCCCGCTTTCGACGAGGGCTGTGTGAGTGCGATCCGCGATGCGGCCGAACGGTTGGGATACAGCCACATGGATATCGTGTCCGGCGCGGGCCACGATGCCTGCTGGATCAACGACGTGGCCCCGACCGCGATGGTGATGTGCCCCTGCGTGGACGGGCTTTCGCACAATGAAGCCGAGGAGATTTCCAAGGAGTGGTCCACGGCGGGCGCGGACGTACTGTTCCACGCGGTTGTTGAGACGGCGGAGATTGTGGAGTGAGGCAGAAAATGCGCATTTTCTGCAACGATTTCTGCGCAGAAATCGCTTCCTGATGGAGACGACATGACCCAACACGATACCACACTCGACGAAGCCCAAATCCGCATCGACCTCGCGGCAGCCATCCGGCTGTCGTGCCGCGAAGGCTGGCATGAAGGGGTGGCCAACCATTTCTCGGCCGCGACATCAGCGGACGGGAAGAAGTTTCTTGTCAATCCGCGCTGGGTACATTGGAGCCGGGTGAAAGCCTCGGACCTGATCCTCTGCGATGCCGATGATCCCAGCACCATGGACCGGCCCGATGCGCCGGATCCCTCGGCCTGGTCGATCCATTCGGCGCTGCACCGGAACCTGCCGCAAGCCCGCGTGGCCCTGCATATGCACCCGCCGCATTGCACCGCGCTGGCGGGTCTGAAGGACCCGACCATCCACCCGATCGATCAGGTGACCGCGCGCTGGTACAAGCGGCTGGCCTATGACATGGCGTTCGGCGGCATCGCGCATGAAAGCGAAGAGGGGGAGCGCATCTCGCGCGCCGTCGGCAACCATGGCGCGGTGATGATGCAGAACCATGGCGTGACCACTTTCGGCGCCACCGTGGCCGAGGCATGGGACGCGCTCTATCACCTTGAACGCGCGGCGAAGACGCTGGTGCTGGCCTATTCGACCGGGCAGGCGTTGCAGGTGATGGACGACGCACTGGCCGAGGAAACGGCGGCGGGCTGGGAGGTCTATAAAGAGGCCGAGTTTGCCCATTTCAACGAGATGAAGCGGATCCTGGACAAGCAGGAACCGGATTACAAGGACTGAGGTCCGGGGGGCTCTGCCCCCCAGAGCCCCCCGGGATATTTCCGGGCCAATGGAGACAGGGAAGGTTTGCACATGAGCACAGTCATCAAGAATGGAACGGTTGTTACGGCGGATCTGACCTATGAGGCGGATGTGCTGGTCGAAAACGGGGTCATCACCGAGATCGGCAAAGGCTTGTCGGGCGACGAGGTTCTGGATGCCACCCGGTGCTATGTCATGCCGGGGGGGATCGATCCGCACACCCATCTGGAAATGCCGTTCATGGGCACCTATTCCTCGGACGATTTCGAAAGCGGCACGCGGGCGGCGCTTTCGGGCGGGACGACGATGGTGGTCGATTTCGCACTGCCCGCGCCCGAGCAGGGGCTGCATGACGCTTTGCAGATGTGGCACAACAAGTCGACGCGGGCGGCCTGCGATTATTCCTATCACATGGCGGTCACCTGGTGGGGCGAGCAGGTTTTCAACGAGATGGCTTCGGTCATCGAGAAGGAAGGCATCACCACGTTCAAGCATTTCATGGCCTACAAGGGCGCGCTGATGGTGAACGATGACGAGATGTACGCCTCGTTCCAGCGGCTGGCCGAGTTGGGCGGGATTGCCATGGTGCATGCCGAGAACGGTGATGTCGTGGCCGAGTTGCAGGCCAAGCTGATGGCCGAGGGCAATACCGGGCCCGAGGCACATGCCTATTCGCGCCCGAGCCAGGTCGAAGGCGAGGCAACGAACCGCGCGATCATGATTGCCGACATGGCGGGCGTGCCCCTGTATGTGGTGCACACCTCTTGCGAGGAAGCGCATGAAGCCATCCGGCGCGCGCGCCAGCAGGGCAAGCGGGTCTGGGGCGAGCCCCTGATCCAGCACCTGACGCTGGATGAAAGCGAATACGCCCATCCCGATTGGGATCATGCGGCGCGGCGCGTGATGAGCCCGCCCTTCCGCGATGCCAAGCATCAGGAAAGCCTGTGGCACGGGCTGATGTCCGGGTCGCTTTCGGTGGTGGCGACGGACCATTGTGCCTTTACGACCGAACAGAAGCGCTATGGCGTGGGAGACTTCACCAAGATCCCGAACGGCACCGGCGGGCTTGAGGACCGGATGCCAATGCTCTGGACGCATGGGGTGGGCACGGGGCGCCTGACGCCGAACGAGTTTGTCGCCGTGACCTCGACCAATATCGCGAAGATCCTGAACTGTTATCCGAAGAAAGGGGCGATCCTTGTGGGCGCCGACGCGGATATCGTCGTCTGGGATCCCGAGAAGTCGAAGACGATCACTGCCTCGGCCCAGCAATCTGCCATTGATTACAACGTGTTCGAAGGAAAAGAGGTGAAAGGTCTGCCACGGTTCACGCTGACCCGGGGCTATGTCGCAGTGCATGATGGCGAGGTGCGCGCCAAGGAAGGGCATGGCGAGTTCGTGCGTCGTAAGCCCAACACGCCGGTCAACAAGGCCTTGTCGTCGTGGAAGGAACTGACGGCGCCGCGCCCGGTCGAGCGGAGCGGTATTCCGGCGACGGGGGTCTAAGGACTTGCCGATCTTGAAGCATGGGGGTGACCTGCTTTTGACCTCTGATTTTGTGGAAGGGTGTTTATGACGACACCGAACGCAGGCGCTTCGGAGCCAGTCCGGGGTGACAGCTCTGAGGATGTCATTGTCGCGAACGATCTGTCGCTGACCTTCAAGACCGGCGACGGGCCGGTGCACGCGTTGCGCGATGTGAGCCTGTCGATCGGCAAGGGTGAGTTCGTCTCGTTCATCGGGCCCTCGGGCTGCGGGAAGACGACGTTTCTGCGGTGCGTCGCGGCGTTGGAGACACCGACGGGCGGCACGCTGACGGTCAACGGGATGACGCCTGATTCGGCGCGGAAGGCGCGGGCCTATGGCTATGTGTTCCAGGCTGCGGGCTTGTATCCGTGGCGAACGATTGCGGGCAATATCAAGCTGCCGCTGGAAATCATGGGCTATCCCAAGGCCGAGATGGAAGAGCGCGTGAACCGCGTGCTGGAGCTGGTCGAATTGGGCGGCTTCGGCGGCAAGTTCCCGTGGCAGCTGTCGGGCGGCATGCAACAGCGCGCCTCGATCGCGCGGGCGCTGGCTTTTGATGCCGATATTCTGCTGATGGATGAACCGTTCGGGGCGCTGGACGAGATTGTGCGCGATCGCCTGAACGAAGAATTGCTGTCGCTTTGGGCGCGAACCGGCAAGACGATCGGGTTCGTGACGCATTCGATCCCGGAAGCGGTTTATCTTTCCACCAAGATCGTGGTGATGAGCCCGCGGCCCGGACGGATCACCGATGTGATCGAGAGCCCCCTGCCGACAGAGCGTCCGCTGGACATCCGGGACAGCCGGGAGTTCATCGAGGTGGCGCACCGGGTGCGCGACGGTCTGCGCGCCGGGCATGGAGAACCGGTATGAGTGTCGTTCGCCCCGCCAGTGTCGAGGACGCCGTCGCTTGCGCGCGCGTCGTCTCGGGCTGGGTGCGGGCGACCGCGTGGATGCCGGAGCGGTTCAGTGAAGACGATCTTGCCACGATGATCGCGGACGCGATCCCGGTGCGCCGGGTGTTCGTCGCGGGCGATCCGGTGGCGGGCTATTTGTCGTTTCACCCCGAGACGGACCTGATCGCCGGGCTTTACGTCGCGCGGCGCGGGCACGGTTTGGGCAAGGCACTCATTGACGAGGTTAAGGCCGGGCGCGACCGGCTTCAGCTTTGGACGCATGTTCCGAATGTTCGGGCGCATGCGTTTTACGAACGGGAAGGGTTTGAAAAGACGGGAAAAACACGCGACGGCGACGACGGGCAGACAGAGCTTCACATGGAGTGGCGCAGGTGATGGCTCGTCAAGATTCATTAAGGTTAACGGCAGCAAACGTCCCTCTCCCTACCGCCCTTTATCCTTGGGGGATTCGGTCAATTGGGTATGAGGATTTGCGAGATAAGTGTCGTTGCGCGCGTGATCGTTGTGCGGGTGCGATGCATCCGGCGTCGGGTTTCCCGGTGCAGTTGGTCGACCGTGCCGGTTCATCCGCGATGCGGTGGGCGACGTCGCAAACCCAACGGTCTGACGTTCCTTCGAGCCTTGGCACAAACGGCTCTTTCGGATTGCGTATTTGGAAAGAGATGAAGGGCCGGGAGGCGTTTTCATGATGGCGCGTCTGTTCCCCGTGTTGACCGTTCTCGTGGCTCTGGTCGCGCTCTGGTATGCGGCCGTGGCGCCGATGAATATCCGCCAGTCCCTGGACCTTGCCGAACGCGGTGGCGCGACGGTTGTGCCCGAGGGCGCGCGGATGCGCAGCGAAACCTCGGTCTGGCTTCTGATGGCCCGGAACCCGTCCGAGATTGCGCGGGGCTACAGCCTTGATCGCCCGCGCCTGCCGACACCCGTGCAGGTGGGACAGGAGCTTTGGAAGACGACCGGGGCGATGGCGATGCGGGGGCGGGCGTTCTCGAAACGCAGCCTGATCTTCCACGGCTGGATCACGCTTCAATCCACGCTTTACGGCTTTGCGCTGGGCACGACGGTGGGCATTCTTGGGGCCGTGGCCATCGTCTATAGCCGAACGATGGAGATGAGTGTGATGCCCTGGGCGATCATCAGCCAGACCGTGCCCATCGTGGCGCTGGCGCCGATGATTATCGTCCTCTCCAGCCAGATCGGGGTCGAGGGGCGGGCGCTGCCCAAGGCGATCATATCGGCCTATCTCTGTTTCTTCCCGGTGCTGGTGGGCATGGTCAAAGGGCTGCGGTCGCCGACGCGTGAGCAGCTTGATTTGCTGCACACGTATAATGCCGGTGGGGTTGCGAGTTTTTTGAAGCTACGGTTGCCGTCCTCGGTGCCGTATCTGTTCACCTCGCTCAAGATCGGGATCGCGGCGGCGCTGGTTGGAACCATCGTGGGCGAATTGCCGACCGGGGCGATCAGTGGCCTTGGCGCGCGTATCCTGATCGGGGATCAGTTCGGAACACCACTGGCGATCTGGTCGGCCCTGTTCGCGGCGGCCATCCTTGCGGGTGCGCTTGTGACCTTGCTCGGCTGGCTTCAGGGGCTGGCGATGCGGCGGATGGGGGTGCGGGCATGAGCATGACCACCGCCATCGTTTTCTGGTTGCTGGCCTGGGGGGTGAACATGCAGCTTGCGCGCTCGGGCTGGCATGATCACCGGCTGGTGCGCATCTTTGTGCCCGTGCTCTTTGGCATCAGCTTGCTGGTTCTCTGGGAGGCCGCCGTCGCCTCCTTCGGTGTCTCGCCGGTTATCCTGCCGCCGCCTTCGGCCATCGGGGCGCGCTTTCTGGCCGAGACTGCGACGCTCTGGGAGGACTTCGTCCAGACCGTTCTGAAAGGCGCCTTGTCGGGCTATGTGATCGGGGCGAGTGCCGCGTTTTTGACGGCGATTGCGATTGACCGGTCGCGCTTCCTGACGGCGGGCCTCCTGCCGATCGGCAACTTCGTTGCGGCTCTGCCGATTGTCGGGATTGCGCCGATCCTGGTCAGTTGGTTCGGCTTCGACTGGCAATCGAAGGCGGCGGTTGTTGTCGTGATGGTCTTCTTTCCCATCCTTGTGAACACGGTGCAGGGGCTGGCCGAGGCCGGTGCCATGCAGCGCGACCTGATGCGGACCTATGCCGCGGGATACTGGCAAACGCTTCTGAAACTGCGGTTGCCGGCGGCGATGCCGTTCCTTTTCAACGGGCTCAAGATCGCGACCACATTGGCGCTGATCGGGGCCATAGTTGCCGAATATTTCGGCTCGCCCACCAAGGGGATGGGTTTTCGGATTTCCACCGGCGTCGGCAGCTTGTCGATTGATCTGGTTTGGGCTGAAATTGCCGTGGCTGCTTTGACGGGTTCTGCAGTCTATGGCCTTGTCGCGCTGATCGAAAAGCGCGTCACCTTTTGGCACCCGTCACAACGAACGAAGTAACTTCGGGGAGTTAAGACATGCGAAAGTACCTTCTAAGCGCGGCTGCGCTGGCCCTCGGGACCGGGGCGGCTCAGGCGGCGGACGATCTGACCTTGCAACTCAAATGGGTCACGCAGGCCCAGTTTGCGGGCTATTACGTGGCGCTTGAAAACGGGTTCTATGAAGAAGAGGACCTGAACGTCACGATCAAGCCCGGTGGTCCCGATATCGCGCCGCCGCAGGTCGTTGCGGGCGGTGGGGCCGATGTGCTGGTCGAATGGATGCCGGCGGCCTTGGCCGCGCGCGAGAAAGGGCTGCCGCTGGTCAACATCGCGCAACCGTTTAAGTCGTCGGGCATGCAGCTGACCTGCTGGAAGGACAGCGGGATTGCTTCGCCTTCGGACTTTGCCGGCAAGACGCTGGGCGTCTGGTTCTTTGGCAACGAGTTCCCCTTCATGAGCTGGATGAGCCAGTTGGGGATCGAGACTGACGGGGCGGATGACAACGGGGTGGCCGTGCTGAAGCAGGGCTTCAACGTCGACCCGCTGCTGCAGCGTCAGGCCGACTGCATTTCGACCATGACTTATAACGAGTACTGGCAGGTGATTGATGCGGGCGTGAACCCCGATGATCTGATCACCTTCAAGTACGAAGACCAGGGCGTCGCGACGCTGGAAGACGGGCTCTATGTCCTTGAGGATCGTTTGTCCGAAGACGGGTTTGCCGACAAGATGGAGCGTTTCGTGCGCGCCTCGATGAAAGGCTGGAAATGGGCCGAGGAGAACCCGGAAGACGCGGCCATGATCGTGTTGGATTATGACGAGACCGGCGCCCAGACCGAGCAGCACCAAGTGCGGATGATGGGCGAGATTGCCAAGCTGACCGCGGGCTCGGAAGGTGCGTTGGATCCGGCGGACTACGAGCGCACGGTTGCCTCGCTGCTGTCTGGCGGGTCGGATCCGGTGATCACCAAGGCGCCTGAAGGCGCGTGGACGCACGCCATTACAGACGCTGCTCTCAAATAGGATCGTCTAAAAACAGGGCGGCGCGCCCGTTTTCGCGCGCCGCTTACCACCTGTTAAGCAAAAATCCACCGATTTCTGTGGCTTGGAAGGCGCACCCCTAAAATGCGCCGTATTCGGCGCTTTGGAGCGTGGGTGATCTCGCTTAAGTCTTGCTTATAGAGCACGGGGGCAACCCGTGCCGATAGGCAGGACAGAACAATGGCGGAATTTGTCAAAATGGCCCTCAAGGGCGGAAAGGACCGGCAGCGCGCCTGGACGCTCTGGCGGAATTGGTGGCGGCGCGCCCTTTAAGCGCGGCATGTGAAACCGAATATTGAGTGTCGCGCCAAGGCGCGGTCTGCGTGGTCTATTGCAGACGGCGCACTTTGGGGAGTTCTTTGGTCTCCCCCCCACCGAACAGGCTACCCGCGCTCAGCGAGAACCCCTCGAAACTGGCAAGGGTGTCTGGATTGCGCGCCACCGTGAAGGCCACATAGCAGCAAAGCGCCAAACCAACATACAGCCCGAACCGTCCGACGTGATTTTTAGGAGCGGGCTCCGGCACAGGCATGTCATAGTCCGGCAGGGACGCGCTGATCTCGGTTTCTCGCGGTGTTGATTTTGGGCGTTCCAGACTGGCGCCTTCCCAAGCCGCGATCCGCTCCTGACGGATGCGTTCCTGCTTTTCCATCGCGCGGTCGACCCAGTTCGTTCCAAACCCGGACGTTTCAGCCTGCCGGCCATCGGCGTCGAGAGCGGGCACTGTCCCGTCGATCTGATCAGGGGCAGCCGTGGTCGATTGTTCGGTCGCGTCATCGTGGAAAATCCCCCAGTCCTCGTCGGCCTCTGGCACCGGGGCTGCGGTCGCGGTTGGGTCGGAGGTTTCCTGGTTGAACTCGTCGATCCAGGCTGGCTTAGATGTCACGGGTTCGGCGGGCGCAGGCGCGGCCACGTCCACGTCTTTCGGGGGTTCCTGGCTGATACGGCGCACTTCGCTGTTGGTCTCGGCCACAAGACGCGAGACCGAGACTTCCAGTTCCAGGCTCACTTCCTTGGCCGAGGCTGTCAGCTTTGAACTGGGCGCAACGCTGTCGTCCACTTCGCTGTTCGCAATCATCGTGCGCCATTTGGCGGCAGATTGCATCCGTTCGTCCGGGTGAATGATCATCGCCTGATCGATGGCGCGCAGGAAGTCGTCGTCATACCCCGGAATGCGTCCTTCCAGCGGTTCGCATGGATCGGGGCGATTGCTGGCGATGTCCATCATCCGGGTTTGGCTGTTCACCGGCGCGCGACCTGTCAGCAGGTGATAGAACGTCGCGCCAAGTGCATAGAGATCGGCGCTGGGGCTTTGCGCGCTGCCAGCGACATAGAATTCCTGCGGCGAATACCCGTCCTTGACCACAAGGAACGAGGACACGGCGCGCGTGTGGCGGCTGGCATCGGCGCGGGCCGCACCGAAGTCGATCAGAACCGGCGAGCCGTCCTTTTCGATGATGATGTTGTCGGGCGAGATATCGCGGTGCAGCAGGCCCATGTCGTGGACGGTTTCGATCGCCTCAAGCAATTGCTGCAGGATCGTCTTGATCCGACCGGGCGAGAGCAGTTTCGGGTGCTTGTCCAGAATGTCGAACAGGTCGAGACCATCGATCAGGTCCAGCACCATGTAGGCGGTGCCGTTCTCCTCGAAAGCGCGGTGCACGCCGACGATGTTCGGGTGACGCAGCTTGGCAAGGCTGCGGGCCTCGCGCATGAACATCTTCACGATGGATCGAATTTGCGTCTCATAGGACTGGGTGCGGGCATAGACGTCTTTGCCTTCGCGCACGCAGAAGTCGATCGGGAAACATTCTTTGAGCACAACGGTGCGCCCAAGCACGTTGTCCATGGCATGATAAGTGATCCCGAAGCCGCCCGCCCCGAGATGCCCGGTGATCGTGAATTGATCACCGGAAAGCGTGGTGCCAATCGGAAGCGCCTGGTCGCTGGTTCCACCCGATTGTGCGCTACGTGTGTCAGTCATAGACACGTCAAATCAGCCTCTAAAGACTTTCTCGTTAGATATTGTGATGTTGCGCGGAATTGTGTTGGATTTGAGAGAGCCTTTGGGCAATCATGCGAATGCGGCGCCAGATTGTTGCCACATTTGGGACATTCGGCGCGTGGTATTCGATGAAAATTCTTCGTTTTGTTGACCCAATGTGAACACGGTTCTTTACGCGGGGAAATTTATGTTTTAAAAACAATCGCTTGAAATGTGTCTTTCATTGGAAGCCTGGTTCTGCATCTTGCCATGGCTGCGTGGTCCGAACCGAACGCGCCCATCCGTTCAAGTGAGGTTTATGTGAAATGCCACGAATTTCTCCAACTTTGCATATGGTTTGTGGCAAGATTGCTTCTGGAAAATCGACCTTAACGGCCGAACTTGCCAAGGCGCCGCACACAGTGCGGGTATCCGAGGATGAGTGGTTGGGAACGCTGTTTTCCGATCAGATGACCACGATCAAGGACTATGCACTTTGTTCAGAGCGTCTTCGCGCGTGTATGGCGCCGCATGTCGCGTCACTGCTGACGGCGGGGGTCTCCGTCGTGTTGGACTTTCCCGCGAACACGGTCGACACGCGGGCGTGGATGCGAACCGTTCTGGACCAGACCGAGGCCGCCGATCAGTTGCATTTTCTCGACATTTCGGACGCTCTTTGCCTGCAGAGACTGCAGCGGCGTAATGCCGAGGGCACGCATCCGTTTCAGGTGACCGAAGCGCAGTTCCATCAGGTTTCCAAACACTTCCAGCCGCCAAGCGATGCGGAAGGCTTCACGATTGTTCGGCATACGGTCACGGATTGAACGCGCCCGGCTCAGACGCCCACGTATTTTTCCAACAATGTGCGATCGCTTCGCAGGGTCTCGACCGGAACGGTTTCCCGTGCATGCCCGTTCTCGATGAAGGTCACCCGGTCGGCGATGGAAAGAACGGCGTCAATCCGTTGTTCCACAAGGATCATCGCCTTGCCTTCGGCCCGCAGGGTTTCGACGGTTTCGCGGATCAACTGGATCATCGAGGGTTGCAGCCCCTCGGTCGGTTCATCCAGCAGCAGCACCGAGGGCTCAAGGCATAGGGCGCGCGCTGTGGTCAGCATCTGTTGCTCGCCGCCCGACAGGGTCTCGGCGCGTTGGGTCAGGCGTTCGCGCAGGCGGGGGAACATGGTCAGCACGCGCTCGCGGGTCTCGGCCCCCTTGCGGCGGGTCATCAGCCCGACTTCGATGTTTTCGGCCACCGTCATCTCGGTGAAGAGACGCCGGCCTTGCGGGACGTAACCGATGCCGCGTTTCGGCACCTCGTGCGCCGGCAGGTTCGACAGCGTTTCGCCGTCCAGCGAAATCCGGCCGGAGTTCAGCGGCAAAAGCCCCATGATGGCGCGCAAAGTCGTTGTCTTGCCCGCGCCGTTCCGCCCCAGAAGGCAAAGCACCTCGCCGGGGCGCGCTTCGAGCGACAGGTCATAGAGAACCTGCACGGGGCCATAACCCGTTGATATGCCCTCAAGCGTCAGCATGACCGAGATAGGCCTCCTGTACCTCTGGGTTGGCCTTGATCTCGGCCGGGGCGCCGCTGGCGAGGACCGCGCCGGTTTCCAGAACCGTGATGCGATGCGCCAGTTCCATGACCACGTTCATGTTATGCTCGATCAGTAGGATGGTGGTGTCGCCCGCAAGCGAGGCGATCAGCGCGTTGAACTCGGCAATCTCGCTTTCGGCCAGACCTTGCGTCGGCTCGTCGAGGATCAGAAGCGTCGGGTCCTGCGCCACGCCCATCGCGATTTCCAGAAGCCGTTGGTGGCCATAGGCCAGATCACCGGCCAATTGTTCGGCCCGGTCGGCCAGCCCCACGCGGTCGAGTGCGGCCCGGGCTTTGGCGGGGTCGCTGTCGCGCAGGGCAAGTTCCAGATTGCCCAGCAAACTCAGCTGATTGTAGATCGACGTGATCTGAAACGTATAGGCCATGCCGCGCCTTATGCGGGCATGGGCGGGCAGTCTGGTGACGTTTTCGCCCTTAAACCAAACCTCGCCGCTTGTGGGTTCGGTGCGGCCTGCAACCATACCGACCAAGGTGCTCTTGCCTGCGCCATTCGGTCCGATCAGGGCATGGATCTCGCCCGTTTCAACGGTCAGGTCCACGCCGTCGACCGCCGTCAGGCCGGCATAGCGTTTGGTCAGCCCCTTGGTCTGAAGCACGCTCATGGCAGCCACGGCGCGAAGCGCTTGCGCACTTCTCCCATGATGCCGGCGCGCGCAAAGAGCGTCAGCAGCACCAGAACCAGACCGACGATCATCAGATAGGCGTTGGTGAAGCCGCTGGTCGTGTCGATCAGATAGAACATGAAGAGCGTGCCGATAAACGGCCCGATCGTCGTGCCCGCGCCGCCCAGAAGCACCCAGAGCAACGGGAAGATCGAGTATTGGACGGATGTAAAGGTGGCGCCGACATAGCCGAAGAGCAAGGCATAGGACGCCCCCGCGGCCCCTGCCAGCGTGCCCGAGATCACGAGGGCAGCGAACTTATGGGCTTGGGTATTGTAGCCCAGCATCCGCGTCCGTTCCTCGTTCTCGCGGATGGCGATCAGGGTGTGCCCGAAGCGGACCTGCATCATCCGGGCGGTGATGACGAGCGCGGCGGTGAAGACCGTCAGCGCGGCGTAATAGCGGATCAGCGGGTTGGTCAGGTCCAGCCCGGCGATCTGGCGGGTCGCCTGTTGCAGCACGAAGCCTTCGTCGCCGCGGGTCCATTCTCCGAAATAGAGCACGGTCAGATAGGCGGATTGCGCAAACATCAGCGTCACGATCATGAAGGCGACGCCAATCGTGCGCAGCGCCAGCATGGCAACAATGGCCGAGAGCGCCGCGGCGGCCGCCAACCCGATCCCGAAGGCGGGCAGGGCAGGGACGCCGCCGTGCTGCATGGCAAGGCCGAGCCCGTACATGCCCGCCCCAAAGAACATCGCATGGCCAAGGGACAGAAGCCCGGTATAGCCAAAGAGCACGTTGTATCCCATCGCATAGGTCGCAAGGACGAGAATGCGGGCAAGATTGCCCTGATGGTAGGCTGGCAACATCAGTCCGGCGGCCACGAGTGCGGCGATCAGGCCAAGGTGAAGCGCGATACTGCGGGTCATGGGCGCGCCGTCTTCTGCGGGGCAGACAAAATTCTGGGAGAATTTTGCAGGCCGCTTCGTGGCCTGATTTGCGTATTTTTGAAGAGATGAAGCCTCATGCCGGTTTCTTTCCGTAAAGGCCTTGCGGGCGGAAGACGAGCACGAGGGCCACGAGGAGCGTGGCAAGGATCTTGGCGAGTGTCGGCGAGAAGAAGACCGAGATGATCCCATCGGACATCCCGATCAGCAGGGCGGCAACCAGCGTGCCGCGAACCGAGCCGAGGCCGCTGATGATCACGACGATGAAGCTGAGAAGCAGCGGGTCGTGCCCCATCAGGTAATGCGCCTGCGTGATCGGAACGATCAGCACCGCCGCCAGTGCGGCCAGTCCGGCGCCGAGGCCGAAGACCAGCGCATAGACCCGCTCGACCGGGATGCCGAAGGTGGTGGCGGTGTCGCGGTCCAGCTGGGTGGCGCGCATGACGAGGCCGATCTTGGTCTTGGTCATCAGCGCCAAGAAGCCTGCGAGGATCAGCAGCGCCGCTGCGATCACGAAAAGCTTGTAGCTGGTCGTCGAAAGGCCCCATGGATAATACATCTCGAAGCCGTTTTCGCCCCATTCGAACCACGGGATCGCCAGCCGGTGATTGAAGGGCGGTTCGACCGCGCGGGCTTCCGGCCCGTACCACATCAGCGCGGCCTGCTGCATGATGTAAAGAAGCCCGATCGTGGCGACGATCGTTGCCTCGGGGTCGTAGTCCACGCGTTTCAGCACCGTAAGGTCGGCGATGGCCGCGATGATGGCGGCGACAACCGGCGCAATCAGCAAGGCAGCGACGAAGCCGAGGGCCGGGTGACCGCCGACCGCGGTGGCCACGACCCAGGCGAGGACTGCGCCCAGCATGTAGAACTCGCCATGCGCGACGTTGACGACGCGCATCACACCGAAGACCAGGCTGAGACCAAGCGCGGTCAGGGCGAGGACAGCAGCGCCAACGGCGCCTTCAAGTGTCGCAAGAAGAAGGTGAGGCCCGAATTCCATTGCGGGAAATGGAGCAGGTTCCCCGGCCAAGAGCAAGGACCGAAGTGCCGGAATCCCGGCGCGCAGCGGCGGAACGCGAAATCTGCTATACTGCGTGTCATTGTTAGAGTGATTTGAAGGAATTTTGTCATGTTGAAATGGATTGCGGGAATTCTCGCGTCAGTCACGGCCGGTGTCGGTGTCTGGTTCATCACCCAGATCGCCTGGCCCGTCGAAGAGAGTGTCGCGGTGGGCCAGATTGCGGCCAGTGCGCGTCTCGGGCCGCAAAGCTCGGGCGGTACTTATCCCCTGATCGGGACGTTCGAAGTGCGGAATGACGGTGCGTGGACGGTCGAGAATTGCCGGCTTGCCTTTGACGGACGGCGGTCCGACAGGTTCTCGATGGCACCGGGTGCCCGCTTTGAGGATACCATTCGCGGGGCAACGGCCCATCGCGGACCGACGGTTGTGCCGGTGGTCGCGACCGTGACCTGCGGTGACTATAGCAAGACGCTGACAGGCGGGACCGTTACGATCGGTCGCGTGCAGAACAATGCCGGTGCCGCGACGCTGAATTCGACTGCAACGGGTACCACCAACGCGTCGCAGCCGAACCGGCCCGCCGGGACGGTAAACTCGAACTGAGCGGGCGTCTGCGACGGATCATTCCAGCCAAGTGGCGGCCTTGCGGGCGGTCAGGTGGACACTGATCACGTCGCTCCGGTCCCCCAATGTGCGAACCTTGTGCGGTGTGCCGGCAGGGATCACGAGGATGTCGCCTTCTTCTGCGGTAACC
Organism: Silicimonas sp.; assembly: GCA_022826385.1. Classification (GTDB taxonomy): domain Bacteria; phylum Pseudomonadota; class Alphaproteobacteria; order Rhodobacterales; family Rhodobacteraceae; genus JAJDOD01. The sequence continues at coordinate 144,307 of JAJDUZ010000053.1, forward strand.
TCCCGGTCGCCCACCTGGAACCACGCTTGCCCGCGCCGGACGATCTGCACTTCGTCGTAATCGTGCCGATGCAGTTTCGGACCCAGCCCCGGCTCGGTCCGGTCAGAGAAGATGAAGGACACGTTGGTGTCCCCCAGTTCTCCGTCCCACGCGCCGTTCCAGCCGTCTTCGCGCGCCCAGTCGGCGCGGCGGGCGATGTGGACCATCTCAGAAACTTTGCGTCGTGTAGTCGACCTCGTCGGGATAGAACGTGTCGGCGATCGAGGTGGTATGCGCGAGCACCAGTTTCCCGTCTTCGACCCGGCTGATGTACTGGTGGCCGAAGACCTGGTGAGTCTTGCCGTTAAACACCTTGGCGCCTTGCGGGTGGCCCGGACCTTCCTGGATGATCGAGATCGCTTCGGTCGCCTCGATCAGCTTGGCGCGGTCGCCCGGCCCCTGATAGTCGGCGGCTTCCATCGCGGCCTTGATGATGTGCAGTGTCTCCCAGCAGCCGAACATATGGGCATAGGTCGAGACGTCCTTCCGGTCGCTGACGCTGGCGCCGTTCTCATCGACGCCGACGGCGGCGCGGAACGCCTTGTCATACTCGGACTGGTTGGCTTGGGCATAGCGCGGGTTGCCTTCCCAGAAATACGTGCCTTCGAGGAACTCGAGACCGGGTGAGGCAAGGTCGACGGCTTCGAGACTGTCGATGAAGCCGAAGATCTCGGGCCGCGACGGTCCGAAGAACTCGCCCAGTTCCTTGACGAAGGTCAGGACGGCGGGGCCGACCATGACGTGATAGAGCACCTCGGTGTCGCGCGGGATCTGCGGGAAATACTTGGTGAAGCTGGTTTCGGTTGGCGGGATGGCGATTTTGGCGAGGACTTCGCCGCCCTGACGCTCGATCGCTTCCGAGAAGAAATCCCGGTGGTCGTGGCCGAAGGCAAAATCGGGAAAGACCATGGTGACCTTCTTGCCAAGGTTCGCGGCCACGAAAGGTGCCATTGCCTGCACCTGGCTTTTCACATCGGTGATGCCCGGCTGCATGGTGTAACGGTTGAGCGCGCCCGAGGCGACATGGTGGCCTTCCGAGACCACGTAGTACGGAATTTTCAACTCGCCCGCGGCCGGGGCCGAGCCGAAGACCACATGGCTGAAGAGGGTGCCGAAGGCCACGTCGCAGCCATGCTGATTGGCGAATTTCTCGACCACTTCGGCACCGCGTTTCGGGTCGGTGCCGTCGTCTTCGGCGATGATCTCAAGCGGACGGCCATTAATCCCGCCCGCATCGTTGATGAGCTTGGCGGCGGCATCGGTTGTTCTTCCGTACCAGCGGCCATAGGCGGCGCCGATGCCGGTCGAGTGCTGCTGGAAGCCGATCTTGATCGGGGCGGCGGATTGGGCGCTGGCATAGCGGCCAAGCAAGGGCGACGCGGCCAGAAGCCCGCCTGCAGCGGCTGATTTGAGCAAGGTCCGGCGGTTGGTAATGACTTTCTGTGACACCCCTGATCTCCCATCTTTGTTGGTTGCCTCGATGTTGGGTTGCGGGCGAAGCCATGTCCAGCCTTTTTCAGGGGCACCGGAATTCGAGGCGAATTCCGGACCGATTTCTGATCAGAAATCGGGCGCTCAGGCGCCGCGCGGTGCGGCCAGAAGCCAGAGGCCGAGAAAAGTGTAGGCAATCATGAAGAGCGACAAGGGCAAGGTGGCCCATGCGGCGCGTCGACCGGTGCCGAAGAGGTCGAGCCCGATCCGATGGGCTAAGAGGACCGACCAGACATGACCGAAGACCACCAGCCCGGCCTGGGTCAGCCAGATCGGGCGGACCGTGTCGAGGCGGTTGAAGAAGCCGGTGGTGACGCGGAACTCTCCCAGCCCCAGAAGATCGGCGCCGGTATTCAGCGGATCGGTCAGGGCGGCCAGCGTGTATTGGATGCCGACAAGGAAAGACGGCAGGTAATGCGCGATGTGATAGACCAGCGCGATCGGCAGAAGCGAGAGGGCCAGCCGCTCGAAGCTTTTGGGAAACGGCTCTGTCGTCTTGCCGATCTGCGCGCCGAGCCAGACGCAAAGCGCGAACACGGCGAAGAGCAGGACAAGGGTGCCGATCAGGCCCGAAACGGTCTCGACCATGACAGCCGAGCGGCCGGGGAATTCCAACGGGTTCACACCGATCAGGCCAAGCCACCAGAAGGTCTCGTTCAGACCGTCGAAGCTGCCAGCCCCCAGAAGTGTCAGGGCGAAGACACCGGTTGCCACAGGAAGTTGTGCGAGGACCTGCCAGCCGGGGCCGCCGATGCCGTTGGGTGCGGTGGCCGTCAGCTTTGCATAGGTGCCGCAGATCGCGTGACCAAGCTCCACCTGTTGCAGCCAGCTTGGGCCAGCGACCAGCAGGCCGACCATCGTGAGGCTCCAGTAGATGGCGACGAAACTGGCAAGGCGCGCCGGATCGTCGGGTGCGATATCGGCCAGCAGAAATCCGGTGAACGCCACCAGCAGCCCGGTTGCGGGCCAAAGCCCCCAGCTTTCGGGGATCGGGCGTTGCCGCCAATCAGGGGCGATCAGGGCATAGAGCCCGGTCCACGGGTTCAGCCAGCGCCAGAGATTGCCGAGGACACCGGACAGGCTGACAAGGACCACCCAGCCGACGGTCCAGAACATCAGCGGCATCAGGTTCGACAACGGGTCGCGCGGGCCGGCGAGGCCAAGGGCGACCAGCGCGGCAAGGATCAGAAACGCGGCGAGGCTGGTCAGTGTTGCTGTGCGGCTGCCGGTTCGGGGCGAGCGGGACCGCGACGCAAAGAGGCGTTGGACGACACGGTCCGGCACAAGAAAAAGGGCGATGACGGTCAGCGCCACGGCGGCGACGCCCGCGGTGATATAGATGTCAGTTGGCAAGAGGGCCACAAAGGCCTGATCCGTCGCGTGCGACAGGGCCGGGGTCGGCAGGCAGAGAAGGAAGGCAGCGCGTTTCACAGGCGCCAGTCTTGCGGCAGGTTCGCCCTGATGACAACGGGCTGTCGCATGGTGCGCGTCTGATTGGGGGCTCTGCCCCCTGTCACCTTCGGTGACATCCCCCGGGATATTTGCAAACCGGCGAAGGGAAGATCGCTTTGCCGTGGTGGAGAGCGTTGACACTCTGCTGGCCCATCGCTCTTGTAGCGGAAGCGAGAAGGAGAGGCGGTCTTGGGTGGAATCGTGGGCGTTGATGTGGGGGGCACCTTCACCGATCTGGCCATGATTGGGCCGGACGGGGCCTTGAAGATCGCCAAGACCCCCACGACGGTCGAAAATCAGGCCTTTGGTGTGTTGGCGGCCTTGGAAGAGGCCGGTGTGGTTTTGCCGGCGCTGGACCTGATCGTGCATGGCACCACGACGACCACCAACGCAGTGCTTGAGCGGAAGCTCTCTAAGCACGGCTAATTTTTTCTCTGCGGGTTTTGACGCGGTGTTTGACGTGCCGGCACGTCATCCGGGACCGGGTTCGGCTTTTTCGGCAGTGATTGCGTGATCCCGTTTCGGCTTTGCCCGCCCTGTTGCTGATTGCAAACAT
>JAJDUZ010000044.1 GCA_022826385.1 Silicimonas sp.
TGGAAAGCTACCGCGCCGAGCATCCGGCGAACGAGCGCTTCGACACGGACCTGCCATTCTATGGCTTCGACCACGTGGAACTGGTCACCCGGCACGGCGACCGGACGCTGGGCAACTACCGCGAATGGCTGTTGGAGCGGATGCCGGACCCGGACCGCCTTCTGGGCGCCGAGAACCAGTTGCCGCATGACTATGTCTGTCCGCAGGCCATTCGAACGGCGCTGCCAGAGGAGCTTTACTCGACCTCCTATATTGCTGAACGGGCGGTGGCGTGGCTGGAGGCGAACCGTGAGGGCGATGAGCCCTACTTCCTGATGGTCTCGTTCCCGGACCCGCATCACCCGTTCAATCCACCGGGGCGGTATTGGGACATGTATGACCCTGCCGACATGGCGACCCCGGCCGCGTTCACCAAGAACGACTGGACCCCGCCGCCTCATGTCGCCAGCATTCATCGCCAACGTGAGGAAGGTAAGGCGAACCTGAAGGCGATGGGGGCGATTGGCACATCAGACCGAGAGGCGCGCGAGGCACAGGCGCTGACCTGCGGGATGATCGCAATGATCGACGATGCCGTGGGGCGCGTGCGCGCCGTGCCGGGGGCGAAAGACGCGGTGACGATCTTCACCACCGATCACGGCGACCATCTGGGCGACCACCGGATGCTCTTCAAGGGCGCGGCACCTTACGAGGAGGTCACGCGGGTGCCCTTCCTTTGGCACGACCCCGAAACGGCGGGGCAGGGCGCTACGGAGGCGATCGGGCAGACGCATGACATCGGGGTCACGATCCTCGACCGGGCGCGTGTCGAGCCGGCCATCGGAATGCAGGGCCAATCTTTGTTGGCGGGCGGGCGCGATCTGGCGTTCATCCAGTATGACCACCAGTCGGTGAATCCGGGCATTGGCGCGCCGCCACGCGTGCACACCATCCGGACCGAGCGCTGGCGGCTGTCGATGATCCACGGGGTCGACTGGGGCGAGCTATATGATCTTGAGGCGGACCCCGGCGAGTTCGAGAACCTGTGGGAGGATGCAGCGCATCAAGAGCAGCGGAATGCTTTGATTGAGACGCTGGCCCGCACCGAGATCGCCCATGTCGACCACGTGCCGTTCCCGACCAGCCACGCGTGATCCGAAGGCATGTGCCGGCTTGGTCAAGCCGACACATACGTTGTTCAAGTGTCCGCCAACTCAACCGGCGGCGCGGCGTGCCAACGCTTTGACGTCCCCTGACGCGGCGATGTCGTTGTTCTTCGAAAACTGCGTTGCGCGCTGGGAAATGCGATTGAGGTCGTAGAGGTAGTTCACCATCATACTGCCCGATTGCTTCTGACCACGCTCGGACGTGTCGGCCCCATGGTGCAGCGCGTGGACCTGTGCGCCGTTGCCAAGATGGAAGCGCGCCACCGGGTCCAGTGGGCGACCCCGCGCGTCCTTGGTGGTCAACAGGTACTTGGCCGCAAGCTGCTGCATTTGGGCCGGGTCGGCGTTCACCGTGTCGATTTCCTCGCGGTCCAGCCAGCGCGACAGGCCCGGAATTGGCGAGAGCGTGACGAAGGTCTTCAGATTCGGCAGATCGCGTGACAGATCGCGGGCGACCTGTTTGATCAGCGAGTTCCCGAAGGACACGCCTGCCAGTCCCGGCTGGCAGTTCGAAATCGAATAGAAGACGGCCGTGTTGGCCTCGGTCTCGGCCAGGCTTTCGCCGGTGTCGGCCAGTAGGTCCTGCACCGAGTTCGGGACGCCCTTGGTCAGCGCAACCTCGACGAAGATCAGGGGCTCGGTCGGCATCGACGGATGGAAGAACGCGAAGCAACGTCGGTCTTCGGGCTGCAATCGGCGGCGCAGGTCGTCCCAGTTCTGGATTTCGTGCACCGCTTCATAGGCGATGATCTTTTCAAGGATCGTGGCAGGGCTGTCCCAGGTCACCTGTTGCATGACCAGGAACCCGCGATTGAACCAACTGCGCAGCAGGTGCTGCAGGTCATGATCGGTGCGGGCCAGCTGTGGGTTGTCCTTCAGCCGCTGAAGCAGGTCTTCCCGCATTGCAACGATCTCGGCCGTGGCGCCCGGCGCTTCGTTCAGGCGCCGAAACAGGCGCTGGCGGGCAGGCTCGCCCGCCCGCGAGAGGGCGTTGTAATTCTCGGGCGTCGGCGCGTCGCGATAAGTCTCGGCCAAGCCCGCAATCAGGGTCGGATCGACATCCAGCTCGTCGTTCAGGAACTCGAAGAAGCTGGTCCGCTCGTCGTCATCCAACGTCGCGTATTGCCCAAAAATCTTCGCGGCCAGTTGCAGGCCGGAAATCTCGGCGCGTTCGGCCAGAAGCTGCAGGCAATCCTCGCGGATACGCCGGTGATCGGCGGGTTTTCGACCGAAAGCGCGGCGATCGAGCAATGTGGTGAGCATCTCGCTCAGGGGTTTGGACGCAATCATGGTACTCTCTTACTCATCATCAATTAAGATCGACCTCACCGGTCGACAGCCCGACTGAAATTGAAATCCGCCCCTCGTTGACCAGCCATTTGCGCAGCGTGAAGGCGCGTGCGCCGGTCTTGTGCATCGGGTCATTCGCGGCCAGTGACCGGGCTTCGTCCATCGACGCCGCCCGCAGGACAAGCATGCCCGCGCCCTGCATTTCTTCGCCCGTCTCATCCGAGATCGGGCCTGCCATCACAAGCTTACCCGATTTTTCAAGGCTTTGGATATAGGCAAGATGATCCGGCAGTACCGCCTTTACCTCGTCCGGTGATTTCTGCGGTGTGCTTGTTGCCACGAAAACTTCGAAGGCAAGTGCGCCACGCTCGCTGGCAATGGCTTTGTATTCGTTCCAGGCGACCATCTTTCCCTCCAGATTCTCACTTACTGTAAAAATATCGATTTTATTTGACAAGGAAAAGAAACATGGGCAAAAATCGAAAAAAGCCGAGAAGGTGCACCGGGGAGTTCTGCCGCATCATGACCAGCCACTTTGCCTTTCTGTCGTTGGAGTGACGGCCATGAACACGATTGATAACGGTGATCTCGAAGCGCTCAGGGCCGCGGCCCAGGCGGTGGTGCGCGATTTGCGGTCGCGGAAGCCGAACCTTGATGACGACAGCATTGATCTGATTCTGCGGGACGCCCGCAGCCACTATGCGTGGACCGACAAGCCCGTGCCGCGCGAGATGCTGGAAGCGATCTATCAGATCACGATCAACGGCCCGACCAGTATGAACACATGTCCGGCGCGGTTCGTCTTCGTCACCAGCGACGAAGGCAAGGCGCGGCTGGCCAAGTCGCTGAAGCCCAAAAACGTGGCCAAGATGGAAAGCGCGCCGGTGACGGTGATCGTGGCCCATGATCTGGAATTCTGGACGCATCTGCCGTTCCTGTTCCCGCATGAAGACCGGCGCCCGTTGTTCGAAGGCAAGCCCGCGCATATCGAGGCAACGGCGTTTCGCAACGGCACGCTTCAGGGCGCGTATTTCATGGTCGCAGCCCGCGCCATGGGCCTCGATGTCGGGGCCATGTCGGGTTTTTCGAACGAGATCGTCGACGAGGAATTTTTCTCGGGCACGGCGCTCAAGTCCAATTTCCTGATCAATCTCGGCTACGCCGACGAAAGCGCGCTGTTCCAGAAGCTGCCGCGCTTTGCGTTCGACGACGTCTGTTCCTTCGTGTGAGGTAAGGCGATGGCGATCCGGCAAAAAACCGAGATGACGATCAAGCTGTCGGGGCGCGGGACAAGCCATTCGCGCAGCGAGACGGGAACGGACGGGTTGAGCATCGTGATCGACGAACCCGTGGCACGTGGGGGCACGAACGAGGGACCGTCCCCCACGGCCACGGCTTACGCCGCGCTGATCGGGTGCACGAATGTGATCGGCAACAAATGCGCCAACAAGCTGGGGGTCGATATCGGCCATCTCAGCTTCGAGATGGAGGTCGATTTCGACCGCCGTGGCGTTCTGCTGATGGAAGAGGTGGACGTGCCCTTCAAAGCCATACGGCTGACGGTCACGTCGGACGGGGGAGCGAGCGAGGCCGAATTGGCCGCGGTCGCAGCAGAGACAGATAAATTCTGTCCGATATCAAAACTTTACGAAAGGTCGGGCACCGACCTTACAGTCACATGGCGCAAAGCTTGATCGCGCCGATAACGGGAGGAACAGCAATGTTTGCAAAATTCACAAGACGGGCGGCTTTGGCCGTGTCGCTGGCGGCCTTCGCGGCACCAGCGATGGCGACCGAGACCATCAAGGCGGTGGTCATCGACGGCTATCCGGCGCGCGCGCTATGGGTGAAAGAGTTCACCGAATTCTTCATTCCAGAGGTCGACAAGCGTCTGGCCGAAACCGGCAACTATAAGATGGAGTGGCAGGAAAGCTATGGCGGCGCGATCGTCAAGCCGAAGGGCGTTCTGGAAGGCGTGAAGCTGGGTCTGGGCGACATCGGCATCGTGACCACCATTTTCCACAACTCGAAGCTGCCAAGCCAGGCGATCTCGGCCGTTACGCCGTTTATCGCGTCGGATGCGCGCGCAGTGGCCAAGGCGGTTGACGAAATTGCCAAGGAATTCCCGGCCATGCAGGCCGAGTTTGATGCGCAGAACCAGGTTTACCTGGCGACGGGCGTGGTGCTGGACACCTATCAGGTCTTCTCGAAAGAGCCTGTCAACGCGGTGGCCGATCTGCAGGGCGCCAAGGTTGGTGGCGCGGGCATGAACCTGCGGTACCTCGAAGGCATCGAAGGCGCAGCTGGCGTCCGTGGCGGTCTGACCGACTTCTACAACATGCTGCAGACCGGGCTTGTCGATCACGTGATGACATGGCCGGAAGCGTCGAAGACCTTCAAGCTGGTGGAAGTTGCACCTTAGAGCCTGAATCATAATTAGTTAACATATTGTAATAGTTACGTTATTGCCCGCGCTACCCGTCGCATCAGGAACCGGCACGCGGCCAGTTGGACCCAGGCCAGATAACTGGCCAAGGTCCGCTCCACGTCCTTCGCCAAGC
>JAJDUZ010000007.1 GCA_022826385.1 Silicimonas sp.
AATGGAAAAGTCGCGGCACGCACGGCGAATTTTCGCGGAATCCGCCGAATCAGGGGGCATCGCCGGATCCGGCCTCAAAAATGTTGTTTGATTTCAGCGCACTAAAAAATCGTCATCCGCCATACAGAAATCGCACCCCAGCATGGGGCCAGTCCTTCAGTAATGCGTGCGCGCGTCAGCGCGGGCAGGATCATCAAGATGCGGGATCGCGTTATAGCCGGCAAGGTAGGTCGCCTCGCCCCGGACATTCAAGCGGTGGATCGAACTGTTATAGATCGGCAGCATGACATGGCTCATCTTTAGGATGTCCAGATCAAGGACATGCCGCAGGATCATGCCAATGACGCCGCCCGAGGTGACGCAAAGCACCCGGCGCCCCGGCTGCGAAGCGTCGTCCAGAAGCGCCGCAACCCGGTCTTCAAAGGCGTGATAGGGCTCGGCCCCTTCGATCTCGGCGGCTTGCCATGCGGCAAAGACCTTGGGCATGTGCGTCGCAAAGGTATCGCCCGTGGGCAAGGGCTCGCCCTTCACCCGGTGCAGGGCATCCGACAATGTATAATAGTCGATCTCGTTCAACCGCGCGTCCTCGTCGGCGGTCAGGCCAATCCCTGCGACCGTCTCGCGGTGGCGCCGCATGGTGCCCGAGACAACGTGGTCGAAACGCTGGTCATGGTCGCGAAACCACTCGCCCAGCCAACGCGCCTGTGTATGGCCCAGATCGCTGAGCCGGTCATAGTCTTCTTCCGTCGTCGCATGACTGTTGGCCTGCCCGTGCCGGACCAGGATGATCTCGCCCATCTTGCCTCTCCGTTTCCCTGCCAGCTAGCGCATTGAATGCGGCTTGCCAATCAAAGCAGGTGGCAACGATCCCCGGTTCGCGGCGATCCGCTCTTGACCCTGCGGCGGGCTTGGAAGACACCCATCAAATGGGTGCCGGACAGCTAACCATAGACCTTGAGGCCATTGCCGCGAACTGGGCGGCGCTTGACGCCATGTCGGGCGCGGGCACCGAAACCGCGGCCGTCATCAAGGCCGACGCCTATGGGCTGTCTGCCGCGAAAGTGGGCCCCCGCATGGTTGCAGCCGGGGTGCAGAGCTTTTTCGTGGCGACCGCAGGCGAAGGCAGGGCGTTGCGTCCGCATGTGGGCGACGCCGATATCTATGTCTTCTCGGGCCATATGGAGGGCGACCGGACCGCGCTGGAAAGCGCAGGCCTGATCCCGCTTCTGAACTCGCCCGAGCAGGTGACCCGCCATTTCTCGACACTGGCCGGGCATCCGTTCGGCGTGCAACTCGACACGGGCATGAACCGGCTGGGGATGGAAGCGGGCGACTGGCACGCGCTGTCCTCGGAACTGATGTCAGCCGGGCCGCGACTGGTGATGAGCCATCTGGCTTGCGCCGATGAGCCCGAGCACCCGATGAATGCCACCCAGTTGCGCAACTTCCGCGAGATGACCGACGGCATCGCGCACCGGCGGTCGCTGGCCGCGACGGGCGGCACGCTGCTGGGCCCCGAGTATCATTTCGAAATGACCCGCCCCGGCATCGGTCTTTACGGCGGCGCGCCGTTCACGCAGGCGACGCCCGTTGCCCGGCTGGACCTGCCGGTGATCCAGACGCGGATCGTCCGCCCGTTCGAAACGGTGGGCTATGGAAACACGTGGCAGGCCAATGTGGAAAGCTGCATCGCCACGGTCGCCGCCGGATATGCCGACGGTCTGATCCGGGCGATGGGACCGAAGGCGAAGCTATTCGCAGGCGACACGCCCTGCCCGGTTGCCGGTCGCGTGTCGATGGACCTGATCACCGTCGACGTGACCCATCTGGCCGAGGTGCCGGATCATCTGACCATCCTTGGCCCCTTGCAAGGCGTCGACGCGCTGGCCGATGCGGCGGGCACGATTGGTTATGAGATCCTGACATCGCTTGGGACGCGCTACGAGAGGCAGTACAGATGAGCCTCCTTGCTGCGATTGGCCGGGTGGTCCTTGGCTTTCTGGCTGCGATCGGGCGTGTTGCACTGTTCGCGTTCGAAACCGTCAGCCACCTGTTCCGCCCGCCCTATTATCCGCGCGAGGTCGCCCATGCGCTGTTGCAGATCGGGTATTTCTCGCTGCCTGTGGTCGGGTTGACGACGATCTTCACCGGCGGCGCTCTGGCCTTGCAGATCTATGCGGGGGGCGCGCGTTTCTCGGCCGAAGCCGTGGTGCCCCAGATCGTTGCCATCGGCATGGTCCGCGAGTTGGGCCCGGTGTTGGTCGGCCTGATGATCGCCGCGCGCGTGACCTCAAGCATTGCAGCCGAGATCGCGACGATGAAAGTGACCGAGCAGATTGACGCGCTGGTCACCTTGTCGACGAACCCGATGAAGTACCTCACCCTGCCCCGCGTGCTGGCGGCGACGCTGGTGATGCCGGTGCTGGTGGCCGTCGGCAATATCATCGGGATCATGGGCGGTTACCTTGTCGGCGTGAACCGGCTGGGCTTCAACGCGGGCACCTATCTGCGGAACACGATCGATTTCCTTGAACCCTCGGACATTGCCACCTCGTTGGCCAAGGGCGCGGTCTTCGGGTTCCTTGCCGCGCTGATGGGCTGCTATTTCGGGATGCGCTCGGGCCGAGGCGCGCAGGGCGTGGGACGGGCCACGAAAAGCGCCGTGGTGGCCGCAAGCGTGCTGATTCTGGCCGCGAATTTCCTTCTGACAGAACTGTTCTTTGCCGCATGATCGAGCTTCGCGACGTTCATAAATCCTTCGGCCCGAAACAGGTGCTGCGTGGCGTCGATCTGACGATCGAGCGCGGCAAGAGCATGGTCATCATCGGCGGCTCGGGCACCGGCAAGTCGGTGACGCTGAAATGTGTGCTGGGGCTGATCGAGGCGGATACCGGGCTGGTGACGGTCGACGGGCAGGATGTAACGCGTCTGCGCCAGGGCTCGTCCGAGCGGGACGCGTTTCTGGCCCGGTTCGGAATGCTGTTTCAGGGCGGTGCGTTGTTCGACTCGCTCAGCGTCTGGCAGAACGTGGCGTTCCGCCTGCTGCGCGGCTCGCTGAAGAAGCCCAAGGAAGAAGCGCGCGAGATCGCAATCGAAAAGCTGCGCCGCGTGGGGCTGACCCCGGACGTGGCCGATCTTTTCCCGGCGGAACTGTCGGGTGGCATGCAGAAGCGCGTCGGTCTGGCCCGCGCCATCGCAGCCGAGCCCGAGATCATCTTCTTTGACGAACCGACCACTGGCCTTGACCCGATCATGTCGGGGGTCATCAACGAGTTGATCCGCGAGATCGTTGTCGAAATGGGCGCCACCGCGATGACCATCACGCATGACATGACAAGCGTGCGCGCCATTGCCGATGACGTGGCGATGCTGCATGGCGGCAAGATTCGCTGGACCGGCCCCGTGGCCGAAATGGATGCCAGCGGCGACCCTTATGTCGCCCAGTTCATCTCCGGCAGCGCCGAAGGCCCGATCGAGACCGTGCGCTAGCGTCGCGACGTGCAGCGATGCGTTCTTGTGGTCAAAACGCCGCCAAGCCTGATAAAAAATCGCCTATTATCAACGCCATGAACTCGGCCTGACGTTTTGTCGGGACGGCGGATCGCTTGACCATTCACGACTTACTCACGCAGGGTTCGATTGCACTATTGCAACAGGTTGGTTCCATTTTGGAAACAGTGCAGATCGAGACTCGGCGTTACCGAAATTTAATCAAATCATCTGTAGCTACTGCCTTGGGGTGGCAGGACGTACGGAGCTGCCAATGAACGTCTTCGGCCCTCTTCTGCTCGTGGCTCTGAAGAGCCTCGTGGTTCTCTTTCCGCTGACGGTCGGCTGGCTGGCCTTCCGGCGGCTGGCGCTGTCGCAAAGTTCCAATGCCTGGATCTATGCGGCCATGTGCCTGTTCGCCGCCGTCACGTCTGCCGGGATTCTGCCTTGGACCCTCGGCCTGACCGGCATCAGCTGGCCCCTTCTGGCGCTTGCGCTGGTTTGCCCTGCCATTTGGGTCGGCGTGATACTGGTCTGCGATGTGTCCCGTCGTCCCCGCTATGCGCCGGAACCGCTGACCGATGCGGCGCGACTTCTGCTGCGACGCTCGCGACCAAAGCTGGCCCCCTTGCTGTTGACGCAACGGGCTGTGGCGGACGAGGTGCCAAACGCGGTGTTTCGGCATCGTTCGACGTCTGTTTCCGATACACCAAAGCCAAAGGCCCGATCCGCCTCGACGACCACACTGTTAAATCTCGCGCGCGACATCCGGGGCAACCAGAACTCCGAAAGCCGTAGGCCGCGCCTTTTGCCGCCCCCCGACACGTCTGAACTTCCGTTCCTAAGCCGGTCGCGCCGCGCCTGATGTTGCTTGCCTGCCCGGCAGTGAGCGGGCAGAAAGCGGCATGGCGAAAACGGCATCCTTCACTTGTTCATCCTGCGGCGCGGTCCATTCAAAATGGTCCGGGCGTTGCGACGATTGCGGTGCGTGGAACACGATCACCGAAGACGCGCCCCTGGCCAGCGGCCCCAAAGGCAAGGGTCTGGGCGCCGCACGCGGGACAGCCATAACCCTGACGGACCTGTCGGCCGAGGAGGCGCCGAAGCCGCGCAGCCTGTCCGGGCTTGGCGAGTTGGACCGGGTTCTGGGCGGCGGGCTGGTTCCGGCCAGTGCCATACTTGTTGGCGGTGATCCGGGGATCGGTAAATCCACTCTTCTTCTGCAGGCGGCGGCGGCGTTTGCCGGTGCGGGCCTCAAGGCGGTGTATGTCTCGGGCGAGGAAGCCACGAACCAGGTGCGGATGCGCGCCGGACGGCTGGGGTTGCGAGACGCGCCGGTGAAGCTTGCCTCGGAAACCAATCTGCGAAACATCCTGACCACGCTCGAGACCGAGAAGCCTGACATCGCCATCATCGACTCCATCCAGACGGTGTGGCTGGACACCGTGGAAAGCGCGCCCGGCAGCGTATCGCAGGTGCGGGCCGCCGCGCATGAGCTGACAAGTTTCGCCAAGCGGAACGGCATCAGTGTCATCTTGGTCGGTCACGTCACGAAGGAAGGCCAGATCGCCGGTCCCCGCGTGGTCGAGCACATGGTCGACACCGTTCTGTATTTCGAAGGCGAGCGCGGCCACCAGTTCCGCATCCTGCGCGCGGTCAAGAACCGGTTCGGGCCAGCCGACGAGATCGGCGTTTTCGAGATGACCGGCGAAGGTCTGGCCGAGGTCGCAAACCCCTCGGCCCTGTTCCTGTCGGATCAGGAGGCGCAGCCACCCGGCAGCGCCGTTTTCGCGGGGATCGAGGGCACGCGCCCGGTCCTTTGCGAGTTTCAGGCGCTGGTCTCCCCCGCCCCCGCGGGACAGGCGCGCCGCTCTGTCGTGGGTTGGGACGGCAGCCGGTTGGCGATGATCCTAGCCGTGCTGGAAAGCCGGTGCGGCATCCCTTTTGCCGGTCTCGATGTCTATTTGAACGTCGCGGGCGGGCTCAGAATCAGCGAACCCGCCGCGGATCTGGCTGTGGCCGCCGCGCTACTTTCCGCGCGCGAAGATACGGCACTGCCCCGTCGTACTGTCGTTTTCGGCGAAATCAGCCTATCAGGAAGCGTGAGGCCGGTCGGGCAAACGGAAACACGGCTCAAAGAAGCCGAAAAACTGGGCTTCGAAGCCGCCATCCTGCCCGAACGGAGCAAATTGGGACAAAACGCTGGATTGCAGGTGCAAAAGATGCCTGATCTGGCACAGCTGGTCGGCCAAGTGTTTGGCGCCGGTTAAGGCAGGACGGGAACGCACCATGGACGGTTTCACCATCATCGACGGCATCGTGGCCGTGGTCATCATCCTTTCGGCTGTTCTGGCCTATTCGCGCGGTTTCGTGCGTGAAGCGCTGTCGATCGGCGGCTGGGCCTTGGGCGCCGTCGTGGCTTACGTATTTGCACCCTCGGTGCAGCCTTTGATGAGCGAAATCCCCGTTCTCAGCGATTTTCTGGGTGAATCAGGTGAACTGGCAATGATCGCGGCCTTTGCCGTTGTCTTCGCAGCCGCCTTGATCGTCTTCTCGGTCATCACGCCGCTCTTTGCCGGTGCGGTCCAACGCTCGGCGCTTGGCGGCATCGACCGCGGCCTTGGGTTCCTTTTCGGAGTGCTGCGCGGCGCGGTGCTGGTGGCGATTGCCTTCCTTGTCTATGAACGCGTCATCGTCTCGGACCCGATCCCAATGGTGGATGACAGCCGAACCGCGATTGTCTTTGCCCAGCTGTCCGAGACGCTGGACGAGCAATTGCCGCAGGATGTGCCGGGCTGGATCGCCGCGCGCTATGATGAGCTGATCAACAAAGCTCAGTAATTCCGCTCGATTATCTGAAAATCACAAAGAAACACTGCGTTTTCGCCTGCGAAACGACGTGGAATAAGGCAAAATTGCCATCTCGAGTTGCATCTTTGCAGCAGCAATTTGTTTCCCGTTTCGCAACACGGGGTCTTGGTTTTCAAGGCCCATGCGGCCCTTCGAACGCACCGAACCAACTGATTGTTTCCAGCCTCACAGTTCAGCACCATTTAAGACATCTTGTTGCGGCGCAGCATTCCACAAACTCGCCTTGAACCGCACCATTCCCGCCCAAGTGCCGCCCACCGCTTATGGCACATAAGGACCTGTGAAGCGGGCCCGCGAGTGGTTCCAACGGTCCGCGTAGTGAGTGAGTGAGTTGGGCGTCGGGGCAGCCGTTTTGGCTCCCGGCGCCTCTTGTTTCGGGTTGGTACAGGTTTCGGATCTTGCGAGTGCGCCCATAGGATGCCCAGTGCCACCCGTTCGGTGCAATAAAATGCGTAGGCCCGCGAAGAATTCGTCGGGCCTTTCGCTTTTTTCGGGCCTTCTACGTGACAGACGTATGACAAGGCGCTAAGTAACCCTTGCTGTCGCCAATCGAGCTGCTCCATGACCGATCTCCCCCGCGCGTTGACCACCGACCCGTTCGACGATGACAAACTGCGCGAAGAATGCGGAATATTCGGGGTCACCGGGGTGGCGGACGCCGCAAACTTCTGCGCCCTTGGCCTTCATGCCCTGCAACATCGCGGACAGGAAGCCGGCGGAATTGTCACCTATGAACCGACCGAAGGGTTCAATTCGGCCCGCCGCTTCGGACTTGTGCGCGACAACTTCACCAAGCAGGACGTGATCGACAGCCTGCCCGGATCGCTGGCGATCGGGCATGTGCGCTATTCCACCGCCGGATCGAAGGGCCACACGCAGATTCGCGATGTGCAGCCGTTTTTCGGTGAATTTTCGATGGGTGGCGCGGCGATTGCGCATAACGGCAACATCACCAATGCCGACGCGTTGCGGCGCGAGTTGATCGAGCGCGGCTCGATCTTCCAGTCAGGCTCGGACAGCGAGTGCATCATTCACCTGATGGCCCGGTCTCTGCAACAGACCGTGCCGGAACGCATGAAAGATGCACTGCGCCGGGTCGAGGGCGCGTTCTCGGTCGTCGCCATGACGCGCACCAAACTGATCGGCGTGCGCGACGCGTTTGGCGTGCGCCCGCTGGTTCTGGGCCGGATTGGCGAAGAAGGCTGGGCGCTGGCCTCGGAGACCTGCGCGCTGGACATCATCGGCGCCGATTTCGTCCGCGAGGTCGAGCCCGGCGAGATGGTCGTCATCGAGAATGACAAGCTGACCAGCCACCGCCCCTTCGAACAGCGGACCCCCCGCTTCTGCATCTTCGAACATGTCTATTTCTCGCGCCCTGACAGCTCGCTGAACGGACGGTCGGTGTACGAGACCCGCTCGGCCATTGGTGCGGAGCTGGCCAAGGAAGCCCCGGTTGAGGCCGACCTTGTCTGCCCGGTCCCCGACAGCGGCACACCGGCGGCGATCGGCTATAGCCGGGAAAGCGGCATTCCTTACGCAATGGGGATCATCCGGAACCAGTATATGGGCCGGACCTTCATCGAACCGACCGAGCAGATCCGGAACATGGGCGTGCGTTTGAAGCTGAACGTCAACCGGGCGCTGATCAAGGGCAAGCGGGTCATTCTTGTGGATGACAGCGTGGTGCGCGGCACAACCAGCCGCAAGATCAAGGAAATGGTGCTGGATGCGGGCGCAGCCGAGGTGCATTTCCGCATTGCCTCACCGCCGACGGCCTGGCCCTGTTTCTATGGTGTCGACACGCCACAGCGCGAGAAACTGCTGGCCGCCACGATGAGCGAAGAGGAAATGCGCGAGCATCTGGGCGTCGACAGCCTGAAATTCATCTCGCTCGACGGCCTCTATCGCGCGGTGGGCGAGGCCAAGGGCCGCAACCCGAAGGCGCCGGCCTATTGCGACGCCTGTTTCTCGGGCCAGTACCCGGTTGCCCCGACCGACCAGATCGAAAAAGGCTTTCTGCTGGATGCCGCGGAGTAACCGGAGTTCGAGACGAACTCCGGTCCGATTTCCGTATCGGAAATCGACTACGCGCTGAGGACAGACGGCCAGTTGGCGTCGGCCTGTGTGATGTGGTGGCGCTTGCGCGCAGACCAGAGGGCGCGCACCGATTTCGAGAAATTCAGATACAGGCGGCCTTCGTGGATGCTCCACGCGTCGGGGTCGGTTTTGGCGATATAGCCTTTCGACACGGCATAGGCGCAATAGCCGCCGTATTTCGGGGCGTATTTCTCGGGGTCGGCATCGAACATCGCCTTGTTCTGGGCGCTGGCGAAGTGCAGCGTCGCGCCGTCCCAGCCGGATGTGTGCTCGGGTGAACCTTTCACCGCTTTTTCCTCGGTGAAATAGGCCACGGGGTCATAGCCGTTGATCGCAACGCCGTTGGTTGCATAGACCGGAGGCTCGGCAGCCATGGCGGGGCGGGTCAGCAGCGCGGCAGCCGGGACGGCAACGGCGCTGGCAAGGAAGGTGCGGCGGGTCAGCATTGGGTGGGGTCTCCTGGTGGGTGTCTCGTCTTGGCAGACAAGATGGCAAGGACGGGCGCGTTTCGAAAGACACCTGACGCCCATGTGAAAGACTGGGCGGGCGCGCGTGATAAGTGTTACAAACCGGGAAAGTGAGGGAGGGACAACATGAGCCTTGAGGCCGATCCACGCTGGCAGCGTTTCAATGACAGTTCCAGCCCCTGCCCGTGCTGTGGCCGGGTCTTTTCCGGCGTGTTCGATATCGGCTTCGATCATCCCGACCCGTGGCCGCATGGCAATCGCGCGGACAGCGGCGAGGATGTGCTGTCGGCCGGAACCGACACGCTGAGCGCCGATCTCTGCCGCATGGGGGAGCATCGGTTCATTCGCTGCGTGTTGCATGTGCCGATCATCGGCAGCGATCAGACCTTTGCCTTCGGACCATGGGGCAGCGTCAACCCGCAGAACTTCGAGCGCTATGTGCAGGCCGAGCTGGAAGGCACGCTTGACGCGTTCGAAGGGTGTTTCGCGTGGATGATGAACCGGTTGCCCGGATTCGAGATGAAGGACTGGTTGCCGTGCAATCTGCTGGTGCCCGATCCGGGTCAACGCCCGATTCTGGAAGTGCATGACGGGGCGCACCCGCTTGCCCGCCTGCAGGAGGACGGGATCACGTTCGACCAGCTTCTGGACATCTATGCCGCCGCCGGACAGGACATCCGACCGCATCTTCTGCAGTCCTGAGCGCCGAGGGGGCTCTGCCCCCGCGCGCGCTGCGCCCCCCCCGAAGTATTTCCGAACAGAAGAAGTTTGCCGACCACGGCTTGACCCTTGGGCCCGGCAACGCCATTCAGAGGGAAAACCGGAGCAGTCATGGCCAGACCAGCGCCTTTTTCGCGATACGAGTTCCTGATCGCCTGGCGGTACTTGCGTGCCAAGCGTGCCGAAGGCGGGGTCAGCGTGATGACGTGGATTTCGCTGATCGGGATCATGCTGGCGGTCGCCGCGTTGATCATCACCCTTGCCGTAAGGTCCGGATTTCGCGACGAATTCGTCTCGACCATCCTTGGGGCCAACGCACATGTGACGGTCTATTCAGCGGGCTTTGTCGACACCAATGGCAACATTTCGAACGTCATCCCGGACTATGCCGAATGGGCCGATGCGCTGGCCGGTGTGCCGGGCGTCGTGCGGGCCGCACCCTTGGTCAAGGGTCAGGCGATGGGCGTGTTCAAGCGCGAGAACACAGGGTTAGAGGTTTTCGGCATTGCCAAGTCGGACCTTGAGGACATTCCCCGCATCGCCGATCCCGAGACGTCGCAAGGCAGTCTGGACGATTTCGATACCGGCATTGCCATCGGCCGCGAGGCGGCCCGCCAGCTTGGTGTGGGCGTGGGCGACGTTCTGCGCCTGATCAACCCGAATGGCACTGTCACCCCATTCGGGACCAGTCCGCGCGTCAATGAATATCGCGTCGTCTATATCTTTAACTCGGGGCGCTATGATGTCGACCTGACACGCGCCTATCTGCCCTTTGCCGACGCACAGGTTTACTTCAACCGCGAGGGCGTCGCCGACGAACTGGAAGTGATCGTCGAAGACCCCGAAGCGATCGACGACCTGACGCCGGACTTGACGGCGGCTGTCGGGGATCGCGGCCTGACATGGAGCTGGAAGCAACGCGCGGGCGGGTTCCTGCGCGCGCTCGAGGTTGAAGACACGGTCATGTTCGTGCTGATGAGCGTGCTGGTTCTGATCGCCTCGATGAACATCATCAGCGGCTTGGTGATGCTGGTGAAAAACAAGGGCCGCGATATTGGCATCCTGCGCACCATCGGGTTGACCGAAGGGGCGGTGATGCGGGTGTTTTTCCTGACCGGGGCGCTGGTCGGAACGATCGGCACCGTGCTTGGGGTCATCCTTGGCTGTCTCTTCGCCTATTACTTCGACCCGATCCTGGCCTTTGTGAACGGGGCCTCGGGCGGCGGCGTCTGGGAGGCCAGCGTGCGCGGCATCTATCGCCTGCCCGCCAAGCTGGAACTGAACGACGTGCTGGCCGCCGTCAGCCTGTCGCTGGTTTTGAGCTGGGGCATCACGCTTTTCCCGGCGCGGCGCGCGGCGCGGATGAACCCGGTGGAGGCCTTGCGCTATGAGTGAGGCGCTGCGGCTAGACGGGATTTCCAAGACCTATAACGCCGGCAAGGCCAATGCGTTGACGGTGCTGGACGCGGCCGACCTGACCCTGAACGCGGGCGAAGTGGTGGCTTTGGTCGCCCCGTCCGGGGCCGGCAAGTCGACGCTTCTGCATATCGCCGGGTTGCTGGACGCTCCGGATACGGGCCGGGTGGTGATCGGCGGGGCCGACATGACCGCCAAGGGCGATGCCGAGCGGACCCGCGTGCGGCGGCAGGAGGTCGGGTTCGTGTACCAGTTTCACCACCTGCTGCCCGAGTTCTCGGCCCTTGAGAACGTGATGCTGCCGCAATGGGCCAATGGCGTGGCTGATGGCGAGGCGCGCGATCACGCGATGTCGCTGATGGCCCGCGTCGGTGTCGAGGGGCGTGCCGCGAACCGGCCCGCGGCCCTGTCGGGCGGCGAACAGCAGCGCGTCGCGTTCTGCCGGGCGCTGGCCAACCGGCCGAAGCTTCTTCTGGCGGACGAGCCGACGGGCAATCTGGACCCCGGCACGTCCGACACCGTTTTTGCGGCGCTGATGGATCTGGTGCGCGAAACCGGGCTGGCGGCCTTGATCGCCACACACAACCCCGAGCTTGCCGCCCGCATGGATCGCACGGTGCGCCTCGAGAACGGTCGCCTGCAGTAATCAACGCCCGGAAATTTGCGCTGCATCAAGGCGCAGGCCCCGGAAATGCCGAACACTCGGATCCGAAAGGAGATATCCGATGGTTCGCACCCTTGCCGTTCTTCTTCTGACCGCCACGCCGACACTGGCCGAGGACAGCGCCTCGGGCGCCCGGCTCTTCGGGTTTCACTGTGCCGCGTGTCACGGGGCCGCGGCCGAAGGCGACGGCCCGCTTGGCGATATGCTGACGATCCGCCCGCCTGATCTGACAGAACTCAGCGCGCGAAACGGCGGGGTGTTTCCGCTGGCCCGCGTGCTGTCGCGCGTGGACGGCACGACCGAGGTCATGGCCCATGGCGGGCCGATGCCGGTCTTTGGCCTGATCCTTGATGGCCCGTCCGAAGTCATGCTGGCCCCGGATGGCAGCGACGTCGCGGCCCCGGAAGCGCTGGTGAACATCGCAACCTGGCTGATCGAGGTGCAGGGGTAAGGGGCGCCAAAGCGCCCCTGTCAGCCCCGCAGCTTGTGGTGCAGGATGATCGGCACGGCGAGGTCTTCCTCGTCCGCGAGATGCCGCTCCAGCAGGGTTTCGATGTTTACCGCCATCTCGTGGATCGCCCCGGCCTGATCCCGGGCCTGCGCTTCGTCCAGCTGGATCAGCTTGATCACCCGGTTTGACGCGCTGGTGAACCCGTCAAGAAGACCGTCGAGCGCTTCGTGGTCCTTCTCCAATATCTCCAACCCCGCGTCGAAACGCGGGTCGGCGGCGGACAGTTCGGGGAAATAGCTGTGGTCTTCCCAATGGTGATGGCCGTGCAGGTTGCGCACCAGCAGGTTGCCATAGATCGAAAGGCGTCCGGCGTAGTCGTCCGGGTCGCGCGTCTTGTCGAGATCGGCTTCGGTTTCGGTCCGCGTGACCTCGGCCAGTTGCCGGAACATGCGGTGCGCGCCCATCCATTGTTCGGTGGCGCGTTTGAAGTTCGGGTGCGCGGCCCAACCGTCGCGGGGGTAATCGGTCAGGAGGAGGTGCATCTCCTCTGGCATCGGCGTGGTGCGGATAGACGTGAGATCGGTCATGGTGTCCTCCTATGATGCTTGTCAAGCAGGACATTGATTTTGCTTGATTTTGAAGTTTGGAAAATCGTCGAAGATCCAGCCGTTTCTGAGCGTGTCATAGATGATCGACAGCAGCTTGCGGGCGGTGGCGATGATCGCCTTGCCAAA
>JAJDUZ010000041.1 GCA_022826385.1 Silicimonas sp.
CTTTCATATCGGTCCGAACTACGCTTATACTTCGCGCGGGTGGTCTCGTTCCAAGCCATGTGGCCCTCCCTGTCTGTGGTCAAATTCAGTAGGGAAATACCACATCAGATGAGACCATCCACATTCTAGGTCAGGCTCTTATAGTCGGTAGGGATAAGATTACGGGATGCCCGTTTGGCTCAGTCTCTACGACCGGCCTGCCCGAGGTCGTTGCCGGATGTCCAGTCATCGGGTCTTCTGGCCCAACCGATCCGGCAAATGATGCATTCATTGAGCCCCCGGATGGCGTTCCTCAGGTTCTCAAAGATAGCCATGTGCAGCGTTCTAACCACCATCAAGACCCGGCTGACCTTCCAGCAAACCAAAGGTTTTTTCGTCAGGGCTACGAGTTTCTCGATCCACCTGACGGTGTCCGTCCGATGCGCATAGGTTTGAACTTTGTAAGTTTTCAGGCACAGATCTCGCGACTACGAGACACTTTGCGTCGTCCCACATGGCTAGGCGGCGTAAATTTTGGTGGAGCGCCTGGCCCCGAGTTGATCCGCGCACGCGCGGCGGGATTCTACTTTTGTCCAGCTGCTGGTGTTGATAGCGAGACTTATCCCGGGCAGTCAATTTTCAAAGCGGACGCGGTTTGAGCCGATGAAAAGCCTATACAGCTACCACCTTCGCGACTGGCAGAGGTATTTCTTCGACAGTCAAGTCGAAGACGCCGACGGGGCCGCTGTTGACCGTGGCAGCAACGGCAAGAGCGTCGCGAAGAGTCAAATTTGGGGTCCGCAATTCACTTGGATCAAGGACACGGTCTGGTGTCTTGAAGGGGTTAGTTTGAGCGCCTCTATAAATCTCAAAAAGACGTTTCTCCTGCTGGCCCATCTCTTGCGTTGTTATCCCATTAAACTCCAGCGTCACCATATTGCGCCAGGACACTACGGCTTCGCCAATTGCACTGTTCAGTGCGTCAAAGAAATTAGCAGAAAAAGCTGTTCCAAAGGTGGGCCTACCGCCAAGAAAGTCAGAACAAACAGCGCGCACCAAGACTCCAACGTCGGGCAAAGGTGCTGCGTGTATAGACAAAAGACGCAGCTGCCTTTTCAACCAAGCATTCAGGCCCGTCGGAACCGCATCTTGCGGGACGATGTGGCTATAGGCGTTTTGCGAGTCCAGTTGATGCTCAAGAAACTCAAAAATCGCGGCCATCGCGGCCGCCTCTGGGCTGGGCCCGGCTGCCGCGCCCTTAGAATCAATTTGTCCGATCGATACTGGCGAACCAAGGAGAAGGCGCGAGCCGGGCAAACTGTGCAAGTTGCCGTCGGAAGCCAGAACGCTTTCAAAAATTTCCGGGCCATCCTTAGAATACTGGAGGGCATAACGTTCGATCGCCTCGAAGCCGGCAAGCAGTGCGGCCCGTTCAGGTGTCTCGGCAACTCCAAATGCAATTCGGAGCGGCATACTTCCAGCGGGAGGCAGAGTTCCGTTTCGCAAGCGGATAGTGCGAAAGGCTGCGTGAAGCGGGGCATTGTTTGGAAATTCGGCGAAGGAGGCCTTGGAAACGACCTTCGCCGTCTCGGCTTTCGATATGTGGGGGTCGGTCATTTTTGTTTCCAACAACAAACGTAAGGAGGTATCTACTATGACTATTGGGTCGAAGAGAGGGATTTATCATGGCTAGATTAAAACTGAACCCGGATTTTTCGATGAAGGATCTAGGTCAGCAGGTTTTGCTGGCTGCGGAAGCTCATCACAATGGCAACCAAGCTGCACGAGACAGCGCGGAAGCTCAAATGGTGAACATGTTCGCCGACGCGGGAGGTTTCCAGCCAGGTAATCCGAACATCGTTTTTCATTATGACGAACCAAATGTTGTCAATGTTGTTATTCCTAGCATTGGAGACAAAGTTGTTCGAAAAGACAACTTCCTGCCAGAATTCGATTTCGATCACTTGGCTGCCGAAACTATGGGCTTCATAGTTATCTTTGGTTGTGGGAAGTGATCGACAAGTGAAAGCGTTCTAACGCGTGGCGATATCTGAGGCGCGGACCAAGATTTTCCTCTCAGGCCCTCTTCAGATAGTCTGCGTAGACGGCAAGGACGTCACGCCGCGAGGCACAAAGGCGAAGGCCTTACTGGCATTAGTACTACTATCAAAAAATGCCATACGCAGCCGGACCTGGCTACAGGACCGGCTGTGGAGCACAAGTTCGCAACAGCAAGGGGCATCTTCGTTGCGGAAGGAACTTAGTGTTCTGAAGAAAGAATTTAGCCGTTACAGTCTGACTTTTCTAAATATTGATCGCGAGACCGTTTCGATCAATCTGCAAGAAGTGGAAGTTGATGTATTTGAAGAGCGACAATTATCAGAGCGGGCAGAGTTGCTCGAGGGTCTTGACGTCGGCGACGTTGAATTTGAAGATTGGTTAGCTGTTGAACGACAAGCCTATTGGGGCATAGCTGAGACAGACGAAGAGCTAGCTCCTCAATGGTCAAAGCCTTTAGGAAAATGGTCTCGCCAACGCCCCTCGATCGTTTTGGAACCGATGGAAGAAGTGGGCGCTAATCCAGAGATTTCCGTCGTCGCTCGTTCAATTCATGATGAGCTGATGTTTTTGTTGGGTAACTTGTCAGATGTTATTGAACTTCGTGACGCGAGGCGGCAGACGGAACCGATCGACGGATATATCTTGAGTGGTAGCGTTGTTGGTGCTGAAGGTCTGCGTGTTGCGGCGCAACTAACATCTTCTGAAGACCGTTCATGTTTGTGGAACGAGCGATTTCGATTTCGCCCCGGCGACCAGTTTAATGCGGTTGAGGAGATCGCCATACAAGTCGTTGAAGCACTACAACTTCGACTAAGAGATGGATACTGGTCAGAGATTTGGTCGTCACGAAATACTGTAGTAGAGGCGTGGACAGCGTTCCAAAAAGGGAGAATTCAGGAAGGTCATACGACTTATGAAGGTTTGAAGCACGCAATTCGGCATTACGAAATGTGTTTGAAACACGATCCAGAGTACTTACCCGCCAAAGTCGCAATCGGGTTCTGTCACCTCGATTTAATTCGGCTTGGAATGGACCCAAGTCCGGAAAGTACCCTAATCACGATAGAGGAAAGATGTGAAGACTTGCGAGAGGCGTTCTCTGATGATCCATACGTCGTCGCGCTACGAGCGTTTTTCTTATGCGCGAAGGGGAATACCGAAGAAGCATGCGCTGTTATGGAGAGTGCTTTAGATAGGTTTCAGTATAGCCCAGATGTATTGGGCTATTACGCAGGTCTTCTTGGATACAACGATCAACTTGAGGAAGAAATATCTATTTGCCGACAAGCTATAGCTTTGACGCCGCATCCTCCCATCTGGATCGAAGCTAACCTTGCTCTTGCCCTTGCCTTGAATGGTGACAAGTCAGCTTGGCGCCATGCGCACAACGTCCTGAACGTCGACACTGGGAACGTGCGCGCCCATATGGTTCTATGTGCTGTTTCCGTTGAGGCTAGAAACATGACCTTGGCGCATAGGCATGCACGTCGCATTCTCGAAATTCAGCCTAGTTTCCAATCAGAAAATTGGGCTTGGAATGTGTGTTTCAAGAATCCAGACCACTACCGCAGAATGGTCGACTTACTTTTTCAAGCAGGGCTCTAAATGCCGAGCCACGCTTGTTTGGGCACCTATGTTACAGCAATGACAAGAACACTATTGGACACGTTTTTTAGGGGCGGAAGTTTCTCTCCACACTTAAATTGATGGTTAGGCAAGCGAACTCAGAACTTGAAAGAAAATCCAATTGTTGTTTTGTCGATCTGCTCGCCCGTTCGGTAACTTTCACCATTCTCGTAAGAGACTACGAATGCGGATGTGTTTTCTGGATCTTTTGTCAGTGGGAAATTTATTGCCACACTGCCGAGTGTTGCGTCATCGCCGTTTGAAATGTTGCGGCGAGTGTCCAAACCAAGCTCAAGGTGCGGGGTCGCCGAGCCGATAGAGTTAAATGGATAGATTTTGGCGCCAAGCGAAAAGCCGGCCCAGAACTGTTCGCCTGTGTCGAGTTGCGTTTCGCCTGTTTCTTTGACGTTACGATAGTCAACGTTGCCGCTGACAAACCAAAGAAAGTGCTCTCTCAAATCTCCCGTTCCGGTACGCCCACTTCCCAATTGCCAGTCAATTCGTACGGGGGTCCAAGACGCCGATAGTCCGTATATCTCGGCATCTCCTTCGAAATCGGTTTGGAAGTAGGGTCCGAACTGTAGTGTCTGACGGTCAAAAGCTCCGGTGGCTTCAAAGTCGAGGAAGGCATCAATTCCGACCGTTGCGGACGTTGTATCGTCCGCACCTGAGTTTACCGTACCATTAAGGTCAAGGTATGTAGCAAACGACAAACCAGATAAAGAGCTCGTTTCTGACCTCTTGCGATCGGGGTCCAGCAATAGGTAGGTCAGTACGCCATCTACATTTAACGTTTGTTCTCCTGCTTCGGCGTCGTCGGTAAAGGAAAACGTTGCCCCGGATCTTGTAAGTGGACTCAAGCTGGGTGTGACACGGTTTTTACTCAAAAAAAGCCTCTGTGCCGGTTCATTTTCCGGTGCTTCATCTGTGCCAACCTCAATCGGGCTGGTTTGAGATTGAAAAATTAGGTCATCCTCTTGAAATCCACCATCTTCGTCGAGAGCTTCCGCAACGCGCTGGTTGATGTATTCGAGTTCGGCAGCCGAAATAACTCCATCGCAGTTTTGATCGTAGGCTTGCAGTTCCTCTGACACTTGTAGTCGCGCCAGGTTGCCGACTTCACTTCCTGTAATAAAACCATCGCCATTGCTGTCACATCTGGTCTTGGCGCTTGGCTTCGTTTGTGCAGAGACTGAGGTAACACAGGTAGTCAAAGCTATCGAAATAGACAGCGCGCCTAGAATGAATGTTGAATTGGTCATGTTACTGTCCACCCATTTCTTGTGTACCAATTGCGCACGGCGATATCTAAATCTTTGACAATTTTCGCCTTCTCCGTGTCTTTCGTCTTGAGTTTGAGGCCGTCCCTCGAAAAAGCCGGTCTGCGATTTAGCATCCCAGCCAGAGCTTTAGTATCTAGTGGAACAAAGTGTTTCTCTAATTTGTCTTGTCCGCGAACTCCGACGCCGTCGGGGGGGCGAACTGCACGTCTTACCCTTCGAACAATGGTCGACGACTTAATTGTTTGCATGTTTTAGTTCTCCAATAATCATTCAAGCAGGTTGGCTTTTGAATCTAAGAAGGCGTGGTGCCCAGATCTCTTCGAGAAGTGGATTGACGAAAGTTCGATGAAATGTCCGGTTTCCGTTCTATCGGGGCTTCTAGTTTTTTCGGACACATACGATGGACAGCGTTTGTCCTTCGATGGCCTTCCACCGCATAGGAATCAGGATCCTTATCAATCTTTGTCAATTTTGCACTCCATCCTCCATGCGTTGGAAGGCATCTCGTCGGACGTGCGTTACCTGATCGTTACTGCGGAGCGTAAAAGAGGATAATATGTTGTTGTTAATGGTATTTCACGCGTGCACAAGGGCGTTGCAGAATGCGAATCAAGTGGAAAATCTGGTGCCTAATGCTGAAAGAGACCATGCTGGCAGCAAAAGCACTGCCATAAACATTTGTCAGTTGGTGTCTCAAGCTATGTTTCAAAGTACCCCTGTAATGGCCTAGACAACTTGGCGACGAGCGAATTCGTTGATCGGAAGTAGCGATAAATAGGAATTATCGTACCCTCGAAGAGCATGAGGCATGAACTATCTTTGAAGTTCTGTTTTTGGGGAAGCAGCCTTGTAGCATGGACTTTCACTGTGAGAGGCTGCCAAGGGCTGCTAGTGAAAACGGTTCCTAGGTTCAGGCAGTTGCGAAGCAAGCCTGGCGAACTCCAGTGATGTTCGATTGGCTTCCGAGAAGTAATCTGCCAACTTTTCAACATTGAAGCTACCGGGGTCTGGCGCAGATGCTTTGAACTGCTCCAGATTAGCCCTCGCTGCCACCTCAAGCTGCTGTATCTCTTTTTGCTCTTCGGAGGAGCGCAAGGGTGAACGAAGTTTTGGCCCATTTCGCCATTCGTGCTCGCGCCAGGCGTTTCGAGAGGCTTGGCTCCTTAGTTGAAACGTGGCAAAGCTCTGTTCGACGCTTGCTTCAGCCTTTTGCCTTTCCAATCGCAAGGCGTTTATCTCGGCCCCTTTGGTTGCTTTAAGCGCCGCCTTCAGTGATCTCCGATCAAGCATCCAGAATGCGACACCAAGCGTCGCGACGACGGCTGTGTAGAACTCCAGCGGATTTGCCCGCAACAAGTGTTGAGCATACTCAATCATCAGCGCTCCCTCTATATAGCCTTGCGTCAAGCAGCATCCACCGCATATGGTTGTAGAATGGCGTCCATTCAACTGTTAGGGCTGAGCCGACCATGACGCAGAGGTTATTGTCCTTATGAATGGCTGCTTTGATGGGCTGCGCTGTAGCTTTGGAACACCGCATCCAATGGCAGCAAAGGGCCGGAGGGTCCTTGCTTCTAGTCGCGGCAGCTGCGCAGGCAAGGAGCTCGTCGGAGATAGGCGTTTCGATCGAATACTAAAAACCGAGAGCATTGAAGATGCTCTAAGCGATATCTCCGCTGTTCCGATAAATGAGCTTGCTTGGCCGAGATTCTCTGTCAAGGACTAGGTTGCGCCGGTTGTCGAAGCGCTGGAACTACTTCAAGGCGGCCACACATTTCTCAGGTTGATGACATGCGAGTTGCTCCCAGAATGGTAGGCGCTTTAACTTCGCAATCAGCACAAAAACCTTGATTGCACGGCGAGCATGATTAACTATTTCCTGAGTATTTTTAGGGCGTTTTTCGCTGGTCAATTGGAATAGCCACACATGCATAATCCGGCTTACGCAATTTTGGCTCTTTGCCTTCTAACCACATCGGCTCACGCGCAAAGCGATCGAATAACTGTCGCCTATATGGGAGGTGAGAACTCTCTTGCCCATGCTGGAGCGATAAGATTTGCCGAATGCTTCAATATGGTCTCCGGTGGCGCACGGAAGATGGAACTATTAGACGGTCAGGTGGTAGGCAATGTGAAAGAGATGCTCAGCCTGACTGGAAATGAACAGATTGCTTTCTCTATCATTTCCGATGGATATCAGGACCTCAGCAATGGCTTCGATGTCTTTAATTTGCCTTTCTTGATCGGGAGCCAGGAGGAACTGCGTGCACTGCGCGCGAATTACCTCACCCCACTCAGCGAAGCTGCAAGCCAGAACGGCCTCGCACTTGTGGATATTTGGGATAATGAGGCGGTGGGAATTGTTACGCAAATCTCAGTATCGTCACCGGAAGACTTTCAAGGTTTGAAATTTCGTCAACCGGCCACAGCACCCTACCAGGAACTCTTCGAGAAAATCGGTGTCACACCAACCCAATTGCCCTTCTCTGAAGTCTATGAGTCTCTTGCGACGGGAGTAATCGACGGGATGGAGTTGTCAGCTTCCCGCTTTGACGAGATGGGTTTCTATGAAGTTGCCAAACACTTCGCTGAAACCAATCATCGCTATGTACCGACAATGCTGTTTTCATCGCCCAACTTTCTGTCGGTGCTGCATCAGACTGAGCGTGCAATCATCGAGAGTTGCGCTGTGGAAGCTGGGGATTACACCTTCGACTTGGCGGCATGGCAAGCAGATGAGACTCTTATAAATTTAACGGCATCCGGTGTCACAATTTATACTCCGACCATTCAAGAGAAGGCTGCCCTCAAGGAAGCTGCAGCGGCGATCCATGCGAGTGAAGATCTTTCACCATCAGCTGGAGTGATCGTCGGAGAACTTGTTGCGGCCCAAAACAACGAGAAACCATTTCCAGCGACGCGCCTCCCAACCCGACTGTTTTCCGGCCCCCGGGGCTTTCCGCCAGACGGCTTCCCGGCCTATGGGATCGTTGCTTTTCCAATCCGGCCCGAGGGAGAAAACACGACGCGAGCAATCATGATTTGTGGCGCGTACCTTTCGACCTTTCGGCACAGCGAAGAGGCGTTAAGACGTTACACTGGATCGAGCCGGAGCGATCAGATGGTTACTGTTTGGCCCGTCACGACCGATAGTGCAGCCACGCAACTCAATCAGGCACCCAGGCGCGGCCTTTGCGACCATGCAGTCTCAAACTACGACTTCGGCGGCGCAAAGGAAGCTATTGAGCAAGGGCGCCTCGCAAGGGGGATGTCCACGAAGCGCGGCCCTTTCTTGCTCGCTTGGGCTCCTGGCGCAGACAAGGGCGATCCTGGCGCGCCCGTTTTGACCGCCGATCTTTCTAACGTTGAAACGACGGAAGAAGCGGCAGAGTATTTCCTGCGATGGCATGAGGATATCGAAGATGACCCTAGGCTTTGGCCGGGCTCATGGAGCGTCGAACGGTTCCGGCAAGTGGGCCATGAATGGTTCAATAGGACCGGCAAAGTCATTTTGAGTCTGGTTCCCGGAGAAGGAGACTGAAAATGGACTGGCTGGCCTTTGCAAAGTCCTCTGGCCTGCAAGGGGCGGTCGGCCTTTTGCTCGGGGTTGCCTTAATCGCCTTTTTTCGCCTTGACGAGAGGGGCGCAACCTATTTGGCGCTTCTCCTCGGTGTAATCCTATCCATCATCGGCTTTGCTATTGTTGGCAAGTTGAAGAGACGACAAGTTTCCGAACCAAAAGCGGAACAGAGCTCACCTGCCACGAAGCCCAAGGCGGATAGTGAAAACTGATCTGTGGCCTGGAGCCCACGCGCCAGCAGATAGCTGCTTGAGACAGTTTCCCTCTCGATTGTGCCAAATCGCAAGTGTAGCTTTGGACGGCACTCGGCACTCGGCACTCTTGTGCAACAGCAGCATCTTAGCACACGGCCGAGAGATCGCTTCGGGCCGAGAACGGTCTTCAAAGGTGTTTCCGGCAAAGCTATTAGTAATGAGTTTGCGAGATATGGCCAACTTAGCTCGTGAAGAAGCTCTTATTGCGGGCGTTGGGTGGTGGTAAGAGTTCAGCCTTCCAAACTTGCAATGCGTTTTCGGTCTGGCAACCAAGTTCTGGTTCCAGTAGTTTCTACTCTTGCAATGTTTGAGGCCGACTACGTAATTGAGAACTGATCTTGGAATCAAACTAAGTCTGCAAATAGTTGGGACCGAAAGTGAACTTTTCGTCGGGGTATTAATAGGGGTGTCGTATTTTTAAAGAATTGAAAAAATGTAATATTAACAATGAACTGTGTTGTTATAAAGGTTCCGCCCCCGGCACCATAAAAAATTATTAAAAACAAATGCTTAGGTGTATTTTTTCAGTGGTCGAGATTACTGTCTCTAACTAACTGAAATCGAAGGCAGTTAGATGCATCTCTGGGAATCTAACTGAATTTTGTCTTTCGGCCTGAAACCTCTACTCAAAGCCTCGGAGGCGTGGAGGTATTTGGGCCTGATGGGCTCGATACTTGTCTTCGATTTCGTTAACCAGTTCTTCGATCTGGGTTTCTTCGAAAACCGCAACGTCAAAAGACGAACCTGCTCATATTTCCTTCGCAGTTTCAAACGCTGGGAACAGCGTCAGGTCTTGCGGCTTGCCCGACAAAAGATGAAGCTCCACGTCTTCTAGACTTCCGTCTGCGACAGCGTCCAAGCGCCCCCGCCAACGTCGAGCTTTGTTCGAAATTCCATCTTCGTCCGAATGTCGCTTCCTCACCATGCCAACTTCCCCTTCGGTGCCCGCTGTGATGGACCAGTTTTACGCGGGAACGACAAATCAGCCACAACCTTGTTGGCTCGTTCGGGCCAAAACTTCTCGATGTCGCCCTCGAACGCATCGATGAAATCGAAAATGCGCTCATTCGGAAATATCTTCGTTTATAGTTCCAACGGCCGACTCACCCACTTCGATCGATTTCTTTCGACGCCCAATCAAAAAATGCCGAAAAAGGCGGCTCACTGCCTGTTATTGAATCTGACAAACCGGCTTGCCACGCGCAATGTTTTTGACAACTATTCGGTAACACAAGACCTTGGGGGATTTTGATGTTTGTTTTTGGTTTTCGTTCCTTTTTGGCTGTTTTGTTGGTTTGTTTGGGGGTGCCACAGGTATCGAAGGCAGATTTCCACAAAGGTCTTATTCGCGATATTACCCGTGGCGTTATCGTCGATCAGATAACGCGTGACCGGAATTCCTCAGGGTCCAACGCAACCCGATCGGGACAAGGGTCGAATGGCAGTTCAGCGTCAACATCGCGCGGATCGGCTGAGAATCAAGTTGCGAAAACCCAGAGATATCTGAACGACCTTGGGTTTGACGCGGGTGTCGTCGACGGCGTCGCGGGGCGTGGTACAAGAAATGCTATTGCCGAATATCAATCGTCTCGCGGGATGGAGCCGACCGGTACGCTGACGCGTCTTCAATTTGCCGGGCTTCAGGCCGAGCATGCCCGAAAATCAAACCCCGCAGCCGGGCTGGATTTGTTGCCAGCCGAGGTATACGCCGCGCAGTTGTTTTTGACCGAACTTGGTTTTTCAACCGGGGGGGCAGACGGAAAGTGGGGGCCGAATTCGCAACGCGCCCTAGACGCCTATCGGCGCCAGAACGGGCTTCCGATGGCTCCTGGTATTGTCCCGAATGACCTGGCCGCCTTGTCATCTTCCGCTGTCGGCTCGACGCCGGTTGGTCGTTTCGGTGGGGACACCCAGACTGCCGTTGCAGGCATCGAAACTGTGCCTGAAGTTGAGTTTGACGCTTCCGAATATGCGCATATTGGAACTTATCGACAGATCCCTGATTCAACATGGTTGAACCGGTTTATGGCTCTGCAAATGCTTCGGGCGGAACCCGAGTTAATGGACAATCCAAACAATGCGCGTCGGTGGTTTGATGCCAATGTCATAAGCCGCGAGTACGGCACGAATCCCACATTGGCCGATGCCTATCTTCAAGGGAATGATCTTGAGAAAGAGGATATTTTCAACGAGTTCATTGCTCAAGCTCCGGCCGAGTACTTGTCCACTACACCGATTTCGACAGAAAATCCTTTGCCATTGGCCATCTATCAGCAGATCAATTTTCAACCGTTTATCGAAGGAAAAGGCCTGCCCATCCGCCTTGAACCGATCTTCCAAAAGGATTGGGAGATTGCTCACCTTCACACACGCCTCAGGATCAATGCCAACGCGAATGGTACGGATTACTTGCCAGTGTCACGAGAGCAAGCCAAACGGTGGATCGACCGGTCTCGCGACCCGAAGCGGGCCTTGGTTCAGGTGTTCTGGGGGCGCCTGACCGGGATCGGCAATGACGATACGCTCAGTTCATTTGCGACCCTAGCAAGCGGGGGGCTGCGACTGCCAAGCACCTTCGTATTGGAACGCGTCACCTTGCACTATCAATTCAAGAGCCGGCAGGCTGATCCAAAGATTGAACCCGAGGTTTTGTTTGAGTGGAGGCTCGAAAATGCACCGGGTGCCACCTCGGTCTCAAGCGGTCTGGAATTCGCGCAAAACCTCGGCCTGACCATTCGGGACGGTCACGTCTATCCCGGCGAGTTTTCGGGTCAGAACGCGTTGAATTTCAAAACCGAGACGGTTCAACAGCGTGGCAAGCCGTATGAAGACCGGTTCATTTTGCACCGTTTGCTGGCGCTGACAAAACTTAGCGTTGATCCGGACTGGGCGCAGGAAGGAAATGTTTTTGCGGGTCTTGCGTATCTTTTGTTCGATGATGCGAAACTGACATCATTTTTCGGACCGAATGCCACCAATATGCGGCGCCAGCCGCCGCCGCGCTACATGATCGACGCGAACTTCCAAATGGTTCCACTGGGTGACGAATTTGCGACCATTCGCGCGAAGACCGCGTTTTTTGATAGTGAGTTCGACAGCATCAAGAAGCAGGCGCCCGTTTGGCCAATGCCCGTTCTGAACGTGGCGCGGGTCAATCTTGGTCAGTACGATATTGAACAGCGCGCCTTTCCTATCCAAAACCTGCCGGCTGGGCCTTACGCCTATCGCATGTCTACGCTGGTTGGCGGGTCGGATATGATTGCTTCAGCAGACTGGATTGGCAATCTGCCGACCGCGCTGCCCATGCCCTGGGAAGAAGCCGAACAGCTTAGCCGTGAACTGGACCGCTATCGCGCCGTTTATCTGGGATGGACGTCTGATCTTGATATGTCCCAAGACGGAAGTGCGCTTGATCAGATCGCGCCGCGGAACTTTCGAAACAAAGGGCGGATCCGTCCGGGTCGGGCAACACTAAAGACGGTTGGGCTTTATCAGGACCCCGAATTGACCAAACTGATTGTTGAGATTGACCCGGCATCGGTGACAACCTCGTCGTCTGTTGATTTCGATGCAATTGCCGCCAGCCAAGAGCTTCTTTCCTTGCCGCTGATGTCGGCGCAGCACCTGTTTGTCGAAGCAATGGATGCCATTGGAAGCCCCGACGCATTGAAGACGGTTCTTGAGTTCACACCTGACGTTCAGAACGCGAACGAATTCACCCGGGACGAGGCGCGCAAAAAGGTGATGGCCGAATACGAGGCATTGCCGCGTGACGCACAACCCAAATGGCTGGAAGCAACGGTTGTGCTTGGCGAATATGACACGACCGAGGGGTTCTTCCGCGTCGCGCAGGTTGAGCGCTATCAATACAACACGTCGCTTCAGTATCGCGCCCAGATGAGCTTCGAACTGGCAACTCCCCTGGAAGGCCTTGCACTGACCATCCCGATGGAGACTGCGCGTTCGATTGTCGAACAGAACGGACGGCGCCTGAATGTCCGCTTCCGGACCGAGGTGGACGGGTTCACCGACAAATCAAAGCCTGATGGACGCGTTCATTTCGTTGCGACCCTTGCACCGCAAGAGATGTATTTCTATCGCAATGGCAAGGTCGACGGGACGAGCGAGGTTGTCGCACAATTGAACGCCGCCGAAGAGGCCGAAAAAACGGCAAGCAGCACGTTCGATGTCGCGGATTTCGGTGGGTTGTCTGCGCAGTCGCTCCTCTTTGATCCGCATGTCCATGACCTTTTGCGGATCAAGTACTCGGACATAGAACTGACGCCCGAAATCCTGGATGGGATGATGCTGAACGCTGCGCGTTCGTTCGGATTTTCAGGCAGCGAATGGGGGCAGTTGCATTCGGGCCCACAGTTCTTCGAGAACTTTCCAGCAAATGCCACGGCGGAACAACGCGCTGCTGTTTTGGAGAGCTTTGAGAACTGGATCACCGCAAAAAGCCGGGCGACCGGGCTTGGGCTGACGATCCGGGCATCTCTTAACACGCCAAGCGACTGTCGCATGGGTTTCATTCGGGACGCCACGCGAATGACACGTATTGAACGTTTCCCCGGCATTTTTGCAGGTCTGCCGATCGAAGCAGACGTTCAAGCTCTACAGAAAAGTTACCAAAGCATGCGTAACACAGGCAACATGCTCTATCTCGAGCGTGGTTACCTGTCGTCTTATGGCGGGATCGATGCGCAGACCGGGTATTGTTCGGCAGGCAACGGCTTATTTGCACGCGGAATTGACCAGCAGCTGTTTGTGCTGAAGGGCGCGGCATATCGGACGATTGGTGGTGCCTCGGATCAGGCGCAAGTCCAAGACATCGATATTCGTATCGGCAATGTCGAGTTCTTGTTCGACGGCGATGCCGAAGCGCTTCGTGTCACCGGCGACGTCATTGAAACCCGTCGTTTGGATCGCGCGGCAAATGTCGTGGCGACCATTCCGTCCGAGGTTCCGGCTGACGGGGCGCTTGTCGTACCGGCGGCGTTTTCAGAGCGAATGCC
The DNA here is from genome assembly GCA_022826385.1 of Silicimonas sp. Lineage (GTDB taxonomy): Bacteria > Pseudomonadota > Alphaproteobacteria > Rhodobacterales > Rhodobacteraceae > JAJDOD01. The sequence continues at coordinate 13,799 of JAJDUZ010000041.1, forward strand.
GGCACCGGAGCAGCCGGAGCAGCCGGTGGCTGCGTCGGAACCGCAACCAACACGTGAGACACCTCAAGCAAAGGCAACGGAAACCGCGGCTGTGCAAACGGAAACTGGTATCGTGACAGATGCGCGGTCGGACTTTGATCTTTTGGGCGTGAAAACGGGCATAAGCTTTGATCAGGCCGAGGCGATCATCCGCCAAGAGGTCTCCGTGACCGCAACATTTGCGTCCAAGCAGTCGCCCGAAACACCGCACAAGATGGGCTATGTCCGCAGCCTTGTTTCAAGTGATGGATCGCAAGTCTTTTCGTTCTTCGGTCCGACCGAGGACGGTCCGGTGCTTGCAATTGCGCGTGTCGTTCAGAATCTGGAAGGCTCTTGGCCTGTTGACGCGATCCTGGGGAGCCTCGAAGGCAAGTATTCTGAAAACTACAACATTGCCAACAACCAGAAATCCGTGTGGTGGCACGGCAAGCAAAGCTCGGTTCCAGATGCCTGCCCAAGACTGCCATTGATGTCACCGGACAAGCGGTTCTTCGATGTGGATGTGGCGGAAGGTGATCCGGGTTCGTTGAACTGGTTTGATCTTGTGACGCTGACACCCGGAGTTCCCATGGACAAAGAGACAGAGCTTCAGAACAGAGGCGAGTGCGGCTCATTTGTTCAGTTCGATACACCGACATCTGCATTGGGCGGCGACACCAACTTCTTCACGCTGTTCATGTATGATCCAGGCGTGTCGTCGACGGTGAAGTTGCCAGAGCCCAAGAAGGAAAAGGTCAACATCAAGTTCTAAACTGATCTGCATTGGCCTTGGGGCCGAGAATGAATGGCAGATTTGATCGAATGAAAAGAGGTTATGCGTGAAACTTTTACTCCATGTTGCACTGGTTCTGGCGCTTTGTGCGTCTGTTGCGAACGCTCAGAAAATCGATATCGAGGCAATCAAATCCAAGGCGGCGAATGATGCCGACGAGTTTGCAGAAGTGCGGGCCTTGATGCGCGATCAGGATGCCAATCTGCGTTTGGCCGCCTTTGATGCGTTGGTTTCACATGGTGACCCATCGCTTTACGAAATCGCTGTCTCGATGGGGCTTGCCGACGTAGATGAAATCATTCGTGCGCGGGCGCTTTGGGAAATTCTTGTGCGCACAAAGAACCTGCAATTCCTGGTCGATCCAGAAGGGTCTGTCACTGAAAACGACGCCCAAAAAAGGCTCTATGACACCTATCAGGGGCGGATGAATTTTCAGGTCGGAAACGCACTGAAGCAGCTGAATTGCGTGAACATGTATTACGTCAAAGATGAATGCGTTGGCGGGTATAACCTTGGCGTGAATGGAACGCTTGTTTCTTTCATCTATGCAAACGCGAACCTAGACGGCTCGCTCCGACTTGATACGGATGGCGTTCTTCGCGGAACGCTAAGAAACACGCGCATGAAGCTGGACTTTCCAGTAGAGGTTCATTTGCGATAGGCGTTTCACTCGCTTGGGATTACGCGAATTCCGGAAATCTCGATTGGTTGCCCGGGGGCCCAGGATGAATTCACATTGATCTGAACCCGACGAACGAAATTGTTCACGGGAATTGTCAGGTCTTCACCGGGCACCATTTCGTGAGAGGCAAATGTCGTGAAGGAGCCGCGACCCGGACGAGATCGGTCGACCTCGATCTCTATAGCGCGCGGCGTCGCAAATTTCGTTCGGTCCTGCGGCCCTGAAATACTGATTTCCCGTACGGCAACCGGCGCTTCTTCCGAAAGTTCCAGAACGATAGACACGCCTTTCGAGGACGGAGAAACCCGAAAAGGCTGACCTGATGCAAGAGCCGTCGGCGGCACAGTCTCGTCAACCAATTCGCCCGCCCATTCGGTCACCTTGTAAGCCATACCTTCGGCCGGTTCTTGAAGCTGCGCCGCCGCATCTTGTAAGGCGCCGAAGCTTCCGCTGGTCAACCAGACTGCGAGCGGTCCGGTCAACTCTTCGATCCGCAAGGCACGCACGCTTTTCGCGTCAGGGGCCGTTACAACCATCGCAACGGGAACGTCATCCACGTACAGAAATGCCCCGCTGGTGCCTTGGAAGACTTCGCGGGTTTCGCCGGCGTCTTCATCTATGCTGGCAAACAGATACTGATAGTGCCCGCCCGTAGATTTCCCGCCTGCCGTGCCCCAAGCTGTGCGATCAATTCGCATGGCTAGCTTGTCGACCCCGCCTTGCGGGTTCACGCGTTCCAATGTCGCGCGTCTGGCACTGCCAAGCGGTCGGGACACGTCTTTGGGCAGTTCGGAAAACGGCACGCCACATCTTTCAGTTGCACTTCCACGGACCAGCCCCAAGGCGAAATCAGGTTCGGGTCGTCTGAAATAGATCGTTGCGATACCAGCCTTCTGCGGCGCGCCTGTGAACAGGTTCAGTACGGGTCCGTCCTGATGGACATGCGAGGGAAACAACACATAGCAATTCCCGCGAAACTGAAACATCATGCCTTGGCCCAAACCGTTTTTCAGGGCGACCGGTTCCGCATGCAATGCATTTCCGACGCACAAAAACAAAAGGAACAAGAGACGAAATACTGACATGGCGTTTATGTTAAACTAAAGTTACCCAACGGTACGAAGGGTTGGATCGAATGGTCAAGTTCAGAGTTGTTTTAATAATCCTGACTTACATCTTAAGCGCTGGTGCAATGTTTGGCGCAGACCGTCTTCAGCTTGTGTCTTTGAAAGACGACATGCTTCCCGAACCACAAGTGACAGCCGAAGCGGTCTTCGTGGGTTTGGTTCGACCGAAGGTAACGACTGTACAAGGCACAAGCAGCGAAACCATTCTGGCTGCTCTTCCGCCTGAAAACAGGACAAACGGTGTCTGTGTGCGCGTCACGACGGCTGACGGGCTGTATTCCGGAGTGGCGGAATACAAAAGCGCGGGCGCCGACACCAGTAATATGACGCTTATGGACTATGTGTCGGATGAAGAGGCGCTTGCCACATATTCCGAGAATGAAATAGCAGTGCTGGTCTTCCCCTGTGACAGTGCGTTGGCACTGAGTACTGCGGCAGTTGCTACGTGGCGCAGTGACGACGTGGTTGAATTGGGAGAGAGCGTCAATGTCTTGGTGAATTCGTTCCGCGCAGATGCCGCTTTTCTTATCGTGAACGACACTGAACAGGTTGATTGCCAGCCTTACAAGGTAGGTGAACGTGCGGCATTTGATTTCAGTTGCCAACTTGATGCCAAGCAAATTGAAAGCGGCGCGCACCTGTCGCTTTTTCGCATCCGCGGAGCCAGTGTCGACCCAGAGCTTTCGCTATCAATCGTAGGTTGGGAATGAGTGACGAACCAGCGGGTGGCGTCGGGATCCGAGTGACGTTTCGGCGCAGTGCGGGCCTTTTGCGGTCGGTGCGCGGTAATCTCAAGTACCTGTTGCTTTTGATCGGTGTCCCGATCGCCGTCATCTTAATCTATTCGATTCCCCTTGGTCAGAGCCATGTCGTCGAAGCACGTACCTTGGGCGCGCGCCTTACAGTATTGGGCCCGGATACCGTTTGGCGTTTGCCGCCCAGCACGCTTTGCGTTGACCGTGGTGCTGAACGCAATCTTGTTCTGGCGGCGGGTTTTGATGGCCCCGGATGCAACCCCGGCATATTTGCCGAAAAGGACTTGGGAAATGTCGAACTGCGGATCCCATCAGGCGTACAGATCCTGATCCGCGCCGAGCCCAATGGAAGTGTCCTGCTACGCCGCCTCGAGGATCAGGCGTCAAATACATCGACTGTTGTGCGCTTGGTCGATGACACGTTTTGGGACGTAGGGTCGCTTATTAGGATTGATGCTGACAATTGGCGCAGTGTCGCGCTGCTCGAATTCGCAGGCGATGTCGTCATTGGCCAAGCAGCCGTGGCCGGTTCGACGGACTATCTTGTTGAAGGTCGGTTCGAGGTCCGTGAACATTTCCTACGCCAGTACCGCCCATTTGGCGCAAGAAATGCCGAGCCGACGACAGTGAAATCCGGCTCGCTGTATCGTGGGGATCGGGTTTCTTTTCAACCGAAGTCATCTGACCTTGACGACCCGCCAGTTATTGTGACGGGTTTCATCTCGCCGCAGTTGGTCCGAAATACGCTTGGTTTTGACATTGTAATTTCAAGCGGCTTCGATCGGTCGCAAGCGAAACTGCGTGTGAAAAGTTTTGGCGCACGCGAAGTGACCATCCAGCCCAGTTGGGTTGATCGCGCGGTGCGAGACCCATTGCTGGTGGCATTAACGGCCATTCTAGGGTTTGCCGTGACCAGCCTGACCTTTGCGGCCGAAGTCCGAAAGATCGGGCAAAGTGGGCGGGGCTGAAGAGCCCAGCAGGCAATTTGGGGCGATGTTTGTGTAAGCTACTGGAACGTCTCTCAGATTTCTACGTACTGGCCTGCACGGCATGATGCCAAAACGTGCCATTCAGTGTTCATCCCATCCTCAAACAAAGGGCGGTCATCGAAGGGCGCTTCGCCGTGCGAGCGCCCTTGATTTTCGCCTCTCACTGTCCCTCGGCTAGAGCGCGAATACGTCATCCGGCGTGATGTTCGACGCGATATAGACGTTGTCGTTCCAGTCGAAGTTCAGCCCGATGTAATCGTGGAACACCAGATAGGTGTCCTCGACCGTGGCGCCGCTCTGGTCCTTTACCTCGAAGAAGCGCAACAGGATGTCGTTCCCATCTGTTACCTCGTTTCCAGGCGCGTTGCGGTTCACGTTGAAGGCCGGATCGGAATAGTCGATCTGGTTGTTGTTGGTCCAATCAACGTAAAACCCGAATGCGCCGTCGGCGGTAAACCGGCCCTCGGCCCCGTCGGGATAAAGCGTGTAGCTCTCGGCTTCGGAATGCGTAAGCACAGCCTCACGATCCGCTGCCAAGGGGGCAGACGCCGTTTGATCGAACACCCCAAGCTCGTATTCCCGCGGGCCGGTATAGGCTGCGATCTGCTGGATGATGACCGGCTTGTTTGGATCGGCGGCCTGCCAATAGGCCGATACAACCTCGTCGCCCGCAGGACCTGCGTCGCCATTGCGTGCCGACAGACCACCAAGGTCGGTTGTAAAGCCCAGAACCTCTACGATCTCTTCTGCCGTGGGTTCCACGTTCGACTGTCCGGCGGGTTGCGTGATGCCCGACAGGGTCACACTGGTTGAAGCCTCATCCGCATCGTTCGAGGCGATTTCAAGCGTGCCGGTGAATATCCCGTCGGCACCCGCATCGGGAGCAAAAACCAGTTCGACCATCTCGGTCTGCCCTGGCGCGACGCTGAAGCCATCCGCTTGCGCGGCGTCGACAAAGTCGAACCAGTCCGAGGCCAACAGCCCGTCGATCACCAAAGTCTCGGTGCCTTCGTTCTTCACCGCGACGTCCACCGTGGACCCAGCCCCGGTTTCGTCGGTGCTGAAGACAAAGTGATCTTCCGCCAGGAACGAGACAGGATTCGACACCGCAATCTCGGGACCCTCCACCGGCGGCACGGTTGGCGACAGCATCGTGATGACGTCATCTCCGAAGCTGTTGCTGCCGAACTGCGTGACATAGATCCGGCCCGTGGGCGCGTGTACCGCCACGTCGAGAGGGTTGTTGAACCCGTCTGCCACGACGAAATTCTCGGTCACTGTGCCGAACTCATCGACCTTCAGGCCGACAATCCGATCCCCGCCTGAGAATTCAACCGTCAGTATCGCGCCTTCCAGTGCCCCGTCAAAGGCATTCGACATGTATTCCGCCGTGCCATTGGGCGACCGGTTCTTCCCGAAATCATAGGCAAAGCCCTGATAGTCGGGATCAGGCTCGACCCCGACCGGATAGTCATTGGTCTGCGCCGGGTCTGTCTCTGCGGTCGGGTTGCCCCCATCGCGGATGTATTGCTCGCGCGTCGGGTTGGGGTGGCCGTAATAGCCGCCCTCTACGATCCGATACAGGTAATCGTTCTGCACCGACCCGGCCGTGATCGTCTCGTCAATCTCGGTGTTTGGATCATCGGGAGAGTTTCCGTTGGCCGCGGAACCATTGTTGGCCGAATAAAGCTGACCATTGGAGTGCCACATCAGGTCATAGGCATTGCGCACGCCAGCGCCATAGACCGTGACCACCGCGCCCTCGGCATCGGGATCATAGCCGCTGGCGGGCGTCACATCGAAGCCGCCCTCGGGCGGTGTCTGGGACACATCGACCCGCAGGATCGCCGCAGACAGTGGGTCCTCTGCGCGGAAATCCCAGCCTGTATCGGGCGAGCCTGTGGCGGTGTTCGAGCCAACGGGGACGTACAGCGCGCCATCGGGGCCGAAATCGACCGAGTTGACCAGATGGTCCTTGGTCGACCGGGGCAGGCCGGTGACGAAATCGGTGACCGTGCCGCCCAGAGTGTCGCTCGCATCCAGCGTCACCTTTATGATTTTACCCGTATAGTTTTCGGCCGGATCGGCTGACAGGGTTGTGGCGTTGGAACTGATCCACATGACGGATGGGTCGTTCGGATCGAATGTCAGGCCAATGAAGCTGCGTCCCGGTTCGACGTCCCATTCCTGCTGGTTGCTGAGCGTGCCGTCGGGCTCGACATCCCACCTGATCAGCGACCCCATAAGCGTCACCGCGTAAAGGTGCTGGAAGTCGGGATCAAAGGTGATGCTGGCCACGCCGCCGGAACTCGCCACATCTGTCTCGTTGAACAGGTAGTCCGTGCCGTTGGTGTTCGCAAAGCCTTCACCAGTGGTGAAATCCCGGTTGATCGGCGTGAAGGTTTCGCCGTCAAGGCTCAGCACCCCGTCGATGACAAAGCTGTAGTCCGTGTTCGCGTCCAGCGGCTCGAGCGGCGTCAGGCTGATCGCATCGCCCCCGCCGGTGGTGTTGACCGAGACCGAAACCGTTTCGCCCGTGTCGGTGCGCACCAGTTTGACGGTGTCCGCTGTGACCGATGCAGGGTCAATCGCATCTCCGGGGTCGGCGGGTGTCAGATCGACCGAGATCACGACGTCGCGCGGCACATCGGTTTCCCCGGGCTCCAGCGTATCGACGCCATCCGAGATCGTGCCGAATTGCGGCGCGCCTTCGCCCTCGGTCAGACCCAGCCCGGTCAGCGTGATGGCATCCACATTCGGTCCGCTGTCGCCGGTGGCCAGAAGGCGGATGCTGTTGGCTCCTTGGGCAAGCTCGGCCGACAGGCTCAACGTGCCCCAGTCGGACCAGGAGGAACTGACCTGCGTGAAGGTGACCGCGTCATCGACCACCACGCCGTTGATCTCCAGCGCCATGACCCGCGGAGTGGCTGCGCCAAGGGCGTAGCGGATATCGATATCAACCGGGCCCGCGGCAATCGCATCCACCGCCCAAGTGATCGCGTCGCCCGACGCTGCCTTGTAGTCAACGAAGGCGCCGCCTTCCGCGCCCGAAGTGTTCGACACCACATCGGCCCCGAAAATCGCCGCTTCCTCGGCTTGCAGGGTCATCGTGTTGATGATCGGTGGCTCGCTTGTCATCGTCACTGCGACTTGGTCGATGTTTGGCCCCGACGTGCCCGTTGCGATCAGCTTGATCACGTTCAGGCCCTCATCCAGCGTCACGCTGGTGATAACCTCGCGCCAGTCGCCCATACTGGTGCTGAGCGCTTCGAACGTCACGGGCGCTTCAAGGGTCACGCCGTTCACTTCCAGCGCCATGGTCCGGTCCGGCAGGGTCTGGAACAGCGCATATGTGAAGGCGATGTCCGCCGTGCCGCCATCCGAGACGATCGAGAAGGTCAGATCTTCGCCCGAGGGCGTCAGGAAGTCGACAAAGGCATCGCCCACGGGCGCAAATTGGGTGCCTTCGACCACGTCTGCGCCATTGACCAACGCATCCTCGGCCTGAATCACAAGGCTCTCGCCCGATCCGAAGGCGGGCACGTCGCCGTTCGAAAAGCCCACATCGGCGAATTGTCCGAAGAAGGCATCGACCAGGGCAGCCGTTCCCAGTGCATTGTAATGGACTTGATCGTCAAAGGCGTCCGCAAAGGCCAGACCCGCATCCACAATCGCAGTGTCGGGGTCGATCAGCGTGACGAAATCATAGCGATCGGCCAAAGCGGCCTGGGCCGCCTGAACAGTGGCCCAGCCGGGAAACTGGCTGTCATTGCTGGCGGCGTCTATCTCGTCCGAGAGTTGCACGATGGTGAAGTTGAACTCGGTGCCGAAGGTGTCGCGCAGCCCGAGGATCAAGCCTTCAAGATTGGCCTCGTAATCACCCGCCGCGGCCAAGATCGTGTCAGACTCGCCCTGAATCCAGAGGATCGATTTCAGATACCCCTCGGTCGTGCCATCGATACCGGCCTGAATATCGGCCAGCAGAGTTTCATAAAGCTCGCCGGTCGCAGGGTCGTCATCCTCGAATGGATACCAGTCGTTCTTGTTCGCCTGCGGGAAAATCCGCGTTCCGCTCTGGTAGGAATTCACCACCGTCGCATAGACGTCGTTCTCGGCGAAATAGTCATCGATCGAGCCAAAGGTATCGACACGGTTGGCGTTGCTTTGCCCGGCCAGCACATAGATCGGCATACCGTCTTGTGTGGTGGGGATCTGTTCGGGCTCGGGCTCTGGGTCTGTCACCGCCTGGCCGGTCAGCGTGATTGCGTCCACATTGGGCCCGCTATCGCCGGTCGCCACAAGGCGGATGGTGTTTTCCCCTTCGACCAGATCGATCGCCGCGTCCAGCGTGCCCCAATCGGTCCAGGAGGTGCCCACCTGAGTGAACGACAAGGCGTCGATGACGACGACGCCGTTCACCTCCAGCGCCATATCGCGCGGCGTCGCGGAGGCCAGACCATAGCGGATGCTCAACGTGGTTTCACCGGCAATCCCGGCATCCACCGTCCATTCCAGCGCGTCGCCGGTCTTGGCCTTGTAGTCGACATAGGCCCCGTTTTCGGCCCCAGCGAGGTTGGTCTTGATCTCGGCCAAACCTTCCACGGTCGCGTCTTCTGCCTGCAAGGTCACGCTGATGACCTCGGGCGGGTCGACCGGATCGACGGGATCAACCGGATCGACAACCGTCTGATCGGTCACTTCAATACCGGCAAACTCGGCCTGGAACGTCTCCGCCCCCGAGGCTGAGGAAAAGAGACTCGCCGCCAAGCCCGTGGCGGTGCCGTTGACCTGAGCCGTCCCAAGGATCGCGCCCATGACCGCTGTGCCGGTTGCATCAAGGACCTCGCCTGTCACCGACGTTACGCCCGACGCGGTTTCGACCTCGATCACCGGCGTGATCAGACCCGTCAGCTTGTCGACACTCAGCGTCAGCTTGATCGTGTCGGTCGTGGCCCCGTCCATCACTTCGGGCACAGGGATGCGCTGCGAATGGACAACCTTTGCGTCATTTTCAAGCACCAGGTGCAGCATGCCGCCATCCTTCGCAGCGGCCACAATTTTCAGATAATTGTCCTGGTCGCCCTTGCCGATACAGCCGCCCAGCTGCTGGAACGTGCCCGACGTCCATTGCGAGGCCGGGTTGAACACTGTCCAGGTGACGTCGAATTGCTCGATCTCGGGCGCGACGGTCAGCCCGGTATGGAACAGGAACTCACCATTGTTGCGACCGATGATCGGATCACCCGCCGCGGCGTTTTCGATGATCGTTGCGCCGCCAGACGCTGCCGTGATGAACTTGACGTTGTCGAGCTTCACATTCTGGTTCGGCAAGTCCGAGGGGCTGGCGAAATCCACCTCATAGTCGGTCACCCCGTCGAGCATTACGCCCGTCAGACCACCCGCAAAGCCGGGCGCGCCTTCCAGGTTTCCATCGGCGTCATTGTCGAAATCCCAGACGATGGTTTCACCGGCCTCCAGAACCACACTCGTGCCGTTGGTTGCGTCGCGCTGGAAGGGATCTTCGGCGTTGACCAACCCGTCGCCGTCGAAATCGTCATCGGCGATAAACTCGCCGGGCTCCAGCACGCGTATCTGATTGCTTCCGAATTCCGCCACCCAGATCGTGCCATCCTGTCCTTGCGTCAGGTCCAGCGGAATGCTGAAACCGCCCAGACCCTCGACCGTGGAATAGCTCGCCTCGGTGCCATCTGCACTCAGGTCCAGAAGCCCCACTTGCCCGTTGAACTGCGCCACAAACAGATCGCCGTCATATGCCCCGCCTTCATACATCAAAAGCCCGTTGGACGAACTGCCGATCACCTCCAAAGCGGGCGAGGCGGCGTCCGTGTAAGGCACCCGAATGCCGCTCTCCAGAAGCCGCGCGGGATCATCGGTGAACTTCGATGGGTCAATCAGATAGCCGTCCTCGATCGCAAGCCTTCGGGCACCAGGGCCGAGATGTCATCCACCGTGTTCACGGCCAGCGACGCGTCGGGATTGCCGTCAAAATCCAGCGCGGTCCAGGATTGATCCTGGTTCGAGCGGATTGGGTTGGGGTGGCCATAGTAACCGCCGTCTTCAATCAGGAACAAAGGTTCGCCCGCGCCGGTGCCGCCGTTGTTCGGAGTGTTCGTCGCCTCGCCATCCACGACCACCGGGTCGCCGCCCAGATTGCCGTTCGATCCGTTATCGACCGTGTACAGCTTGCCGTCCGGACCCAGAACCAGATCGTAATTGTTGCGGAACCCGTCCGCATAAATGCGCATCGGCGCATCTGCCGGCAGGATCGCCTGGTTCAGCCCGTCATTGCCGCCCCAGGGGCCGTCGACATCCATGCCATTTGCGTCTTCGCGCACCCCATCATTCGCGATGTTGGGGTCGTCCAGTGTCGGCATGTCATAGACATAGTCCCGCGCTCCGAACTGGCCGCCATCGGCGTCGGTCTGAACCGGCAGCGCGTCCAGCGCATTCAGGTCGATTTCCAGCACCGTCCCGGCGAGGGCGTACTCGGCAATATAGGTGAATTGCTGCGACGGGGCGCCGTTGTTGGTGAAGCCGCCGACGGCCATGTACAAAAGCCCGGTGTCCTCATCGAGGGCCATGCCGTTCGGGGCGTGCGTTTCCTCGGACCGGGGCAGGCCGCGGATCAGGTCGACGGCTTCCCATTCGGTTCCGGTCCACGTCAACTTTGTCAGAACGCCGGAATTGGTATCAAGATTCGTGTCAGCAGATTTCGTCTGCCGGGGGTCCGATGATGTGACGTACAGCACTGGGTTCTCGGCCGTTCCCGAGACGACGATGCCGGTGACCAGACGTTCGGTCTCGGCATATTTCGGGGTGCCGTCGTCTTCGTGGTTCAGGATCGATTGGACCGCGGCACTGCCATCGGCAAGGGTCAGGATTTCTGCCGCGGTCGCCGTCCATGTGCCGTCCGGCAATTGCTCGACCGTAAAGGCTGTCAGCTCGCCCGACCGCTCGGCCACGTAAAGCCGCCCATCCGGTCCAAATTGCAGCGACGTCGGGTCCTTGATGTCCGCACCAACTACACTGCCGTCAATGACGGCGTTTTCCACAAAATTCATCAGTGCCCACCCTTAGTCACAATCTTTACGCGTGCAAAGATTGATGGGCGCACGCGGAAGTGAAGTACAGAAAAATTTCGTCGCCGGTCCGGCAACTTACTGTTTCCGTGTACGATCATTTGCCTTTTGAACCTGCAATTCCCTAAAGGTGCTGACCTCAGAATTTTCTCAATGTTTTCGGGTTCTTTGACGATTTTTAAGGTTTATTCGTTCTTACTTCCCAAGCGCGCGCAGCTTCGAACTGAGGGGTGGTTCGGTGCAGTATTTGTTTTGGGAATTTCTGCATGGCGACAACATTTGAAGTCTTCTTCCTTGGCAATATCGCCGATATCGACCCAACTGAGGGCGATAGCGATGCCGAATCTGCAACCGCCATCCTTGGATCCACTTTCGGCACCGCGGGTGACCCTCTGGCTTCCAATATCGAAATTTTCGAACCCGGCAGCACCGGATACGCGGGAGGGCCCACCAGCACCCGGTACGATCCGAACAACGCGTCAATCAACGAGACGTTTACGATCGATGGCGGGGCCGAGCAGACCTTCGATTCAATAGCGACCTACAACGCAACCATCACCTATACCGATGCGACGACGGCGACGATCACCGCGATCGTGTTCCAGGACACAGATGGTAACCTCTATCTGGCGCCCGAGACCACCCAGAATGCCGATCAGGATGCGATGGAAGCCAAGGCGATCGAATCGCTGTCGCTTGACACGCTGGTCAATTTAGATCCGGGCGGTCTGGAAGGCGACAGGATTGCGGGCAACTATGTTCACGTTGCCGACGGCGTTGTCGATGGGACGGGCGGCGATGATACGATTGACAACGTCTATGTTGATATTGATGGCGACGAGGTTGACGGATCAGACGGCGATCCCGACATCATCCGAGCGGGGGCCGGGGCCGATACCGTTGCCGCGGGTGACGGTGCGGACACGATTGACGGCGGCGCCGGGGCCGACGTGCTCGACGGTGGTGCGGACGCAGATACATTCACAATCACCGACGGCTTCGGCAGCGACACCATCTCTGGGGGGGAGACCACCACCACTGGCACCGACGATGATCTGATCGATGCCTCGGGCGTCACTACGGGGGTCACGGTCAGCTTCACTGCGGACGAAGCGGGCACGATCACTGACGGCACAGATACGATCACTTTCACCGAGGTTGAGCGATTAATCCTGACGGATCAGGATGATACAGTCACCGATGCCGCCTTTGGCGGCACCTCGATCAACGTCGACCTCGGCGCGGGACATGACGTGGTCACGGCGGGGATCGGGAATGACACGGTCCTGGGCGGGGACGGCAATGACACCATCGACGCCGGTCTGTCTTCAGACACCGTGGACGGCGGGGCCGGGAACGACCTGATTACGGACACCGGCAATGGCTTCGATCTGCTGCAAGGCGGGGCCGGGGATGACACGCTGGACGGCGGTACCGGCAACGATACGTTGGATGGGGGCGCCGACGCCGATACATTCGCGATCTCGAACAGCTTTGGCAGCGACATTGTCACCGGCGGCGAGACGATCACCACAGGCACGGATTTCGACAGTGTCGATCTTTCGGGGCTGGGAGCCGCGGCCACGGTCACCTATTCCGGCGATGAGGCTGGCAGCGTTGTCAGCGGGTCGAACACGATATCGTTTTCCCAGATCGAGCATTTCACGCTGACCGGCCTGAACGATAGCTTCGATGCGGCAAGCGACAGCGCGGGCGTCAATGTGGACGGCGGTTTGGGGGCCGACACGATTTCTGGCGGGGCGGGCGCCGACAGCATCGATGGCGGCGCGGGAGAAGACCGGATCAACTTTGGCGACGGCGATACAATCGTCGGTGGGGCCGATGATGACTACATCTTCATTGATGCTTCGGCCAGTTCGTTCACGGGTGATGTGAATGTCCATGGCGGCACGGGCGTCGATGGGTTTGACCTGTTTTGGAACGGAACGGCGCATAACTACACGTTCACAAGTGACGGGGCCGGCACGATCACGGGGCATGGCGGCACCATAACCTTCGACAGTTTCGAGTATTTCTTTCTCGACTACGGCGACAATACGTTCGACGCCTCGGTCAATACGACGGGCCTTGAGATTCAGGCCATCGGCGGCAACGACACGATTACCACGGGTGCGGGCAACGACACGATCTGGGGCTCGACCGGGGACAGTTCGATCACCGGCGGTGACGGGGCAGATCAAATCCTGGGGCAAGACGGCAGCGATACGATTGCCGGTGGTGCAGGGGCTGATGTGCTGGACGGTGGCGCGGACGCCGACACGTTCATCCTGGAAGACGGCTTCGGCAATGATACGATCACCGGCGGAGACACGGTCACCACCGGTGCGAACCTAGACACGATTGATCTGTCGGCCGTGACCGCGCCGGTAACGGTCACCATGACCGGAGACTACACAGGCACACTCACGGACGGGGGCCATACGGTCGCGTTTTCCGGTGTCGAGCGGCTGATCCTTTCGGATAGCGCCAACATCTTGGATACAAACGAGAATGCGATCGACATCGTGGCCGGAAGCGGCAACGACACGATCACCGATATCGGCTATGGTACGGCTGATGCCGGCGCAGGCGACGATTATGTCGAGTTTGACCACAGCGCGGGCACGGGCTCGATCGAAGGGGGGGCGGGCAACGACACGCTGAACTTCGATTCAGACAACGTCGAAGGGGCGTATATCACCCTGTCCAGCGCCACAGCGGGGTCGTTCAGTTGGGCGACCGCGGGCGGCGGGAACTTTTCGGGGATCGAAATGTATGATTTGTCGGCGGAGGATGACGCGTTTGACGGATCAGCCGCAACCACCGGGATATCGGTCATAGGCGGCGCTGGCAGCGACACGATTAACGGCGGCAGCGGCGCGGATACCATTTCGGGCGGGACAGGGGCCGACAGCCTGTCTGGCGGTGGCGGCAACGACGTGTTCGAATTCGAGAACGGGTTTGGAAATGACACCATCGAAGGTGGCGAAACCGGCGATGACTGGAGCGATGCGTTACACTTCATGTCTGTCACGTCCGGTGTCACGGTTACCTATACGGGCAACGAAGCAGGAACCGTCACCGACGGCACCGACACGGTCACATTTTCCGAGATTGAGGGTGTGCATGCCACGAACCAAGCCGATACGTAAGACGCCTCGGCCTCGTCCGTCGGTGAGGGGCTTTTTGGCTACGGCGGGAACGATTCCATCGTTGGCGGGGCGGGCAGCGACTGGATCTGGGGCAACGCGGACAACGACACGCTGATCGGAGGCGCGGGCAACGACTCGCTGATCGGTGGAACTGGGGACGACAGCCTGGACGGCGAAGCAGGCGACGACAGTATCCTCGGCGAGAGCGGTGCGGACACTTTGCGCTGCGGGACCGGAGCGGACACGCTGCATGGCGAAGATGACGCCGATACTTTCATCATAGAGGATAGCTTCGGCAATGACGTGGTCGTCGGCGGCGAGGGCGGCGTCGACAACGATGTCATTGACCATTCCGCTGTAACGACGGGCGTTACCGTCACCTATACGGGTGATGAGGCCGGGACGATCACGGACGGTACCGACACGATCACCTTTTCCGAGGTCGAGCAGATCATCCTAACGGATCAGGATGACAGTCTCGATGGGTCCGCCGACAGCGCCGGCATGACCGTGGATGGTGGGGCGGGCAACGACACGATTGAAGGAGGCACAGGCAACGATTCCCTCAGCGGCGGTATCGGCAGCGATACGATCCGGGCAAATGGAGGGAACGACACGATTTCAGGGGGCGATGGAGAGGACAACCTGTCTGGCGGCAGTGGTTCCAACGCCATATCTGGCGACGCTGGCAACGATACGTTGTTTGCCGGGTCGGGGATTTCGACACTGGATGGAGGAGCGGACAACGACTTCATCCAAATTGACGAAACCGATGGAGCAGCCACGGTTATCGGCGGAACCGGAACCGACACTCTGATGTTCGACCAAACAACGACCGGCTACACGGTCACCGCCACAGGCGACGGACAGGGGACATTCGACGCGGCAGCAGGCACCGGCGATGGCACGTATTCAGAGATCGAGCGAATCCGCGGCAGCCACCTTGGTGACAGCATCGACATGTCCGCTGACAGTGCGGGTATGGAGGTGGATGCACGCAACGGCAATGATACGATCACCGGTGGCGCAGGCGGCGACACCATCGACGCAGGAGCCGGCAACGACACCATTGACGGAGGAACCGGTAACGATCTGATCACCGGTGGCGACGGGAACGACGTCTTCACCTACACGGCTGGTGATGGCGCCGACACGATCACTGATTTCAACACTGGCAACTCGGGCGCGCTAGAGGACGGTGACACCACAAACAACGACTTTATCGACCTCTCGGCTTTCTACACCAACCTTTTCGAACTGCGCACAGACTTTGATGACGACGGTCTTCTGAACCAGTCCGCAGGGGACTATTCGGACAACACGTCCATGGCCGGGGGCGACAGCCTCACCTTCAGCGGCGCGAGCCGATCCAGCTTTGCCGCCGACAACACGGGTGTCGTCTGTTTCGCAAAAGGGACGCTGCTTCGAACACCAACTGGCGACGTCCCCATTGAAACCCTAAGGCCCGGAGACCGGATCAATACTCTGGACAACGGGCCACAGCGATTGGTGTGGATCGGGAGCCGCCATATTGACGCGACGGAACTGGCGGCGAACCCGAAGCTTTTGCCTGTGCGTTTCAAGCCCGGCGTTCTGGGGGGCGACCGATCCCTTTTGGTGTCCCGACAGCATGGTATGCTGATCAATGAATCTGGAGATCACTTTGCTCGCGCTGTTCACTTGATCGACCAGCCGGGCATCGACATCGCCCAAATGCGCCAAGACGTGATCTACTACCACCTGATGTTCGAGGCGCATCAAGTGGTCTTTGCCAATGGCACAGCGTCCGAGAGCTTTTATCCGGGGCCACAAGCGTTGCGCATGATCGGGCCTGCCGCCCGTGAAGGTTTGTTCAACGTCATGCCAGCTTTGCGGATGGCGTATGTTGGGCAGGCAACAAGCCTCGAGGTATATGGGCCAACTGCGCGGCCTTTCTTGCCAAGACGCACGGCCCTTGCCCTCGCCGCGCCAGCGGGCTGAGCCACCCTGCAATCCGGACACTTTCGTCTGCCACGATTTGCCGTCTGCGGACCTGTGACGAAGAAAAGCCCGGAGAGACCGAAACGAAAAACCCCTTGCCAGACCTCAAGGCAATGTCTGGACGTCAGGCGCTAAAGCGAGGACGCTCCCAGATGCGTCTCGTCTGGCCATCCTACGCATGTCGCTGCAAAGGGTGCACTCTGCTTTGGCACGCTTGCAAGCCGGGCCGCGCTGGCACACACTGCCGTGTCACAAGGCAAAACGGTCTTCGGGAAATTGAGTAACGACATCCGGCGTCAAGCTTACGAAACCGCAGCCCTCGTGCGTAAGAAGGCGTTGAGCGCCCGCGAGGTCGCCGAACTGCATCTGGACTGGATCGGAAAGACCAACCCCCAGATCAACGCCATCGTCGATGTGACATCAGACGACGCCCTGCAGTCCGCCGATGCGGTGGACGCCAAGATCGCACGTGGCGAAGACCCCGGCCCGCTGGCCGGCATACCGTTCACCGTGAAAGTCAACGTGGATCAGGCGGGACGGCACACGTCGAATGGCCTGTCGCTGCAACGTGACCTGATCGCCAAGGTCGATAGTCCTTTGGTCGCAAACATTCGAAGGGCAGGGGGTGTCATCGTTGGGCGCACAAACACCCCCGCCTTCTCGATGCGTTGGTTCACCAAAAATAACCTCCACGGCGAGACGCTGAACCCTCGCAACACTTCGCTGACACCCGGTGGCTCGTCGGGCGGTGCCGCAGCCGCCGTGGCGGCCGGGCTGTGCGCTGTCGGGCATGGCACCGATATCGCAGGGTCGATCCGCTATCCGGCCTATGCCTGTGGCGTGCACGGATTGCGACCATCGCATGGGCGGGTTCCTGCAAGAAATGCAAGCGGACCCGATCGCATGATCGGCGCGCAACTGATGGCGGTGTCGGGCCCGATTGCACGAAGTATTGCCGATTTGAAACTGGCGCACGGCGTCCTGTCCTTGGCCGACGTGCAGGACCCTTGGCACGTCGCCATGCCGTTGGAAGGTGCGGGTTATGTGAAACGTGCCGCGCTGACACTGGCGCCGGACGGCATGGAGGTGGACCCGTCGATCAAGGAGGCCCTGCGCGACGCCGCCAAAGTGTTGGAAGCGAGCGGATGGGAGATCGAAGAGGTCGCGTGCCCGCCCATGCGGGAAGCGGCCGACATCAACGCGACGCTCTGGATGGCCGAAATGGAACTGGGCGCCGCCGAGTTGATAAAGCGGGAAGCCGAGCCGGACAGCCAGTTTGTCTTTGCGCAAATGAAACGCCTTGCCGGTCCTTTGGAACTCGAAGCCGTCATGCGGGCGTTGCAGTCCCGAACCGCGTTGATGCGGGCATGGGAACAGTTTCTTCAACGCTATCCGGTTCTGATATGTCCGGTGTCGGGCGAGTTGCCGTTCGAACGGCAATCCGATGTGAGATCCGAAGCTGATTTCGAGCGTATCTATGAAGCGCAAATGACACAGCGTGGTTTGCCGGTCATGGGAATGCCGGCCTTGGCGGTTGCGACCGGCCACACGGGCGGCCCCCTGATTGGCGTGCAACTGGTCAGTGCGCGCTTCCGCGAGGATATTCTGTTTGATGCAGGCACGATCATCGAGGCCGCATCACCCAAGGTTGAAATCGCTAATCTGTAAACCGTGGTTCGGGAAAAGGACCGCGCGCGGCTTCGTAGGCCGCGCCGATACCTAAGGCCAAGTCTTCCTGAAACGGGCGCGCCATGATTTGCAGGCTTGTCGGCAAACCAGCGGGCGAAAGCCCCATGGGCAACGACAACGCGCAAAGTCCGAAGAAGTTGGCGGGGCGCGTGAAGTGGCTGGGGGCCACGTCCTGATCCACCTCGGAAACCGGCGGCGCAGTGGTCAGGGTTGTCGGCGTCAGGATCGCGTCGAACCCTTCCATCCGGGACAAGGAGTCTGCCGCTCCAACGCGCCGCTCGGCCTTCATCGCCAAGTAGTCTTGCGCGGTGACATCGCGCCCCGCAAACATGCGCTTTCGCACATCTTCATCCAAGGGCAGGTCCGGTTGGTCATAGAGATGCCCATGGTGGAAGTAAGCTTCCGCCGTAATCAACCGCCCACAGGTCTCGGTCAGTTCGGCATAGGGTTTCTGTGCCGAGAACTCTGCCATCTCTGCGCCAAGGGCCGTGAGCGTCTCAATCGCGGCATCGTAATCGCTCAGCACATCTGCATCGCAGAGTGCCCGTTCCGCATGATCCATGACGCCCAGCCGAAGTCCTTCGATCGGCGCGGGCTGTGGCAAAGTCACCTCGGCCCCATCCATCACTTGAAACATCATCCAGGCATCAAGCACCGACCGCGCCATCGGCCCCGGCGTATCGAGGTGGGCCAGGGGAATGATCCCGTCTGTCGGAGTGCGGCCTTCGGTGACCTTCAAACCGACGATGCCACAATAGGCAGCCGGCAAACGCACCGATCCCCCGGTGTCCGTCCCGACACCACAGACGGCCAGACCAGCACCAACACCCGCCCCCGTTCCGGAAGACGATCCGCCGGGCACTCGCTGCAAATTCAAATCCCAAGGGTTCCACGGCGTGCCCATCTGCGTGTTGGTTCCCCAACCGCCCAAGGCGTGCTCGACTGTTTTGGTCTTGCCAAGAAGAACGCCCCCGGCGGCCAGAAGGCGTTTCGCCACCGTGCCGGTCACGGTCGAGACGCGGTTAGCGTTTGCCTTGCAGCCCCCTGTCGTCACCCGGCCTTCCAGATCGCAGATATCCTTCAGAGCAAAGGGAATGCCGTGAAACGGTCCAAGCGGGAACCCGGCCTCGTAAAGTTTGTCGGCGGCCTCTGCCATCCGTATCGCATCGTCAGAATAGACTGTCTGGAACGCGCCGATCCTGCCATCGAGCGACGTGATCCTCTCAAGATGATCGCGCGCGACGTCGCTGGGTTTCAAGGCGCCAGACGCGAAACCCTTGGACAGAGCAACAAGGCTTGGGAAGCCTGTCACTGCGCCGCGACCGGCGTGCTCTTGAACGAGTCCTTTCCCGGAACCGCCGCAAGCAATTCCTTGGTATAGGCGGCCTGCGGATCGGCGAAGACCTCGCCCGTCGGGCCGATCTCGACCACTTCACCCCGCTGCATCACCGCGATGCGGTCGCAGACTTGCGCCGCCACGCGAAGGTCATGGGTGATGAACAGCATGGACAGGCTCATGGCGTCACGAATTTCATCGAGAAGCCGCAGGATCTGCGCCTGGATCGACACATCCAAGGCCGAGACGGGTTCGTCTGCCACCAGGATCTGCGGCTCAAGTGCCAAAGCACGGGCAATCCCGATCCTTTGCCGTTGACCGCCCGAGAACTCGTGCGGAAACCGCTCATATGACCCGGCGTCCAAGCCCACGATGTCAAGAAGCTCAAGCGCGCGTTTCTTGGCGTCATCGGCACTTTTGCCATAAAGCATTGGCCCCTGCGCGATGATACTGCCGACCCGGGTGCGCGGATTCAAAGATGCGAACGGGTCCTGAAACACCATCTGGATCTTCGAGCGATAGGGTCGCATTTCCGACCGGCTCAACGGGCGCAAGTCGGCCCCCTCCAGAAGGATTTCGCCCTCTTCGGCATCGTTCAGTCGCACGATGCAACGCGCCACGGTCGATTTGCCCGACCCACTTTCGCCGACGATCCCCAAGGTTTCGCCGCGCGCCAGATCAAAGGTCACTTCCTTGGCCGCATGGACAACACGCCCCTCGCCACCGAAAAGCCCGCCACCACTGCGATAGGTCTTTTGCAGGCCCTTCACATCCAGCACGATCTCGTCCGAGCGCGGGCGCGCCGGGCGCGGCGCCAGATCGGGCACGGCCGCGATCAATGACTTGGTGTAAGGATGCTCGGGCGAATTCAGCACCTGAGACGCGGTCCCGGTTTCCACCACAAGCCCGTTCTGCATCACGCAGACCCGATCAGCGATGTCAGCGACGACACCAAAGTCATGGGTGATGAACAAGACACCGGTGCCATGGCTGGCCTGCATGTTCTTGATAAGCTTCAGGACCTGCGCCTGCGTGGTGACGTCCAGCGCCGTCGTCGGCTCGTCCGCGATCAGAACTTTCGGATCAAGTGCAAGCGCCATGGCGATCATGGCCCGCTGCCGCTGTCCTCCGGAAAGCTCGTGCGGATAGGCCTTCAGGCTCTGTTCAGGATCGGGCAGTTGCACGTCCCTCAGCAATTGAAGCGCCCTTTCACGACGTTCGCGCGACGACATCTTTTCATGGAACCGGAACACTTCGTCGATTTGCGTTCCGATTGTCATGACCGGGTTGAGTGCCGTCATCGGCTCCTGAAAGATCATGGAAATTTCAGAACCACGGATGGCGCGCAACCGCTCCTCCGAGGCCGCCGCCAGGTCCTCGCCCTGAAACATCACGCTGCCCTGCGCGATCCGGACACGCGGCTTCGGCAAAAGCCCCATCACAGCGCGCGCCGTCAGTGACTTGCCGGACCCGCTCTCGCCCACCACACAAAGGATTTCGTTGGCCTCAAGCGTCAGGTCCATCTTTTCAACGGCATAGGGGCGCTGGCTTTCCGGCGGCAATGCCACGTGCAAATCGGTGATATCCAGAAGCCTGGTCATGTGCGCTCCCGCAGTCTTGGGTTCAACGCATCGTTGATGCCCTCGCCCACAAGGTTGATGGCCAACACGGTGATCAGGATCGCTATTCCGGGGAATGTGCAAACCCACCACGCGGAACGCAGCAGGGTGCGGCCCGCACCAATCTGAAAGCCCCAGCTAATTATGTTCGGATCGCCAAGACCCAAGAACGCCAGACCGCTTTCAATCAGGATGGCCGTCGCGACCATCAGCGAGCCAATGACGATCACGGGCGAGAGGCAGTTGGGCAGGATTTCACGCAACATGATCCTGATGTCGGACATACCAAGCGTGTGGCAGGCTTGAACGAATTCCCGGTTTCGCATCGACAGGAACTCGCCCCGGACCAGCCGCGCCACGGCAGGCCATGACACGACAGCGATGGCGATGACGATGCTTTCGATCGACGGTTTCATGATTGCCACCAAGAGAATGGCGAACACGAAGGACGGGATGGTTTGAAACATCTCGGTCGTGCGCATCAAAAGGTTGTCGATCCAGCCGCCATAGTAGCCCGCCAAGGCCCCCATCACGATCCCGACGAAGACGGCGACAAGCGTGGCCAGCAAGCCGATCAACAGCGAGGTTTTGGCACCATGTGCGATCCCGGCCGCCACATCCCGGCCCAGCGAGTCGCTGCCCAGAAGGAAGCCGTTTTGACCGGGGGGCGACATCGACTGGCCTGCCAGACTGAACGGGTCTTCGGGAAAGAAGAGATGCGCGGTTGCGGCCATCAGCGTGATCAGGATCAGGACGACCAGACCGGCCACGGCCCCTCGGTTGCGGGCGAAGAGTTTCCAGAACGACATCAGCTTACCTCGATCCGGGGGTCCAGCGACGAATAGATGATGTCGACGATCAGGTTCACCGCCACAACAAGAATTGCCGACAACAGGAAAATGCCAAGCAGCAGGTTCAGATCACGCGAGAACAGCGCTTCGAATGCCAGCATCCCCAGCCCCGGCCACGCAAAGACCGACTCGACGATGACCGACCCGCCGATGAGGGCGCCCACTTGAACGCCTGCCATTGTCACAACCGGCAGCAAGGCGTTGCGCAGCACATGCACAAACATGATACGCCGTTCCGTCACGCCTTTGGCGCGCGCGGTCGTCACATAGTCTTGCCCCGCTTGTTCAAGCATCGAGGCGCGCATCAACCGGGTGTAGAGCGCAAGATAAAACAGCGACAGGGTGATGGTCGGCAGCACCAGATGGCGCGCGATGTCAAAGACACGATCCCAGCCTTCATAGAATGCGGCGAAGTTCTCCATGCCCGAGGTCGGGAACCAACCGAGGTTCAGCGAGAAGACGACAATCAGCATCAAGCCAACCCAGAAGAGAGGCGTCGCATAGGTGATCAGTGCAAAGACCGAGATGACCGTGTCGCGCCAAGTGTTCAGGCCGATGGCTGCGATCAGCCCCAACACGATACCAAACCCGACGGCGAGGAGGATGGTGGACACCATCAGCAGCATAGTCGCAAACAGCCTGTCGAAAATCAGTTCGCTGACCGGCATTTCGTGGCGGAACGAATAGCCGAGGTCCAGCATCACGACGTTTTTCAGATAGACCGCCAGTTGCACCGGCAGCGGTTGGTCGAGGCCAAATTTCGCGCGCAGTTCGGCCATGTATTCCGGTGTGGCCGAACCTGCCTCTCCTGCCAGAACGTCTACGGCGTCGCCTTCAGCCAATTGCAGCAGCAAGAAGTTCAGTACAACGATGGCAAGAATAATTGGAATGGCCTGCAATAGGCGCTTCACCACGTATCGCGCGCGCCGTGACGTATGAGACAATTCAGCATCCCCTCTGTTGGGCCTGTAAGCCGACCCTCAGACTTGGTCGTGATAGACCGGCCCAGAGCGGGCCGGCCTCGTTTTCAGATGGCGTTCAGCCCGGATTACTCGTCAATCCAAGCACCGTCGAAGGGCCCATAGGCGCCCAAAGCCGAGGTCGCGTGATCTTTCAGCTTCTCGTTATAGACGGTCAGGAATTGCATCTCGAAGATGTTGGCAACCGGAAGCTCGTCCGCAAGGATCTGCTGGATGTCGCTATAGATTGCAGACCGTTTGTCCGCGTCGGGCTCGACAGCACCTGCGGCCAGAAGTTCATCCAGCTTCGGGTTCGAGTAACCGGACGAGTTGACGAAGGCCGTGCCCTGCCGGATTTGGTCCGTGCCATAGTGACGGTGAACGCCCAGCACCGGATCCGGCAACTGGTAGAAATAGTTCACGTTCATCTCGAAGTCGTAGTCGCTGTAGATACGCTTGATCCACGTCGGCACGTCTTCATAGCGCAGGTCAACTTGGATGCCTAAAGGCTGCAGCGCCTGCTTCATGTACTCGCCCGCACGACGCCAGTCTTCACCATAGGGGATCAGGTCCAGCGTGAATTCAGCACGCACACCGTTTCCATCAGGCGTCAAACCGGCCTCGTCCAGAACGGCGATCGCCGCATCGACATTGCCGCCGGCCGGATAGTTCGGCAGCCCGTCCGAGAACAGGCCAGCCGCCGAGAAGTTCGACGACAGCGCGGACTTGGCGGGGTTGCCGTAGCCAAACCAGATGTTCTCGATCAGGAACTCGCGGTCGACCACAAGGCTGATGGCCTGACGCAAGGCCGGATTGTCGAACGGTGGCTTACGGGTGTTGAACTCGATCAGCGCCATCGGGTTGATCATCGAGTAACCGTCAGTGGTCACGCCGAATTCGGGCATCTCGCGCAGGCGCACGGCGTCGATGTTCGGGATGGCACCATAGGCGCCATAGTGCACCTCGCCGTTCTCCATCGCAGCGGTCCGGGTCGAGGCGTCCGGTATCATCCGGCCAACGATGCGATCCAGATAGGGGCGGCCTTCTTTCCAATAGTTCTCGTTCTTGTCGAGGCGGATATACTGACCTTTGCGCCACTCGACGAACTTGAACGCGCCGGTTCCGACCGGCGAGTTGATCAGATCGTTTGACCGCAGGTCCTGGCCTTCCAGCAAATGCTTCGGAACGATCGGGCTTTCATAACCCGAGAGAGCACGCAGCATGTAAGGCGCGGGGTTTTCGAGGTTGAACACGGCCGTATAGTCGTCGGGCGTATCAATCGAGGTCACTTCCCGGAACGAGTTCGGCCCGCGCGGGTGCACGACTTTCAGCACCTCCATGACCGTGAACTGGACGTCTTCCGATGTGAACGGCTCGCCGTCATGCCAGGTCACGCCTTCGCGCAGCGCGAAAGTAACCGTTTTGCCGTCTTCGCTGACGTCAACACTGGTCGCCAGAGCCGGCACCATGTTGAGGTCGTTGTCATAGTCGAAGAGCCCGTCATAGATCTTCGGCGCGATCAGGCCAATCGGTCCGGACGTCGACAGATAAGACGCAAGCGACGGTGGTTCGGGCTGTACCAGTTTTACCATCGTGCCACCGGCCTTTTGCGCAAAGCCGGGCGAGGCCGATAGCGCCAAGGCTGCAAGACCAGCCGCGGCCAAACTTCTCAGAAACATAATTTATTCCTCCATGTCGCTTCGTTTATTTTTTCACCGTCCTCAACTAGACGCGGGGCGGCGTTTGTTTTCAAAAACTCGTTGCCGAAAGGTCATACTGTGCACAGATTTGGTTGAATTGTCGTCTAAAATTTCGGCAAGTCCTAATCTTTTGGCGCTTCAAGTTCCGAAATCGGTTTGGATTTCGACGCATTGCTCCAGACCGATTGCCAACAATCGAATTCGGTCAAGCGCGCAAGAAAACAGAACTTTTGACTTTGATTGCCCAAAGATTGGCGCAGCCCAACGACCTGTCAGAGTCGCGGCGGGCAGATCAGCCTGACTGCCAAATTTTTTGGTCTGCCGAGCCTGTTTTCAAGCCAATCAGTCAGGCAAATCGAAAGCGTCCGGATACCCGAAAAGCCCGGCGCTTCCGCCTGTGTGCAAGAAGACGACGTTCCGGAGACCCTCGAAGTGACCCTTGCGCGTCAGATCGATCAAGCCATCCAAGGCCTTCCCGGAATAGACCGGGTCAAACAGCAAACCCTCCGTTTGGGCCAGCAACTTGATGGCACTCACCATCCCGTCCGTGGGCAAACCATATCCGGGCCCAACATAGTCGCAATTGGCGATCACCCGGTCCCGCGCGACAGGTTCGGTGCCCAGACGATCAGCCGTCTTGACCGCAAGGTCGTACACCATGCCTTCCTGTTTTTCCTTTGGCGCGCGGACGCCGATTCCCAAGACATTGAAATCGACCTTAAGGGCCGACATGCCCGCGACCAGACCGGCCTGAGTGCCGGAGCTTCCCGTGGCATGGACCAAGGCGTCGATCTCCAGCCCGATATTGGCCGCTTGTTCGGTCAGCTCTCGCGCACACTCGACATACCCCAAAGCGCCAATCGCGTTGGAACCGCCACCCGGAACAACGTAAGGCGACTTGCCTTGGGCGCGTAGTTTGGACGCGAGCGTTTCCATCTCGGCTTGCATGTCTGCGCCGCCGGGGCGCCTTGAAACGGATGCGCCGTGCAACCGGTCAAGCAACACATTGCCGTTGAGATTGTAGCTGGGGTCATTCGACCCGGTGCGGTCTTCCAGCAGGATATGGCACTCAAGGTTCAACTTCGCCGCCGCAGCCGCGGTTTGCCGCGCGTGATTGGATTGCGTCGCACCTTGGGTGATGATCGTGTCCGCCCCTTGCTGCTGCGCATCGGCCATCAGGAATTCCAACTTGCGCGTCTTGTTGCCGCCACTGGAAAGACCCGTGCAGTCATCGCGCTTTACCCAGAAACGCGGCCCTCCAAGGGCCTCGCTCAACCGGTCCATCGGCTCAAGCGGGGTCGGGAAATGCCCCAGCGGAGTGCGGGGAAACTGCGCGAGTTTTCCGGCGAGTTGGGAACGAAGGCGATCGTCCAAGTCAAATTTCATCTGCGATCTCCTTCAAAGCTCGTCAAAAGGGATGATGTCCGGCGGCACGAACGCCCGCATTGGGGGCGGCTCTCGGTCGTACCGTTCCATTCGGATCAGACACGTATGTGCGGTCGGACCTTGGCCCAGGTCAGACGTGCCCCTGTCTCGCGTCACCGCGTTCGGATTGCCATGGCGACACATCCCGGTTTCGTCCGGATCCCACCATGCGCCGGTCGCGATTTGCGCGACACCTTGGCGAATTGCGTCGGTCACACAGGCAACGGCCAGGCAAGCGCCACGGGCATTGTGCAGTCGCACCAAGTCGCCATCCGAAATGCCACGCGCCTTTGCATCGGCGGGATGCAGGCGCACAGGTTCCCGTCCGTCGATTTTGCCAGCACGGCTGACCGAACCCTGATCCAATTGCGAATGCAGCTTGGTCGTGGGCTGGTTGGAAATCAGATGCAACTCGTCCGGCGCAGCACTGCCCAACCACTCATAGGGCGAAAACCATGTCGGATGCCCCGGACATGTCGCATAGCCGAACCCTTGCACGGCTTCCGAGAAGAGTTCAATCTTGCCACTTGGTGTGGCCAAAGGGTTGGCGTCGGGGTCTTCGACGAAGGCTTGAAGCATGATGCGCGGTGTCGCGGGCATCTCGACCTTGAACCAGCCACGCGCGCAAAAGCTCTCCCACTCGGGCAATACGAGAGTGTTCTGTTTCGGGGCGTCCCTGGTCGCTTCGGTGGAGACCAGATCGCCGGTCTTGCCATCGGAATATACGGTTTTCTCGTAGATCTCCCGCATCCAATCGGCGGCGCTTTTGCCATCGGTGAAACGCTCTTCCAAACCCAATTGCCGGGCGATGCCACGAAAGATGTCAAAGTCATTGCGGACATTCTGGGGCGGTTCGACCGCTTTCCTGACACGCAGGATATAAGGGTCGCGCTGCGAAATGCAGATGTCGTCCCGCTCGACATGGGTGGTGCAGGGCAACACGATATCCGCACGCTGCGCAGTGGGTGTCCAACACCAGTCGTTGCAAATGATCGTGTCTGGCTTCTCCCACGCCTTTGCAAGCCGGTTGAGATCCTGGTGATGATGATACGGGTTCCCGCCCGCCCACCACACCAGCCGGATGTCCGGAAGGGTGAGTGTTTCGCCGTCGAAGGTCAGGCTCTCACCTGGCATAAGCAGCAGGTCCGCAATGCGCGAGACCGGAATGAAATCCTTCACCGGGTTCTCGCCTTGCGGCACCGATCCACCTTTGAGCAATGGGGCGTCCGTCCCGATACTGTTGAGCGCCGAAAGCCCGAAGGCAAATCCCCCGCCCGGCGTGCCGATCTGTCCAAGCATCGCGGCCAGCGCAATGGCGGCCCAAAACGGCTGTTCGCCGTGGTCTTGACGGGTCAAAGACCACGACACTGAAATCGTCGTTCTGCTTTGCGCCATCCGGCGTGCAAGATCGCGGATCGTCTCAGCGGACACTTCCGTCAGATCGGCCGCCCAATCCGCCGATTTTGGCACGCCATCCTGTTGCCCCGTCAGATACTCTTCGAAGCGCTCGAAACCGACGCAATAGCGGTTCAGGAACGCTTTGGAATGCAAGTTTTCCGTAAGGATCGTGTGTGCCAAAGCCAGCAGCAAGGCGACGTCACTGTTGGGACGCAGCGGTACCCAATCGGCTTGTGTTTCGGGAATGACATCATCGCGGATTGGCGAGATGTTCACGAATTCAACGCCGGCTGCGATGGCCTTTTCAACACCGCTTCGCTGCACATGAACACCCAAACCACCCGCATCGATTTGCGCATTCTTCATCGGAATGCCGCCAAAGGCGACAACGAGTTCGCCATGCTCGGCGATCGAGGCCCAACCCGTCGTTGTGTTCAGAAACTCGCGATAAGACCCCAGGACATGGGGGATCATCGCTTCGGCGGCGGCGAAGGAATAGGTGAATTTCGAACTTGTGAAACCACCCGAGCAGTTGAGAAACCGCTTAAGCTGGCTTTGGGCATGGTGAAATCGTCCAGCACTCGCCCAGCCATAGGACCCGGCGTAGATCGCGTTGTCGCCATGATCCCGACGCACGCGCGTCAGCTCCTGCGCCACCAACTTTTCGACCTTGTCCCAGGACACTGCAACAAATCGATCCTTGCCCCGCTTGTCAGTCTGCGCGCCCGGTCCGTGCAACAGCCAACTTTCGCGAACCATCGGTTCCGTGATCCGGGTCGGCGCGTTCAGGCTGTCGACGATCCCCTGACCGATTGGCGAGGGGTCCGTATCTTCTTCAAACCCACGCATGTCGACCAGCCGGCCGTTCTCGACGATCGCGCGGTATGTGCCCCAATGGTTGGCCGTCAGAACACCGTCTTTGCTTGTCATGATGTCAGAATGTCCCCGCGGCCCGACCAAGGTCTGCTCACCTTAAAACACAACGCATGCTCAAAGCGGCACCGCTTCACCATGACCGTTTGGATTTCCCAACGCAATGCTCACGCAATCAGCGCAGAGCTTGGCGAATGATCGCTTTTCAGTGCCGGCTTGCTTGTGAAAGACGCCAAGTGCTGGACGAACGCGCACAATTCCCGAATGCGCGTGGATCGCAGTGCCTGTCACTCAACCGATCGATCAAGCGGCCCTGCACCGCGCGCCGTGTCGACCAGAATGGCTCGGGCGTCTTCGATAAGCCTTTCGTCCAATGGCTTGTTGACGAAAGCTTTGACGGCAACATAGCTGTCAGCGCGCGCTCGGTCAGACGGGTCGAGAGAGGTCGTTAGCATCATAACGACGGCATGGCGCAACGTTTCTCCGAAAATGGCTTCTGCCGCATCCAGAAACTCGAACCCGTTCATTCGTGGCATGTTGATATCAAGAAAAACGACATCGTACGGGCGCGGGCATGTCGCTTTGAGGAACTCAATGGCTTCGTCGGCATAGAGAAATGAATGCACTTCGCCGATATCGGGCAGGCGGCCCAGCAACCGATGAAACGCCAGATGTTCGAACTGCTCATCATCCACCAATATGGCGCGTTCAATTCGACCCATCGCGTGCCTTCCTCAGCGAAACGATCAACTCGGTCCCTTGGCCAACAGCCGAGGTGAGCGAGATTTGCCCGCCATGCGTGCCGACGATGCGCTTGCAAAGCGTCAGGCCAAGACCCGTTCCCGGATACTCGTCATATGTGTGCAGACGTTGGAAGAGACCGAAGATACGTTCGAAATGCGCCTCGGCAATGCCGACCCCGTTGTCGGAAATGGCGATCTCGACCATGTCGGCCTTCGTCGTCTCGCGCTGGGTTACGGTTACAACCGGGGAGCGGTCCGGGTGTCGAAACTTGAGGGCGTTGGTCAGAATGTTCTGAAACAAAAGGCGCAACTGCGTTGGAACCCCGTCAACAGACGGCATCGAAGCGATGGCGAGCTGTGCGTTCTGAGCCCGGACATCGCCCTGCAAGTCGGCTTCCAGTTCGAAAAAAACGTCGTTCAAGTCGACGACTTCGAAGGCGGTCTCAAGACCGATTGCACGAGAGTACCCAAGGATATCCTCGACGATCTTCATCATACGGTTCGCCGTCGTCCGGGCTGCAATAAGTGTCTCGAACTCGTGCTGGATGCCGGCCTCTTCCAGATCTTCGGATAGGAAATCCAGCATTGTGCGAATGGTGTTCAACGGCGCCATCAGGTCGTGCGAGATCGAATACGTGAACTCGGCCTGTTCCTGATTGGTTTGGGCCAAACGGGCATTGACGTGGTTCAACTCGGCGATCTTCTTGCGAAGCTCCCGATTGTTCTTGGCAACTTCGGCATCGAGGTCATCGCGTTGCCGGGCAAGATCGAATGTGGCTGACCGCAAATCGGTTTCAAGGCGCTTGCGTTCGTCGACCTCGTCCGTCAGCCACTCGATCCTTTGCCCGTACCCGCGAAATGCCATGTCATAGACGGACAGCGCTTCGACGAAAAAGCTTGCACTCGCGTCTTTGTCGGTTTCGCCGGGAAGGCGCAGGACTGCAGCTTGATGGGCTTGGTGGAGCCAGGTCAGCGGAGCACCCGCGCCAAGTGCAGCCCGCGCGACATCATATGCGCGCGAGAGCTCCTCTTCGCCATTGCATCGACAATAGTCACGAAGTGCCTGTTCATACCGCTGGCTAAGGTCGTCACCCGACGTGTCGGCCGAAGGGCAGGTTTCTGTTTTCATGCGGCCACCAGTTGAAGGCAAAGGGCAGTGCTGTCGTCACTTTGCCTTGCAAAATTACCAACCAGATGACGTGCCCGGAAACTTGGCGAGCCGCCGCGGCCATGTCTGCGATAATCACTTTGAATGCCGTCCGATACGAGGGTGAGAATGTCACCGGCGTGCAGGTCATGGTGGGTCGACTTGATCCCGGAATACATCATCCCAAGCGTGCCCGGCACCTGGATGACCGAACAGCGCCCACCATCCGCCTGATCAAGCATCGCATCCACATCGCCGACAGAGGCCCAGCTCAAAGCACAGGTCGAAAGATTGATTTCGACCGCTGCCATGGCGGCACCGCGGGTCTTTGACTGCAACGCGTTGTGGACAATGTCGAACATGCTGTGAAGTGCCCCGACAGGCGACATGTTCAAGGCGCGCAGTCCTTCCTCTGCAGCTGTTTGGGCGGGCACACCGCTTCCGATGCCATCAATCAGGACGGCATAGATCAGGTCGTCCTCCTGCAAGATGGCATAGCCATCTCCACACGCCTCGTACTTGCTGCGCTGCGCGACGGCCCAGTCAACTGCATGTGGCTCGCCGTCCTTGATGATGCGCCCGGCGGTCATCGTCCGATCCATTTGACGATCGTCACCGTCACGCCCTCGCCGGGCACGGACTGGATATCGAACTCGTCGACGATGCGGCGCGTTCCGGGCAGGCCCAGTCCCAGACTGCCGCCGGTCGAGAACCCGTCAGCCAACGCGGCCTTGATGTCTAGGATGCCCGGGCCGTAATCCTGTGCGGTGACGCGGACTCCCGACCGGGATACCGTTTCAACCGGAGAGATCTCCATTTCGCCAGAGTTTGCGTAGACGACGATGTTGCGGGCTAATTCCGAGATGGCCGTTGCGATCAAGGCTTGATCGGCGCGGCTGAAGCCGACGTCTTCGGCAATCTTCCGACCGGTTTGTCGCGCAACGACAATGTCGCCGTCGCTTCTGATTGTCTGAATGCTTGCGCTGTTCACGTCAGGCCGCCCTCAACAGGTCAAACGCATGGTCGAGGTCGAACGCCGTGGCGATGTTTCGAAAGTCGAGGCCAAGCAGAACCATTGCCATTGCCACCTCTGGCTGAATGCCGACGATGATTGTTCTGGCGCCGCGCAATTCAACGGAACTCGCAATTTCGGTCAGGGTGCGGGTTCCGAAACTGTCAAGCACGTCCAGTGCACTGACGTCGATGACAACGGCCTTGGCGTTGATCGAAACGACGTCCGACAGGATGCGCGACTGCAGGGCCAAAATGTCCCCATCGCTCAGTTCTTCCTGAATTGAAGCGATAAGAATGCCGTTCTGGCGCAGGATAGGAACGCGTCGGGTCACGGTGTCACCCGTGCATCAGCTTGGTGGCAAGCACGATCCCGCTTTGCAGGTCTCCTGCCGTGTTCAGCGCCTCTCCTGTAACACCGACCTTTACCAGAGACTGCGCGACTTCGGCTGACAAACCGGTCAAAACGGACTGAGCGCCCATCAAACGCGCGGCTGCCATACTCTGGATCAGGTGATTTGCCACCGCGCTGTCAACGGCGGCGACGCCGGTGATATCCAGCACCACAGCGCGGGCCCGGTGTTCGCGAATGCCTTCCAGAAGCTGCAATGTCAGAGCGCGTGCGCGGAAACTGTCCAGCGTTCCGACAACCGGGATCAGAAGCAATCCGTCCTGAAGTTTCAAAACCGGTGTCGGCAACTCGCTGATTTCGCGTTCGCGGGCCTGGATCGTGTCCTCGCGTGCGCTGACAAAGGTTTCCAGCGCAAGGGCCATGTCGAAATGGGCAAGCTTCATCAAGGCGAAGGCGATTGCAAAAGCTTGTTCGGGGTCGTCCTTCATTGTCTGGCGAACATGATCGCCGAGCCGCGTCAGATAATAGGAATAGGCCCCGATATAGAGTGTCGGCGACACCCGTGCCCGCTCGTGAATTTGCCCGATACGGCGTCGATCTTCGATATAGGCGTCGTCGAGCGGGGCGGTGATCAGATCGGCGAAGTACCTTTTTTGCCCACGCTTCACACGCTCGAGATGGCTTTCATCGCGAAAGTGCTGGGCAGCTTCCTCGTGCCCCATGATATGGGCATAAAAACTCTCGATCAGGATATCGCCCATCTCGTCGCTGGTGCTTTCCAGATGCGAGACCAGTTCTTTATCGGCTTGAGAAATGTCGAAGTAGAGCGCGGCTTCGTCCACGCTTGGTTCTGCCGTGACGGATGATGAAATAACCTGTGGCATCGCAGTCTCTCCCGGGTCGTCTGACGCGGTGTCCTAAGACTGAGAAGTTGAGATTTTTCTAATCGCTGATCGACACGAAGCCCGAGATCATCTGGCGCAGGCCGATGGCTGCCCCGACGAATATCGCGGCAAAGGTCAGGGGCGCACTGAAGGCCAAAACCGAGAACGCGGAAAGTCCCTGTCCGACGCTGCAGCCGACGGCCAGGATCGCACCTGCGCCCATCAGGGCCGCGCCGAATATCTGGCGTTTCAACTCGCGGGGGTCTTCGCAGGCTTCCCAACGGAAATGCCCTTTGGAGTACGAGCCGAGCGCTGCCCCGACGACCACGCCCAGAACCGAGCCGACGCTGAACGACAGCGTATTGCCCGAGGCCGTCATGGCATAGAAAATCGTGTCTCCGATCGGCGCGGCGAAGGAATGCGTCTCGATCGGTTCATTGCCAAACCCGTTCGCGGCAACCCATGTCGTTCCCAGCCAGCCCGAGACGACGGCCAGACCGACAATGCACCCCCAGAAGATATGACCAGGCGAACGCCGCATCTCGGCCGATGACAGGGCAACTGCCAGGATCACGGCGCCAATCGCAAGTCCGGTTCCAAAGGGGGAAATGCCGGCTGCCTCGGCCAGTTGACTGAACCCTTGTGGCGACGAGGCTTGAGTTTCAACCGAGAAGAGCCAGACCCGCGCATGGGCGAGTGGGCCGGACATCACGACATAGGCCGAAAGTCCCATCACCAGAACAATGACGAACGACCGCAGGTCGCCTCCACCCAGCCTTGCCAGCGCGCCGTATCCGCAATTGCCCGACAGCGCCATTCCATAGCCGAAGATCAACCCACCGATCACGGTCGAAAGCGGGTTCCAAACGCGATCGAGATAGGCTGTTTCGGCCCCGTTCAGATGCCCGGTGACCATCGCCAGATGCGCACCGATGACAGCCACGCCGATGGCCAGCCCCCACATCCGCATACGGCGATCGTCCGAAGAATAGAGAATGTCTTCGATGGCCCCCAACGTGCAGAACCGTCCGATCCGGGCGGCAAGGCCAAGAGCGATGCCGCCGATCAGACCGATCAGCGCGGCAAAATTGGCTTCTCCCAGAAGCTCGAGCATGGTTTTCCTCCCAGTGACCGAGAGGCGGGCCGCCCCCGATCAGTCGTCGGACCGGCAGAACAGGTCGTAGACGACTTCTATGATTTGCCGCGCCCGGTCGTCTGTCAAGCTGTAGTAGATCGCCTTGCCCTCGCGTCGGGGCGAGACCAGCCCTTCCAGCCTGAGCCGCGTCAGTTGCTGCGAGACCGCGGCTTGTCGCGCCGACAACAGGTCTTCAAGCTCCATCACCGACTTTTCGCCCGACGCCAGATGGCAAAGGATCATCAACCGGCCTTCGTGGCTGATCGCCTTCAGGAAGCTTGAGGCGGCTTCGGCGTTTTTTACCATCTTTTCCATGTCTTCAGCGCACATATTGACGTCGAAAACCGGAAGGCGGCTTTTTGTGGCAAGATTTGTATCCGGGTCCATGCTCATGGGCGTCAGCCTGTCTGATCGATCGGAATGCGGGCTTGCTCGAACATCATTGTCAGCAAGCCCCAGAAGAAGTCTTCCCCAGGATACCCCTCGATCCGGCCAACTTCCTGACCGTCTTCGACAAGGATGAATGTCGGGGTGAAGTGAACGCGTTTTTCAAAGGCCACGTCGGGCGTTTCACTGTGCAGATCATACCGTTTCAACGGGGCGGTCTGACCCTCGGCCGTCTTCGGATAGATATGCGCGATTTCCTCGTTCCAGCGTTCACACCAAAGGCAGCCGTGCTCCTCTGCCATAAGCAGATAGGTCTCGGCCTTGGCCGAGAGCGGAAGCCACGCCAGAAGCGTGATCAGAAGGATCGATAACCGGGCCACCCGGGTCTCCGTGATTGACGCGTCGTCGGTGCGAACATAATCTAATATCTGAATATTTCAAACATGAAGGCCCTCGCAACGTGTTCGATGTCACTTTTTTCGGCGCATTCGTGGCGGGTCTGCTGTCTTTCCTGTCACCTTGTATCTTGCCGATCGTGCCATTTTACCTGAGCTATCTCGCGGGCGTCGGCATGAACCAGATCGCGGCAGACGCCGAGGTGTCGCCCGGTGTGCGCTGGCGCGCCTTCCTTGCCGCCTGCATGTTTGCGCTTGGGGTCATCACTGTCTTTGTCGGGCTGGGTGCCACGGCAACGATGTTCGGCCAGATGGTGCGCGAGTATTTCGACGTTCTGCGCTGGGTCGCCGCGGCGATCATCATCGCGATGGGTTTGCACTTCCTGGGCGTGATCCGGATCGGCATACTCTATCGCCAGTTCCGTGCCGAAGCGGGCGAGACCTCGAACGTGTCGCTGGTCGGCGCCTTCGTGATCGGCCTTGCCTTCGCCTTTGGCTGGACCCCTTGTGTCGGGCCAGTCCTTGCTGCCATCCTGTTCATGGCCGGCGGGCAGGACAGTGCGGGGCAGGGGGCCGCGCTGCTCTTCACCTATGGCGCTGGCATGACGCTGCCCTTCATCATCGCGGCGCTGTTCATCGCGCCGTTCATGCGGTTCATGGCGCGGTTCCGGAAACACCTTGGCACTGTCGAAAAGGCGATGGGCCTGCTGCTCATCCTGTTCGGCGTGCTGATTGCCACGAACTCGATCAACTATATTGCCCAGTGGATGCTGGAGACGTTCCCGATCTTCATGTCCATTGGCTGACCCATGGGAGGACCACGAATGACACGGATACTTCTTACATTGGCGGCCGGGCTGCTGGCCTTTGGCGTGCAAGCGGCCGAACTTGGTGATGACGGTCTGCACAAGACCGACTGGATGCGCGACACCTTTAAGGATCTCAGCGAGGACCTTGAGGAGGCAAATGGCGAAGGCAAACGCCTGCTAATCATGTTCGAACAGCGGGGCTGCGTCTATTGCACCAAGATGCACGAAGACGTGTTTCCGGCCGAAAACATCTCAAGTTACATCGACGAGAATTACTTCGTCGTGCAACTCAATCTGCACGGCGATGTCGAGGTGACGGACTTCGACGGCGAGACCCTGTCCGAGAAGGACATGGCGCGAAAGTGGGGCATCCTGTTCACGCCAACGATGATGTTCATCGATGACGAAGTGTCCGAGGGGGTGACCGCGCCGGAAGCGGCGGTTGCAACAATGCCGGGAGCCTTTGGCAAGGGCACGACGTTGGACATGCTGACCTGGGTGGCCGAGAAGCGCTATGAGTTGGACAATGGCGAAGACTTCCAGCGCTATCACGCCCGCATGATCCAGGAGCGGAACAACGGCTCGACCGACTGAAGCCGAGGGCGCGTTAACGTTGTGTTAACACTTGGATCCAAAACATCTTGAGGGCCCATACCGATCTCGGGGAAGCGATGCGACGCCTCATTCTCGGAATTGCACTTTTCAGCGTCGTTGCAGCGCCAGTGTCGGGGCATGATTATCTGGGCATTCCAGACATCGGGGCACTGGACGAGGCGGAAACCAACAAGCGCTGCGTGGCGTTGCAGTTCTTTATTGCCGAAGGACTTCAGTCGGAAACTGTATCATTCGATTTCAACTATCCGAGTGGCATCGGGGATGAACATGGACAGTCCGCGATCCAGAACTTCTCGGATGCGTTCCGTTTTCACGTCAAGCGCGTTGCGGACTCTCTGGAAGAACCCGATGGGTCTGTACAAGGCAGCGGCCTTGATCGTGTTCTCCGATTGGTGGGTTCCGTTACTCTACTTTACCGGGACGCGATTTCCGATTTTCACAGGTCGGATGCCGAAGGCCGTTTGCCCATGAAGCAAACTGCTGACGCCCGCTATCTGATGAGCCACGACTTGGCGCGATGCGTCGCCGCATTCTTGTTCGATCAACTGCAAAATTAGAAGGCGGCGCATGTATGCGGCGCGTTTTCTGATGCTTTCCCAAAGGCTTGGTGCGCTGCCAGTCGACCGAGGTCAGTTATTAATTCAATTCTTTGAATTTGTTGTTGCGTTCTTCGTTCAGTGTGCCGTAGTCTACAATCGATTTCTTGATGCTTAGGGAGGGCTCATGAAACTCAAGGGAGCAATCGCTTTCGCGACAGCCACCGTAGCGTTCACCGGTTTCGCGGCATTTGCCGAAACAAAGCCGATGGATGTCAGTTTCGAAGACGGCATGGTCGCCGTTTCGCTGACCGGTCAGGCCGGAGACCCGGTCGAAGGCCGCAAGGTCTTCATGAACCGCAAGCTGGGCAACTGCCTCGCCTGCCACCAAAACGCCGACATGATGGAACAGCCGTTTCATGGCGAAGTCGGCCCTGCGCTTGATGGCGTAGGCGACCGCTGGGAGGAAGCCGATCTGCGCGGCATTGTCTCGAACGCCAAGAACATGTTCCCGGATTCGATCATGCCGGCCTTCTATATCGACAGCGGCTACGAGCGCCCGCTGGAGAAATTCGACGGCAAATCCATCCTCTCGGCCCAGCAGGTCGAAGACGTGGTGGCCTATCTTCTGACGCTCAAGGAGTGACACATATGGAATTCTCACGTCGAAACGTCCTGGTCCTTGGCGCGGGCACTGCGGCTGCAGTCTCGCTGACGGGTCTTCCGGCCTTCGCGTCGGTCACCGATGACATGATCGCCGAGTTCACCGGCGGTGCAGATGTCGGCAGCGGTGCTCTGTCGCTGACGGCGCCCGAGATTGCCGAGAACGGCAACACGGTGCCGATCGAAATCTCGGCACCCGGTGCTGTTGCGGTCACCGTTTTTGCCGATGGCAACCCGGTTCCGGCTGTCGCCACGTTCAACTTCGGTCCGCTTAACGCATCTCGCAGCGCCTCGACCCGTATCCGGCTTGCCAAAAGCCAGAACGTGATCGCGGTTGCCAAGATGGAAGACGGATCGTTCCAGCGGGCTGACGTGCCCGTCAAAGTGACAATCGGCGGCTGCGGCGGCTAAGGACAAGGAGAACAAGACATGGCAAAAGGTGTAAAACCCCGCGTGAAAGTCCCGAAGTCCGCAGCGGCTGGCGAGACGATCACGATCAAGACCCTGATCAGCCACAAGATGGAAAGCGGTCAGCGCAAGGACGCGGACGGCAACCAGATCCCGCGCTCGATCATCAATCGCTTCACTGCTGACTTCAACGGCGAGAACGTGATCGACGTGACGCTTGAGCCCGCGATCTCGACCAACCCATATTTCCAGTTCGACGCCGTCGTGCCGGAAGCGGGCGAGTTCAAGTTCACCTGGTATGACGATGACGGCTCGGTTTACGAGACGTCGAAGTCGATCAGCGTCAGCTGATCCATGCGCGATTTGGGAGGAGACCGCATGAAGAGAGCATTGCTCACAACCGCCTGTATTCTTGCCGCGACGGCCGCTTCGGCTGGCGAAGATTCGACCTTGTCGATCGAAGGGGAAGACTACATCACCCAGACCGCAGCGCCGGAGCATATGGAATATGTCGACACGATCTATTCGGGTTGGACATTCCGTACCGACGAAACGCAAGCGTTGCAAATGGACGACTTCGACAACCCGGCTTTCGTGTTCCTCGATCAGGCGATCGACCAGTGGGACACGGTTGAAGGCTCGGAAGGCAAGTCGTGCTCGTCGTGCCACGAAGACGTGGCCGATTTTGCCGGCCTCAAGACTTCGCTGCCGCGGGTCGAGAACGGCGAGCTTGTCACCCTGACGAACCTCGTCAACGAGTGCGTGACCGAACGGATGGGCAGCAAGGAGTGGAAGTATTCCGGCGCCAAGATGTCGGGCATGACCGCTTTGATCGCGCACCAGTCGCGCGGCATGACGATGAATGTCAAGATCGACGGCGACGCCGCACCGTTCTGGGAGCAGGGCAAAGAGCTTTACTACCAGCGTGTTGGCCAGTTGGACATGGCCTGTTCGAACTGTCACGAAGACAACTACGGCAACATGATCCGCGCAGACCACCTGAGCCAGGGACAGATCAACGGCTTCCCGCTCTATCGTCTGAAGAATGCCAAGATCAACACGACGCATGGACGCTTCAAGGGCTGCATGTCGAACATCCGGGCGGTTCCGTTCAAGGAAGGCGGCCCCGAGTTCAAGGCGCTTGAGCTTTACATCGCCTCGCGCGGTCAGGGCCTTTCGGTCGAAACACCGGCCGTCCGCAACTAATCAGACGCCCGCACTCCGGCCGGGGTGCGGGCGTCATCTTTTCATACGCATTCACAAATGCGAATTTGATATGGGATAAGAGAGATGATCTCGCGCCGCGACTTCCTGCAAGTGGGTATGGCCGCCTCGGCCCTCGTCGGAGGGTCTGGCTTCGGCAACTGGGCGCGCCTTGCCGCCCAGCAGACGCTGACGCAGGACCAGCTTCTGCAGTTCGACACGTTCGGAAATGTCTCGCTGATCCACGTGACGGACATTCACGCGCAGTTGAAGCCGATCTATTTCCGCGAACCCTCGGTCAATCTCGGGGTCGGAGAGAACTTTGGCGCAGTGCCGCATATCACCGGTGCCGATTTCCGAAAGGCATATGGCATCGCGGATGGCTCGCCGTCGCATTACGCGCTGTCCTCGGGCGATTTTGCATCGCTTGCTAAGGGCTATGGCCGTGTGGGCGGGCTTGACCGGGTGGCGACTGTCATCAACGCGATCCGGGCCGACCGGCCCGACGCGCTCCTCCTTGATGGCGGCGACACCTGGCACGGCTCCTATACCTGTTATCACACCGACGGGCAGGACATGGTCAACGTGATGAATGCGCTGAAGCCTGATGCCATGACCTTCCACTGGGAGTTCACGCTGGGCACCGATCGCGTCACCGAGCTGGTCGAGAGCCTGCCGTTTGCCGCACTTGGTCAGAACATCTTCGACGTCGAATGGGACGAGCCGCTGCCGGACCTCTTCCCGCCCTACAAGATGTTCGAACGCGGTGGTGTGCAGATAGCGGTGATCGGACAAGCCTTCCCGTATATGCCAATCGCCAACCCGCGGTGGATGTTCCCCGAGTTCAGCTTCGGCATCCGGGACGAGAACATGGCCGCGATGGTCGAGGAAGTGCGCGCGATGGGGGCCGATTGCGTTGTCGTCCTCAGCCATAACGGCTTCGACGTCGACAAGAAGATGGCGGGGATCGTGCCGGGTATCGACGTGATCCTGTCGGGCCACACCCATGACGCGCTGCCGGAACCCGTGCAGGTCGGGCAAACGATCATCGTGCCGTCGGGCTCCAACGGCAAATTCGTCAGCCGGGTCGATCTCGACATTCGCGACGGTCGGATGATGGGCTGGAAGCACAAGCTGATCCCGATCTTCTCGGACGTGATCACGCCCGACCCGGATGTGGCCGCGCTGATCGATGCCGAACGCGCGCCTTATGTCGATACGCTCAGCGAAGTGATCGGCACGACCGACACGACGCTTTACCGCCGCGGCAATTTCAACGGCACATGGGACGATCTGATCTGCGACGCGCTTCTGAGCGAGCGCGACGCCGAGATCGCCCTGTCGCCCGGTGTGCGCTGGGGGCCGTCGATGATCCCGGGGCAGGAGATCACGCGGGAAGACATCTGGAACGTGACGTCGATGACCTATGGCAAGGCCTACCGGACGGAGATGACAGGCGAATTCCTGAAGATCGTGCTCGAGGACGTGGCCGACAATATCTTCAACCCCGACCCGTTCTTCCAGCAGGGCGGTGACATGGTGCGCACCGGTGGCCTTGGCTATCGGATCGAGGTGAACAAGCCGCAAGGCGAGCGCATTTCCAACATGACACTTCTCTCGACGGGCGAGCCGATCGATCCGGCGCGGAACTACGTCGTCGCAGGCTGGGCAAGCGTCAACGAAGGGACCGAAGGGCCGCAAATCTGGGATGTGGTCGAAAACCATATCGCCAAGCTCGGGACCGTCAATCTTGCACCGAACAACAGCGTCGAGGTCATCACATGACCCGATGTCTTGCAAAGAAATCTGTCCGGAAACGTTCAAAGTTTCCGGCACCGGATGGATGGAGAACGACATGAGCAACACGACACGCCGTGGACTTCTGAAAGGCGGCGTCGCCATGACCGCAGGTCTGGCCGCAGGCAAGGCCAATGCCGAAGGTCCGGACCCTCTCATCACCGAGTTACAGGACTGGGCCAGCTACACCGGCGCCGGGGTCGACGAGACGCCCTATGGCATGCCGATCAGCTATGAGTCCCACGTGGTGCGCCGCAACGTCGAATGGCTGACGGCTTCGCCGATCTCGTCGATCAACTTCACACCGATCCATGCGCTGGATGGCACAATCACGCCGCAGGGCTGCGCCTTCGAGCGTCACCATTCGGGCGCGATCGAGTTGCGCAAGGAAGACTACCGCCTGATGATCAACGGCTTGGTCGATCGTCCGCTGGTCTTCACCTATGAGGATATCGAACGCTTCCCGCGCGAGAACCATGTCTATTTCTGCGAGTGTGCAGCAAACACCGGCATGGAATGGGCGGGCTCGCAATTGAACGGTGTGCAGTTCACGCATGG
Source organism: Silicimonas sp. (assembly GCA_022826385.1). Lineage (GTDB taxonomy): Bacteria > Pseudomonadota > Alphaproteobacteria > Rhodobacterales > Rhodobacteraceae > JAJDOD01. The sequence continues at coordinate 54,888 of JAJDUZ010000041.1, forward strand.
CATGATCCACAACATGGAATACACCGGCGTTCCGCTCCGGACATTGCTGCAGGAAGCCGGTGCCGATCTCTCGGCCGACAAGTGGGTCTATGTGGAAGGGGCGGATGCCTCGTCGAACGGCCGCTCAATCCCGATGGCAAAGGCGCTGGATGACGTGATTGTCGCCTTCAAGGCCAATGGCGAAGCACTGCGGATGGAGCACGGCTATCCGGTGCGTCTTGTCGTGCCGGGGTGGGAAGGCAACATGTGGGTCAAGTGGCTTCGCCGGATCGAGGTTGTCGACCGCGCCGTTGAAAGCCGCGAGGAAACCTCGAAATACACCGACGTCTATGAAGACGGCACGGCCCGCAAGTGGACCTGGGTGATGGACGCGAAAAGCGTCATCACCTCGCCCAGCCCGCAGATGCCGATCACCCACGGCGCCGGACCCCTGGTGATCTCGGGGCTCGCATGGTCGGGGCATGGCAAGATCACCCGCGTCGATGTCTCGAAGGATGGCGGCATCACATGGGAGACCGCGCGACTTGGTCGACAAGGCGACAAGAAGGCGCTGACCCGGTTCTATCTTGATACGCAGTGGGACGGGAAGCCGATGCTGCTGCAGGCGCGTGCCATGGATGAAACCGGTTATGTCCAGCCGACCAAGGAACAGCTTCGCGACGAGCGGGGCGAGAACGCCGTCTACCACAACAACTGTATCCAGACCTGGTATGTCAGCGCAGAAGGGATCGCCGAGAATGTCGAAGTCTCCTAACCTATTCCTCCCTGCCGCAGGGGGCGCAGCCCTGATGTTGGGCGTGGCCTATGGTGTCGCGACCAACCAATGGACCGGTCAGAAGCTGGACGTGATGGAGCGGCAGGTCGAGCAAGCCGCCGCCATCGCCAGCGAAGCCGAGGCCAAGGCCCAGACCGAAGCCGCACGCGTCGCCGAGATCGAGGCGAAAGCGGCCGAGATTCAGGAGCAGGCGCGATTGGCACTGGCCACCGCCAGCGGCGGCGCGGTTTCAGAGCCAGCACCTGCCATGTCGGCAGGCTATGGATTGGGCCGGGCCGCCCATCCCGAGGAAATCGCCGCATGGGACGTCGATGTTCTGCCCGATGGGCGCGGTTTGCCGGAAGGGTCGGGCAATGCGTTCGACGGCGAGGAAATCTTTGCCGAGAAATGCGGCTCGTGCCACGGTGACTTTGCCGAAGGTGTCGACAACTGGCCGGTGCTGGCCGGTGGCTTTGACACGCTGGCCGATGAAGACCCGGTCAAGACGGTTGGCTCCTATTGGCCCTATCTTTCAACGGCTTACGATTACATCTATCGCTCGATGCCATTTGGCGAGGCGGGCACCCTGACGCCGGACGAGACCTATGCGATCGTGGCCTACATCCTCTATTCGAACGACCTGATCGATGACGAGTTCGAACTGACGCACGAGAACCTGGCCGAGTTCAACATGTACAACGCCGAAGGCTTTGTCGTCGACGACCGGGATGCGTTGGAATACAGCCAATGGCGCCGCGAGCCCTGCATGGAAAACTGCAAGGACGAGGTGCAGGTCACGATGCGCTCGGTCTTCCTTGTCGAAACTCCGCCTGAAGGGGGCTCGAACTCGGTCATGAACCACGCGCGCGACCAAGCCTTGCCAAGCTTCACGGCCGACGGGCCATCCTTCATTCCGGCGGCTGCAGCTCAGCCCGAGCAGGAGGCAAGCGCGGAGCCTGAAGCGCAAGTTGCAGATGCCGGGGCCGACCTGTTGAAGGACGGACAGAAGGCCTTCAAGAAGTGCCAAGCCTGCCACAAGATCGGGGATGGCGCCAAGAACGGCACCGGCCCGCACCTGAACGCGCTGTTCGGACGGACGATCGGGGGCGTGGACGGGTTCAAGTATTCGAACGCCTTCAAATCCGCGGCCGAAGAAGGCCGTGTCTGGGACGACGAAAGCCTTGCCGCCTTCCTGACCAAGCCGAAGGACTACATCAAGGGCACCAAAATGGCCTTTGGCGGGTTTAAAAAAGACGAAGAAATCGCCGCCGTGATCGCCTATCTCCGCGAGGCTGGTCAGTGAGGCGGGTCTGTTCCTCCCTGTCGGCGGTCGTGCTCGGGCTTTGCCTGAGTGCGGCTTCCGCGCATGCGACCGAAACGGGCGACGTCGCCAAGGGTGAAGCCTTGTTCAACGATTGTAAGGGCTGTCACATGGTGGGCGAGGGGGCGAAGAACCGCGTCGGCCCGCATCTGAACATGCTGTTCGGGCGGAAGGCCGCGAGCCTTGAGGGGTTCCGCTATTCCAAGAGCCTGGCACGGGCCGGAGCGAATGGTCTGGAATGGCACGCAGACACCCTGTCGCAATACATTGAAAACCCGAGGAGTTTCGCATCCGGCACCCGGATGAGCTATCGCGGCATGAAGGACGAGGCCGATCGCGTTAACCTGCTGGCCTATCTCCGGACCTTCTCGGATGACCCGTCCAACATCCCCGAGGCCGACCCGACCGCGACCGGCACCGACCACACGGTCGACCCCGAGATCCTCGCGCTGGAAGGCGATGTGGAATATGGCGAATACCTCTCGTCGGAATGCACGACCTGCCACCAGACCAGCGGCGGCGATGACGGGATCCCGTCGATCGTGTTCTGGCCGGAAGAAGACTTCGTGACGGCGATGCATGCCTACAAGGACAAGGTGCGGCCAAACCCCGTGATGCAGATGATCGCGGGGCGATTGAATAACGAAGAGATCGCGGCGCTGGCCGCGTATTTTAAAGACCTCGAGGAGTGAGGCTCGGGAACCAAGGGAGGACCCCAATGAAACTCAACAGACGTTCTTTTGTGGGCGCCGTCGCGGCCACGACACTGGCGGCGCCGATGGTGCGCGCGGCAGGGCACGGCAAGCCACGGGTTGTCGTCGTCGGCGGTGGTGCGGGCGGTGCAACCGCGGCACGCTATATCGCCAAGGACAGTGACGGTGCGATTGACGTGACGCTGATCGAGCCGACGCGCACCTATTATACGTGTTTCTTTTCAAATCTTTACATCGGTGGCTTCAAGTCGGTCAGCGATATCGGTCACACCTATGGCACGCTGGCCAGCGAGTACGGCATCAACGTTGTCCACGACTGGGCGGTCGGCGTGGATCGCGACGCAAAGACGGTGACGCTCGCCGGTGGCGCGACCATAGGCTATGACAAGCTGATCCTGTCGCCGGGCATCGATTTCATCGACGGCTCTGTCGCCGGTTGGGACATCAGCGCCCAGAACGCCATGCCCCACGCCTATAAGGCTGGCTCGCAGTCCGAGCTTCTGAAGGCTCAGCTGATGGCGATGCCGGAAGGCGGAACCTATATGATGGTCGCCCCGCCGAACCCCTATCGCTGCCCGCCGGGACCGTATGAGCGCGTGTCGATGGTGGCGCATTACCTCAAGAACAACAATCCGACCGCGAAGATCATCGTGGCCGATCCCAAGGCCAAGTTCTCGAAGCAGGGTCTGTTCGAAGAAGGCTGGAACAACCATTATGCCGGCATGATCGACTGGATCGGGGAAGAGTTCGGCGGCGGCAACGTCGAAGTCGATCCGGGCGCGATGACCGTCTCGATCGATGGCGAAGTGACCAAGGCCGATGTCTGCAACGTCATCCCAGCGATGAAGGCGGGTCGGATTGCCGAGATCGCAGGTGTCACCGATGGCAACTGGGCGCCAGTGAACGCGGTCGACATGTCGACCAAGGCTGACCCGGATGTCTATGTGCTGGGCGACGCGTCGCAGCAGGGCGACATGCCGAAATCGGGCTTCTCGGCCAACAGCCAGGCCAAGGTCTGTGCCAATGCGGTGCGCGGCGCTCTGACCGGCAGCCGCGTTTTCCCGGCCAAGTTTGCCAACACCTGCTGGTCGCTCATTGAAACCAATGACGGCGTGAAGGTCGGGGCCACCTATGAGGCGACCGACGAGAAGATCGCCAAGGTCGACGGCTTCATCAGCGCCACCGGCGAAAGTGCCGAGGTCCGCAAGGCGACCTATGAGGAATCCGAAGGCTGGTACACCGGAATCACCTCGGACATGTTCGGCTGAGGCCAAAACTGTTTCGCCGCCTGACGGCGGCGATCCGCGGGGGAGACGCTGTCTCCCCCGCACCCCCTCTGAGGATTGATCTTCTGATCTGGGTCAAGGCGTACGTCCAAGCGTGTGCTAAACTCGGGCGAAAGGGAGGAGGATCAGGATGATACGTACATTTCTTGCAGTGACTTTCCTTGCCAGTGCCAGCGTTGCACAGGCGGGCGAGGATCGTATCGTGGCCTATGAGGGCAGCTTCGATGACGCGACGTTCGCGGTTGAAAGCGCCATCGTCGATCGGGGACTGGTGATCGACTATGTCAGCCATGTGGGCGATATGCTGAACCGGACAGGCGCCGATGTCGGCAGTGACCGGCAGCTTTTCGTCGACGCCGATATCTTCGTCTTCTGCTCGGCCGTGGTTAGCCGCGAAGTGATGGAGGCCGACCCGATGAACCTTGCCCATTGCCCTTATGGGATCTTCGTGGCCGAGACCTCCGAAGGTGTGATCGTCGGTCGCCGGGACTACCCGGACGGCGCCATGGACAAGGTGGAAGCTCTGCTTGACGGGATCATCGACGAGGCGGTCGCGAACTGACCAGCCGCGCTTTTGTGCGCCGGTGTGGCTCAGGCAGCGGCAGGCATGCCTTGCTCGCCTCGCGCAAGGACCGAAGTCAGCTTCGCGCCAGTGATGATCGCTGCCAACGCCAGAAGGGCCGCGATGCTGCCGGTTGCCGAGCCGGAGAGACCAGCGCCAACCGTGCAGCCGCCCGCCAGAACCCCGCCGACACCCATCAGTGTGCCACCTGCGACATAGCGCAGGGTCTCAGTCGGGCTTGAGAAGCTTTGCAACTGCAACTCGCCCCGCGCGCTGGCGCTGAGGAAGCTGCCGCCGAATACGCCACCGATGAAGCCAACGCCGAAACCTGCCGGAATGGCGGTAGAGGCGATGACCCAGAAGAGGCTGTCGCTCCACGGCAGGGTGAAGGCTGCAGACTGGACGGGCAGGGGATCGAATTCGTCGAAGAGCAGCGTGCTGGTTGCGACCCAGCCACCCACTGCAACAAGGCCAATGACGGCGCCAAGGACGACATGCGTCACCGACGGGCGGGCGCGGAGGATGAGACCTGCGGCCAGCACCAGCGCCAAGGCGGCAAGGGCGGGCACGCCAAGTGGCACTTCAGAAAGCGATCCGATCGGAAGCTCTGTCGTGAAGCTGCCAAGGGTCGTCCGCACCGGCGCCAGCACGCCCTTCAACGCGGCATGCGCCGTGACCGCGAAGACGATCAACACTGTGAGGGCCCGCAGGTTACCCGTTCCGCCCAGAACCGTCAGTCGCGACACGCAGCCACGCGTCAGCACCATGCCAGCCCCGAAGGCGAGGCCACCAATCAGAATGGCGGCGACGGGCAGCGAATTGGACAGGAAGCGATGGTCTTCGATGGCAACAAAACCGCTGGCTTGCGCGATGGCAAAGCCGATGATCGCAGCGGCGAAACCACTGGCCCAGACTGCCGCCGCGCTGCCGCGTTCGGTCGCGTCGCCCGCAACAGCGCGGCGCAGGCAGAAGCGCGAGATTTGTGCGGCAATGCCGAAGATCAGGCCCAGAACAAGGCCTGCAATCAGATGCAATGTACGGGCCTCAAGACCCAAATTCAGCGATTCCAGCAGCATGACAGCCGTCCCATTCACATATTCAATTTGGGACATGCGTTCTGCATGCCGCAGAGTCAATGTGCGGTTCTGGGCCGTATGTTTTTCAAGCGGCGATCAGAAAGAACGTTTTTCTGATCGTGGGCCGTTCAGGGATATTGGTTCGCTTTGTGTCGCAACGCCGGAACGGGTGTTCCTAACTGTCGCTCAGCAGTCCTGGCAGGTTTTGAACCCGAAAACCCGGTAGATCGGGCAAAAATTCAGGAAAGCCGTGCCAACAAGGATCAGGCCCAGCCAGCCCCAGACGCCAATCGTTCCGGTCAGCGCCAGCACCACCAGCAACGCCCCGATGACCAATCGGGCGATCTTGTCGGCCGATCCCATGTTCTTCGAAAACTCCATCATTCCCTCCTATTCGAATTCCATCTGCTCAAACACGCGTCCTGCGTTTCGCGTCGCCAGCTCGTCGAACGTGTCGAGATGCGCAAACGGCGACTGGTCGACGTAATAGGCATCGGCCAACTCGCCACCTGCATCCAAGTGTTCGCCAATCCGGGCGCGCAGCCAAATCAAATAATCGCGCGTATAGCGGCGGACCTGCGCCATGTTGGTCGGGTGGCCATGGCCGGGGATGACGTAAGTCGCGTTCAGCGGCTCGAACGCGGTCTCCCATGTCTCCAGCCAGTCGGCGGTATAGGTGTGCTCGAAGATCGGCAGCATCCGCTCGTGAAACGCCATGTCGCCCGCGATGACGAGGCTTTCTTCGGGCAGCCAGACCGAAATGTCGCCGGGCGAATGCGCGGGGCCGAGGTAAAGCACCTCAATCCGCATATCGCCCATCTCGACGATATATTCGTCTTCGAAGGTGATCGTCGGCCCTTGCAGCACCGTGCCTTCTGCCTTGTCGCGGTTATAGCGCTGCATCCCGCCCAGGATCTGTGCGCCGTATTCCTCGAACTCGACGGCTGCGTCGACATGGGCCAGGATCGGCACGCCTTGCTGGGCCCAATAGGAGTTGCCGAGCATGGCGTGACCCTGACCGTTTTCGTTGATCACCAGCTTGACCGGCTGATCCGTGATCGCCTTGATCTCGTCGTGCAGTGCTTTGGCCAGAACATGGGCTGCACCGCCATTGACGACGACCACGCCGTCGCCGGTGACAAGGAAGCTTAGGTTGTTGTTGTGGCCTGTGTTCTCGTAAGTGGGCGGTGCGGTGGCACCGATGGCGGACCAGACATGCGGGATGACCTCGACCGGCTTCTGATAAAGCGCTGAGCCCGGATACTGGTCCGCGATGTCCTCGCTGGCGGTGGCACTTGTGGCGATCAGGCAGGCGGCAAGGGTCCAGCGCATCACGCATCCTCCGAGATGAAACGATAGCCGGTCGGGGCCGCCTCGACCCGGCCCATGCCACCGTTTGGCAGATGGAAGCCGACCACGGGAAGCTGCTCGGTCGTCAGCCGATCCAGCAGCATGTTGCGCGAGATGATGGCGGACTCGGCATCCTGATCCGAGCCGCTGGCCCAGTTGGGTCGGGCAAAGGCAACGTGGTGGTTGCCGATCGCGTCACCCACGATCAGCGCACTGTCATTGCCCGACCGGACTTCGAAAGCCATATGCCCGGGCGTGTGGCCATGCGTGGCAATCGCCGCAATGCCGGGCAGGATTTCCTGCCCGTCGTCAATAAGTTCCACGGCGTCTTCGATGTATTCCATCCGGCGCCGTGCGCCCACGGCAAAGGCGGCGCGGGCGTCCCCGATCGTGTTCACCGTTTCCGGGTTCCACCAGTAATCCCACTCGGCGCGGCCCATCATATAGGTCGCTTCATAGAAGACCGGTTCGTCGAACTCGTCGATCAATCCCCAGATGTGATCGGGATGCGCGTGGGTGAAAACGACATGGGTCACGTCCTCGGGCGCGACACCGGCGGCGTCGAGGCTGTCCAGCAAGGTCCCGGCGGTCGGCATGAAATCGGGGCCAGAGCCCACGTCGAAAAGAACCGTGTTGGTGCCGTCCTGATAGAGCGCAAGGTTGCATTCAGGCGTCAGGCTGTTCAGGTCGACCGGGAAGGTCGCCAGCACCTCGGCCAGTTCTTCTTGCGGCATGGGTTCGAAGATGAACGAGCCGGGCAGCGTCAGCGACCCGTCACTGACCGTGGTCAGAGTGGCCGGGCCCAAGGTGCGGGCTTTGGCGCTTAACGGCAGGGTCAGGGTGGCGCAAAGGCCAGACAGGGCGGCGCGGCGGGTCAGCATGAGTTCCTCCCTCATATATTCTTATAAATGAATATGTATGTTTTGACCCAACAACGCAAGCGTGCGTTTCGGTTGGTCGACTTCTGTGTGCGGGCGCGTCACTCTGCGAATTGACGGGATCAAGGAGGAGGCGCGTCGATGCCCGAAGACTATACCGATATTCGTGATGCGGTGGCGCGGCTTTGCGAGGATTTTCCGGGGGCGTATTGGCGCGAGCTTGATCGTGCGCGGGCGTATCCGACAGAGTTTGTCGACGCGCTGACCAAGGCCGGATGGTTGGCAGCGCTGATCCCCGAAGCCTATGGCGGGGCCGGGCTGCCCTTGTCTGCTGGCGCGGCGATCCTTGAAGAAATCCACCGTTCGGGCGGAAATGCCGGGGCGTGCCATGCGCAAATGTACACGATGGGCACGTTGCTGCGGCATGGGTCCAAGGAACAGAAGACGCGCTATCTTCCCGGCATCGCGGACGGTTCGCTGCGTTTGCAGGCGTTTGGCGTCACCGAGCCAACCTCGGGCACGGATACCGGGGCGCTCAAGACGACGGCGAAACGGGACGGCGACCATTTTGTCGTGAACGGTCAGAAAATCTGGACCAGCCGCGCCGAGCATTCCGACCTGATGATCCTTCTTGCGCGGACAACGCCCTTGGCCGAGGGCATGAAGAAGACGCAGGGTCTCTCGGTCCTGCTGGTCGATATGCGCGAAGCCGTGGGCAACGGTCTGACGATCCGGCCCATCCGCACGATGATGAACCACGCCACGACCGAGGTGTTCTTCGACGACCTGCGGGTCCCTGCTAAGAACCTGATCGGAGAAGAAGGCAAGGGCTTTCGCTATATCCTGTCGGGGATGAACGCCGAGCGCATCCTGATCGCGGCCGAGTGTATCGGCGATGCCAAGTGGCTGATCGACAAGGCGGTGTCCTATGCCAAGGACCGGCACGTCTTCGGTCGTGCGATTGGCCAGAACCAAGGCATCCAGTTCCCACTGGCCAAGGCCTATGCCCATATGCGGGCGGCCGAGTTGATGGTGCGCGAAGCGCTGCGCCTCTACGAGGCAGGCGAGAATCCGGGCGCCGAGGCGAACATGGCCAAGCTGCTTGCCGCCGATGCGGCGAACGAGGCCGCAGAAGCGGCGGTTCAAACCCATGGCGGGTTCGGCTTTGCCGAAGAATATGACATCGAACGCAAGTTCCGCGAGACTCGGCTGTATCAGGTCGCGCCGATCTCGACGAACCTGATCCTCAGTTACCTGTCCGAGCACGTGCTGGGACTGCCACGGTCTTACTGATCGCGCACGATCCTCCAGCTTGCCGCAATCGCGTCGGCCAGGTGATCGGCATGGGCGATCTCGGTCTCGCGGCTTATGACCGAGAGGCGCAGGACAGGCCGCCCTTTCCAGGCAGCGGTTTTGACGAAAACACCGGCATGCGCGTTCAGATGGTCGGCAAGGGCGATGATCCGCTCGGGCTCTTCCGACGCGCCAACCAGAACCTGATTTAAACCGATCTTGTTCAGAACCTCCAACCCCTCGATCCCGTTGATCCGGGCGCCCAGATGCCGCGCGATGGCGCAATGGCGCGAGACGATCTCGGCCACGCCGTCTCGCCCGAGACCTTGCAGGATGGCCCAGGCCGCGAAGCCGCGTGCCCGCCGCGAGAGGCCCGGCGCATAGCTTGTGGGGCTGCGCCCATCCTCGGGGTCTTCGTTCAGATAGTTGGCGGTGATGCTCATCGCGCGGCGATGTGCGTCTGCGTGACGGACGATGGCGAACCCGGAATCATAGGGGATCTGCAGCCACTTGTGCCCGTCGACAGACCAACTGTCGGCCATCTCCACGCCGTGGGTTTGCGCGCGTGTCTCGGACGCTGCCCGCGCCCAGAGACCAAACGCCCCGTCCACATGGACCCACGCATTGTGCCCCTGCGCAATCCGGCAAATCTCGGCAAACCCCTCGAACCCGCCCGAGTTGATTTGCCCGGCCTGCGCCACCACGATTTTTGGCCCCGAATGACGCTCCATGGCCTTGGCAAGGTAATAAGGATCCATCAACCCGGCCTCGTCAGACGGCAAGTGCACGATGCTTGACGCGCCAAAGCCCAGGTGGCGCAACGCGGTCTTGTTGGTCACATGTGCCTCGTCGCTCATGAAGACCCGGACCAGCGGCGCCCCTTGAAGCCCGTCTGCCTCGAAATCGTGGCCCGCGCGCGCCAGCACCTCGGTCCGCGCTGCTGCAAGAGCGGTAAAGGCGGCCATGGTGGCGCCTGTCACCAAGCCCACCGAGCTTTCGCGCGGCAGATCAAGCAATTCGAGAAGCCAGGCTTCGACGGCTTCCTCGGCAATCGCGGCGGCGGGCGAGGTTTGATAGATGCCCGCGTTCTGGCCCCAAACGGATGTCAGCCAGTCGGCGGCCACACCCAGCGGGTCCGAGCCGCCCATGACCCACGCAAAGAAGTTGGGGTCGGTGTTCCCGACAAGACCCGGTTCGGCGGCGTCGATCAGGGCGTCCAGCACCTCGCCCTCGGGCAGGCCCTGCTTGGGGAGAGGTGTGCAAAACCTCTCCCGAAGCTGGGCTGCCGTCTCGGTCGGATGCAGCGGGTGCGGGCGGTCCCGGAAGGTCTGCCCATAGCGTGCGGCCTTGGCGAGGGGGCTCGCATCTTTTGACATGATCCGATCCGCCTTCATCGCGGGTGCAGCCATGTTGGCAGAAAGCTATAGGCGTTCTCGGTCATCGACCGGTCGAACGCCACGCCTGCGGCCTCCAGCATGTCCCAAAGACTGCGGTCATTGAACGCGTCGAAGGTTTCAGTCGCGCCGCCGATATGCTGCCCGCCGACATAGATCTGTGGGATGGTGGGCTGCCCGGTCTGGGCCCGCAGCACTTTCCGCATCTCGCCGCCAAGGTTGCCGTCCTGATAAGCGACCGAATCCAGATCGACCGTCTTGTAGGCAATGCCCGCCGCCGCGAAGAGCTTGCGAACCGACCAGCAGAACTCGCACCATTCCAGCGCGAACATGACAACCGGTTCCTGGGCGACGATTGCCTCGACCTGCGCCGTCACCTCGGGCTTCGCTGGCTCGGCCGGGGCAGGGGCCGCCGCGCCGCCCTTGGCGTCGAAGCGGTATCCCTCGGTCGAGCGCGAAATCTCCATCTCGTCCTCGGACATGGTTTCCGCAATGCCGTCGAACAGAACCGTGGACATGTAGCGCTCGCCGGTATCCGGCACCATCGCCAGAATACGGGTGCCGGGCGCTGCGGTCTTGGCCAGTTCAAGCGCTGCGGCAACCGTTGCGCCTCCACTGATGCCGCAAAAGATACCTTCCTTGCGGGCCAGATCGCGGGCCACGTCCAAGGCGGCCTGTCCGGCAATCGGCTGGAACCCGTCGATCACGCCAGCCCTTTGCGCGTCCTCGGCAAGCTTCGGGATGAAGTCGGGCGACCATCCTTGCATCAGGTGCGGGCGAAACATCGGGTGGCTTGCGCTGGGGCGACCGTCGGCGTCCCGCGTCTGCGCGATGCCGCTGCCAAGGATCGGAACATTGTCAGGCTCGGTGACCATGATCCGGGTCTCCGGGCTTTCGGCACGCAGAACGCGGCTGACACCCTTCAATGTGCCGCCCGTGCCGAAGCCAGTGACAAAGACATCCGGTCCGGTGCCGCCGAAATCGTTCAGGATCTCGCGCGCCGTGGTGCGCGCATGCATGTCGGCATTGGCCTCGTTCTCGAACTGCCGAGCCAGGAACCAGCCATGCTTTGCGGCCAGCTCCTCGGCCTTGGCGATCATACCCGACCCTTTCTCGGACGCGGGCGTCAGCACGACCTTTGCGCCAAGGAAGCGCATCAGCTTGCGACGCTCGACGCTGAAGTTTTCGGCCATCGTCACGACCAGCGGATAGCCTTTGGCCGCGCAGACCATGGCCAGTCCGATACCGGTATTGCCGGATGTCGCCTCGATCACGGTCTGGCCGGGCTGCAATGCGCCGTTGGCCTCCGCGGCTTCGATTGCGGCAATCGCGAACCGGTCCTTGACCGAGCCGGCCGGGTTGAAGGCTTCCAGTTTGACAAAGACCTCGACGCCCGGAGGCGCGATCCGGTTCAGACGGACGATGGGCGTTTGCCCGATCGTTTCGGTGATTGAGCCATAAAGGCTGGTGGTTTGGGTCACTGTGGTCTGCATGTTCATCATTCTATCCTTTGTGTCGGGGGCCTGTCCCCCGCTCTGTTCCCACACTCGACCAAACCGGCTGCCGGTACTTGAAGACGGCGTGGGGATTATCTGAGGGTTTCCTGTTTTCTGAGCCGAAGCGCCGTCATGCGATCATCGGAACGACGCAATGAACGAAGACGGCCAGCGTGCCGACCGATCCGGCAATCGCAGCGTCGCGACCGAACCGGCGGCGCGGGGGCCACGGGCTATAGGGGCCGAAAACCGAAGCGGGGTCCGGCCGGGTCCAGCGGGGAAACGGGGGAATAAAGGTGGTCATGGTATCCTCTTCAAGGTTGGTTTCGATGGGATGGTTTTGCCCCTTGCGGCGCGGCTCGGCGTGAACTTGGCGTGACACCACGCGTGATTTCTGCGCCGGATGGCGAAAATCTACGCGATTCAGGGTGTTTTTCATTGAAAGAGGCCTTGCGATTTGCCGGACGTGCCACCCCCGTGCTAGCCATTTCGCAGGGGGTTTCATGATTTCGATTAAGCTCTTTGGACGGCTCACGGCCACCGACGCAAACAGCACTTCAATCCCGATTTCCGGCGCCAAGACACAAGGCCTGGTCGCCTATCTTGCCCTGAACACCGAAATGCCGCCGTCACGCGACCGCCTGATGGCGCTCTTCTGGGGGGATCGCTTCACCGAGCAGGCGCGCCAAAGCCTGCGTCAGGCCATCGCCAAACTGAAACGCGCCCTTGCCGATGACGCGGGCGATGCAATTCTGACAGACGGTGATCGCGTTGGACTGAACCCCGAGGTGGTCGAGGTCGATGTCGACCGCTTCGCCGCACTCGCTGCGGACGGCAGCGCCAGCGCCGCGATCAACGCCATTGCCTTGATGGACGGCCCCTTGCTCGACGGGATCTATGGCCAGCAAGCCGAGTTCGAAGACTGGATCGCGTCCGAGCGCCAACGCCTCAACTCGCTGTCTCTGGACATTCTCGAACGCGCATCGAAAGCCGCCCAGAAGGACGGGGATGTCACACAGGCGCTGGACTTTGCCCGTCGCATGGTCGCGCTGGACCCGCTGCGGGATGCCAGCCAGGCCGTGTTGATCCGCATTCTCGCGCAAAAGGGCGAACGCGCGGCTGCCGTTCAGCAGTTCAACAGCTATGAGGCGACCCTGCGCGACGAGCTTGGCGTCAGCCCCGGCCCGGAATTGAAGGAACTGTTGGCCCAGGTTAAAGGCGAGGGGTTCTTTGCCGAGGAAACGACCGAGGAACCGCCGGCACAAAAGCCCCGCCCGACATCAGCACCGGTCTCCGAAGGTCGCACAAGCGTCGCGGTCGTGCCCTTCGCCGCCATGGCGGTCAGCGAAGGCTTCGACCATTTCGTCGATGGCCTGACCGAAGATGTGACCACCAACCTCTCGCGGTTCTCGTGGCTGGACGTGAAAGCCAGCGTCGCCAACGAAGGCCCGCGCCTGACGAGCGCCGAGATGAGCGTGCTGGGAACCGAACTCGGCCTCGACTATGTTGTCCATGGATCGCTTCGAATGCACGGGGCCCGCCTGCGCCTGACCGTGCAATTGGCCGAGCCCCGGACCAACCGGTATGTCTGGGTCGAGCGATACGACCGCACGGCCGACGATCCTTTCGCCCTGCAGGACGAGCTTGCGGACACGATTGCCGCCTCGGTCGAGGCCGAACTGGAGCGCCGCGCGGGACGTGGCACGCGTGACACAGCCTTCGACGAGATGGGCGCATGGGAGTGCTATCATCGCGGCCTCGCCATCCAGTACGAGTTCCATCCCAACACCAATGCCGAGGCACAGCGCCATTTTCGCCGCGCAATCGAACTGGACCCGAACTTCGGTCTGGCCCATGCGCGGTTGTCTTATGCCATTGTCATTTCGGTCATCTATTTCGAAGCGGACGATGTGCAGGGGCTGCTCGACACCGCGCTGGAGCATGCGCGCATTGCCGCCCGTCTGGAACCGGACGACGCCGTTGCCCGCTTCGCGCTGGGGCGCGTGCATCTGGCGCGCGGGGAATATGACCGCTCGATCGCTGACCTGAAGGCTGCCATCGATCTCAACCCGGGCATGGCACAGGCGCATTGCGGGCTGGGCGATTCAATGGCCTATTCCGGCCAGTTGGAAGACGCGATGTCCTGTTTCGAGGAAGCCGTCCGCATCAGCCCGTCGGACCCCTATCGTTGGGCGTTCCTCGGCTATGGCGCGACGGCGCTGTTGTTCCAAGGCGACTACGAAGACGCAGTCGCGTGGGCGGCCCGCGCCGAAGCGATGCCCAACTCGCACTATTGGGCCACGGCCATTCGCGCTTCGGCCCTGGCGCATCTCGACCGCATCGACGAGGCGGCGCAGGCCGTGGCCGATCTGCGGTCGGCGCGGCCCGGGATCACGGCGGAGTTCGTGCGAAGCCGCTTGTTCTATCTGCGAGACCCTGCGCAGGTCGAGACTTATGTGTCCGGCTTGCAAAAAGCCGGTCTCGACTGACTTCACGCTGCTTGTCGCCACCGAAACATGGCGCGCCGCGTCAATGCCTCGGGGCGCTGAAGCTCCACCACGCGACGTGTTGCGGCGTGAAACGCAAACAGTCGGTCACGGCTCTGAAAGCTTTGAAACGGGTTTCGGATCGCCCGAATGCCGCGCCCGTCCCCCGGCGGCGGTGCGCCGATTTCGGCCAGCGCGCGATGCAGTGCAATCTCGCCATGGTAAAGCCCATAGACCGGTCGCCCAAGTGCGGCGGCAGCCTTCAGAAACTGCATGAGCTCCCCGGCGATGTCCCGACCTGAACGCACGCCGTCCAGCACCTGCCCGCTGACGATCCAGAGATCGGCCTGACCTCCGCTTGCCGGGAACATGCCAAGGTGGCAGTCAAAGCGCGAGATCCGATCAATGTCGTGACCAAGTGCGCCAAGCCAATGATGCAACTGTCCGTCGAGACGCCCAGGTTTCGCGGGCAGGGCGGGGTAATGCTCGCAGGCGAGCAGCAAACCAAGATGGGCCATCAGATGATCTCCTGTCAGAAGGTGGCGAAGAGCCGGCAAAACGGGTGCCGGCCCTTCGTGCGGGCTCAAACAAGCGTCTTCCCGCCATTCTCAAGGAAGGCCATGGTGTTGCCAGCGCCCCCGATGGCGGCGCCCTCGATCAGGTCCTGCGCCTCGATGCCCATGACGGCGGCACAGACCTTGCAAACAATGATCTCGCCGCCCTTGCCGACGAATTCGTCAAGCAATTGCGCAACCGGTGTGTAACCGGGCGCCACCAGACCGGTATCGCGCGACTTGGTGACAAGGTTCAGCGCATCGCCGGTCAGGAAGGCCATGGCCTTGCCTGCATTGGCAGCGGCATTGCCCAGAACGAAGGGAACGGTTGCGCGCTCCATGTCTTCGGGACCGAAGCTCGAGTTGATCAGGTACGACATGTGAAATCTCCTATGTTAAGTGTCGTTGTCCGATGCACTCAACATGGCGGAGCAGGCGGAAGCGGCCGTGATCTGCGCCCGATATCCGCTGTCAGTAAACCGTGATTTTTCGGCAAAATCGCAATCTCTGCCGTGAAATGGCGTCAATCCACCCTTCGCCTGTTCACAAATATCCCGTGGGTGCGGGGGCAGAGCCCCCGCGGATCGACGCCAACAGGCGGCGAAACCGGATCAGGCATCGCGCTCCATGATCCATTCCACTTCTGGCGCCGCAACAAACCGCCATTTCCGCAAAGGTCCGGCCATGACGTTCAGGTAATACATCTCGAACCCGTATGGCGCGCCGCAAGGGTGATGTCCGCGTGGCACCAGAACGACATCGCCATCTGAGACCGCCATGGTCTCGTCCAGACCACCATCGTCGGTATAGACCCGTTGGATGCCAAAGCCAGACGCCGGATTCAGGCGGTGGTAATAGGTCTCTTCCAGATAGGTGATGCGGGGGAAGTCATCCTCGTCATGACGGTGCGAGGGGTACGAGGACCAGTGACCTGCCGGCGTGAAGACCTCGGTCACCAGCAGGCTGTCGCAGTAATCCTCGGCCTCCATCGCGATGTTGTTGATGTGGCGTGTGTTGGTGCCCTTGCCGCGCGCGGTCAAGGTGATGCCGTCCGGCCCGATCCGTCGGGCGGCATGGCCACCTTTTCCGGGGGCCGAGCACACGGCAATCGTGCAATCGGTGGTGGCCTCGGCGCGCCAGTCGCTGCCGTTCGGCAGATAGAGGCTGTGGGGCGGCGTCTTTTCAAAAACGTTCATCCGCTCGCCCAACTCGCCCCAGTCCTGCCCGGCACCGGTGATGCGGGCCTTGCCCTCGACCATGACAAGGATGACTTCGCGGTCGCCGGTCACATCCGCCGCCACATCGCCCGCCTTCAACCGGTGCAGGGAGAACCCGACGTAACGCCAACCTGCGCTTTCGGGCGCGCCGTGGAAAGGTGCGTTTCCCTAGCGGGTGCAAATCCCGCCCAACACTTGTCGCTTCGATTGGTAGCAATCTGAGCGGACTATGGAGGTAACAACATGGTTTGAAGCACTCAGACAGAAGGACTGCGTGAGCAGTTC
>JAJDUZ010000034.1 GCA_022826385.1 Silicimonas sp.
ATCATCGATACAACAGAACAAGGCAGTGATAGAGGTGTTCATGAGGGGAATTCCTATCCGTTGTTAGTATTCACGGATACTAAATCAGGTAACGCCTGATCTGGGAATCCCCTCACCCTCGCTTAAGCAGAATCCGGGTTAAGTAGAAAACCGACTACTTTGGAGTTACGGTGTGGGGAATAAGCCAATGGCAGGCAAAGCGTTCGAGGATCGAGCAGTGAAAAAGAAAAGTTCTAGCCGCGCCCGCTGGGTTGCGATTTGTGTGTCGGCGAGCATTCTTGCCGGCTGTGGCCTTCCTCGGTCAGGACCGACGAAAGGCGAAATCTTCAACGGATCCGTTCAGGAAGAAGGCAATGCCTTCATCGTGACAGTGGATGATCGCGTGAACAAAGCGACCGAGTTCACACCGCCGCTTGGGTTTTCGAGCGATCTGATCCACGCAGGTGTTCTTGGCTCCGACACCGTTCGGCCGGGTGACACCCTGAGCCTTCAAATCTATGAGAATGTCGACGACGGACTGCTCTCGGGCGGTGGCGCTCCGGCGGCTCTCGAACAAATCCAGGTCGATGGCTCCGGATTCATCTTCGTGCCCTATGCCGGCCGCATCAAGGCCAGCGGCAACACGCCCGAAGCGATTCGTCGGATCATCACCGAGAAACTTCAAGCGCAGACCCCCGACCCGCAGGTCGTGGTGCAGCGCGTTGCTGGCGACGGGGCAACCGTGTCGCTGATTGGTGGCGTGGGTGCGCAAGGCGTCTATCCGATCGAGCGTCCGACACGGACCCTCACGTCGATGCTGGCGCAGGCAGGCGGTATCACTCTGCCGCCGGAAATCACCCAGATCACGCTTCTGCGTGGCGGGCATTCCGGCACGGTTTGGCTGGAAGACCTGTACGAAAACCCGCGCCTTGATATCGCGCTGCGTGGCGGCGACCGCATTCTGGTTGAACAGGACGAGCGGTTCTTCACCTCGCTCGGCGCAACCGGCGCTCAGGTTAAGGTGCCCTTCGAGACGCAAAAGGTTTCGGCGATCGAAGCTCTGGCAACCGTCGGCGGTCTGAACACGGCTTTGGCCGATCCGACGGGTATCTTCATCTTCCGCGATGAACCCGCCGATGTGGCAAACAAGGTTCTGGGTCGGACCGACCTGGTCGGCGAACAACGCTTCGTTTACGTGCTGAACCTGACGGAAGCGACCGGCGTGTTCCTGGCCCGCGACTTCGATATTCGCAATCAGGACACCGTTTACGTGACCGAAGCGCCGTACACCCAGTTCAACAAGGTCCTCTCGGCGATTGTTGCACCGGTCGGCACGGCAGCGACCTTCACGACCGCAGTCGAAGGCGGCTAATTGAACGACGATACAGCGACGCAAAAGCTTTGCGTTTACTCAGGCGGCTTTCTAACCGAAAGCCGCCTGAAACGTATTCTGGCCCTCGCTGGCTGGAAAGTCTCCGTAGGTGTGCCCGGCCCCGATGATTGGGGCGGTCTCTGGGGAAAGAGCTCCACCGCCTGGCGTGGCGAGGCGGTCGCGGAATGGAAAGACGCCCCCACGCTGACCGTTGAAGATGCCTTCCTGCGCTCAGTTCATCCGAACCGGGTGAGGTCATCAGCCCCGATCGGTCTCAATCTCGACCGGACGGGTGTCCATTTCGACGCCTCGGCCCCCTCGGACCTTGAAACCTTGCTGGCCACGCATCCGCTGGACGACACCGCGCTCCTGAACCGCGCCCGCAATGCGATCGACAGCCTGAAGCATTGGCATCTTGGCAAATACGCGGCCACCGATCCCAAGATCGAACCGCCCCCGCCCGGCTATGTCCTTGTGATCGACCAGACCGAAGGCGACGCCGCGCTGATGGGTGCAGGTCGGGCTGCTTTCCGCGAGATGCTGACCTATGCCGCCGAGGAGAACCCCGGCGCACCGATCCTGGTGAAAACGCATCCCGAAACGGCAGGCGGAGCCCGCACTGGCCTCTACGATCCGACACAAGGGATCGACCGCGTCAGCCTTTACGATGCACCGGTCAGCCCTTGGCGGCTCTTCGAAGGGGCGATTGGTGTCTATACCCTGTCCTCGACCCTTGGGTTCGAAGCCATCTTCGCAGGTCACAAGCCACGCGTTTTCGGCCAGCCTTTCTATGCAGGCTGGGGGCTGACGCTGGACGAAACACCGCCGGATCGGCGCGAACGCAAGCTGACCCGCGCCCAGCTCTTCGCGGCGTCGATGATCCTTTATCCCACATGGTACGATCCAGTGCGCGACCGACTTTGCGAGGTCGAAGACGTGATCGCGCAACTCGCAGCCGATGCGCGCGCCTGGCGCGAGGACCAGAACGGGTATGTCGCGCGGGGCATGAAACCGTGGAAACGCCCGCACCTGCAACGCGCGTTCGGGCGCGAAAAACGCCTGCGCTTTCGGGGGCGCGTGGGGGATCGGACCGAGATCGTTTGGGGCATGGGCGAAGCCGGCGAGACCGCCCTTCGGATGGAGGACGGTCTCCTGCGTTCGCGCGGGCTTGGCGCGACGCTGATCCCACCCTTGTCGCTCGTGCTGGATGCTCCGTCTCTCTACTACGACCCGCGGACGGAAGGTCGATTGGATCGCCTGATCGCGGAATCTGGCGTACTGCCTGCAGGAGAAATCGAACGTGCCGAGCGGCTTTACACTCGGATCAACCGCCTTGGCTTGACCAAATACAACATTTCCGGGGAATTGCCCGAATTGCCCAAGGACCGCCGCAAGATCCTTGTCGTTGGGCAAGTCGAAGATGATGCATCGGTCCGTCTTGGCACCTCCGAGGTCGCAACCAACATCGATCTTCTGCGGCGCGTGCGGGCCGAAGCGCCCGACGCGTGCCTGCTCTGGAAGCCACATCCGGATGTGGAAGCTGGCCTGCGAAAAGGCGCGGTGGACGAGGCGGCCCTGGCAGATTTGGCCGATGTAACCTTGACGCAAGTCGGCGCCGCCGAAGCCATTGCCGCCGCTGACGAAGTTTGGACCATGACGTCGACGCTGGGTTTCGAAGCGCTGCTTCGCGGCAAACCCGTCACCTGCCTTGGCATGCCCTTCTATGCCGGGCGCGGCCTGACCCGCGATCTGGTTCCCCGGCCCGACCATCGGGCGACACATGAGGCAACGCTGGCCGGGCTCGCCCATGCCTGCCTGATCGGTTATCCCCGCTATTTCGACCCACGGACAGGCGCACCGATTTCACCCGAAGCGGCGGTCGCATTGCTGGCCGAGGGCGTGACGCTGCCGCCCGTGAACAAGCTGATGGCCTTCTTGCGCGGCATTTTCTGAACCAGAAAATGGAACGATTTCCGTGTCGGAAATCGACAGCTCCCGGGGGTCAGCGACGTTCCCAGCGATGCAGGATGTCGTTGCCAAGCGCAGTTGTCTCGACAAGCGCGAACCTCTGCGCCTCGTCCAAACGCGACAGCCCAAGCGCGCCGATCCCGGGTTGTCCTTCGGCCCCCAGCGCAAACCCTGCCGTCATCACCACAAGCTCATCGATCAAATCCGCCCCAAGAAGTGACGCCGCCAAAGCGCCCCCACCCTCGCAGAAGACGCGCGTCAGCCCTTCGGACCCAAGCGCCTTCAAAATACCTGCCGGATCAATCTGCCCGTCGACCACCGGGGCCTCCAACAGCTTGGCCCCGGCCTTGCGCCACAGGGCCTGATCGCCTGCGCTGGCATCGCCCGCCCCTTGCACCAGCCACACCGGCCCGGCGTCAATGGACCCGGCCAGTCGGTTCGGCCACGGCAAACTCAGCCGACGTGACGCCACGACCCGCACGGGCTGGCGCGCGGCCCCCATGTCTCGCACGGTCAGCGTCGGATCATCTGCGCGGGCGGTTCCGCCCCCGACCAGCACCGCGTCGTGCTGCAAACGCATCGCATGCACGCGCCGCCGCGCAACAGCGCCGGTGATCCACCGGCTTTCGCCGGTGGCGGTGGCGATCCGACCATCGACCGTCATGGCAAGCTTGAGGGTGACCATCGGACGGCCCGTGGTCATGACCGAAAAAAAGCCCCGGTGCTGGCGCGCAGCTTCAGCTACCCCCACGCCTTCATCCACCGTGATCCCAGCCGCGCGCAACCGGGCGATCCCTTGCCCTGCAACCAGCGGATTGGGGTCCGTGGCCGCGACAACCACGCGGGCAACACCGGCAGCCACCAGCGCATCGGCGCACGGCGGCGTGCGTCCTTGGTGGGCACAAGGTTCCAACGTCACATAAGCAGTTGACCCACGGGCCGCTTCACCAGCCTGATCGAGCGCCACCCGTTCGGCATGGCGCACCGTCTTCGGGTCCGATGTTCCGCGCCCCACAACGCGGTCGCCCTGCGCCAAAACGCACCCGACCGAGGGCCATGGCCAGACCGCCCCAAGCCCGCGCATGCCCAGAGACAGCGCGTGCGCCATGTGCCGTTCATCCTGAGGTGAAACGTTCGGGCTCAATCGTCTTTCTGCGGCGGGCGCAGTTCGCTGACGAATTTGTCGAAATCGCCGGCATCCTGGAAGTTCTTGTAAACACTGGCGAACCGCACATACGCCACGTTGTCGATCCGGGCGAGGCTTTCCATCACGATCTCGCCGATCGTCGTCGACGGGATATCGGTTTCGCCCATGCTTTCAAGTCGCCGCACGATGCCCGAGATCATCTGGTCAATGCGCTCAGGCTCAACCGGGCGTTTCTGCATTGCGATCCGGATCGAGCGTTCCAGCTTGTCACGGTCGAAGTCTTCGCGTTTGCCGTTCGACTTCACCACCACAAGGTCGCGCAACTGGACGCGTTCATACGTCGTGAAGCGCCCGCCACAGGCCGGGCAGAACCGCCGGCGCCTGATGGCAACATGGTCTTCCGCCGGTCGCGAGTCTTTGACTTGAGTATCGATATTTCCGCAAAACGGGCAGCGCATCCGCCTCTTCTCCCTCGGCCTTGCGGCCCAAAGGGCCTATCCCACAGTCTTTATAGGGGACCCGCTTGATTTTGGGTAGAGGTGAAACGCACACGCAAGATGAAGGTGTTGTCGTCAGGACTCGATTTCGAGCTTGTCGCAGAAACTCCGGGCCAATGCCGCCGAAACACCACGCCGCCCGCTCAACAAAAGCAGCCCCGGCTTTTTGGCGCCCTCGGGGTTGAGGCTGAACCGGATGCCCTGCCCGGAGCGACGCGGCGGCGAGGAGGTGCGATAGATCAGCGTATCGGGCGACATGCCAAGTTCACGCACGACGTAATCCCCGGCAGCGCACCAGAAGTCGCGGGGCCCCGAGAGACCGCGATAGGGCACGTGAAACCCGCCCGGCGCACGTTCGACCTTCAATCCGTTCTGGGCCATCCAGGCCGATGCCGTTGTCGGCAAGGTAAGCAATGCAAGGGCTGCAAGCAGGTGCTTCATCCGTCAATATCCCATCATGCCATTCAGGAAAGGCAAGGTTGTCGCGGCCAAAACGCCAACCACCGCGCCAACGGCCAAACGCGGCACGCGGCCTCCGAGATTTGGCGCGAAGAGGCTAAGCAAGCCACACACAACCGCATAGAAAACAAGTGATACCGGGTCCATGTGCACGGCGAATTTTTTCTGTGCATGATCGTCTGTTTCTACATTGGGTTTTCTGAACCGGCTGGACATTCTTCTGTCAACCGTCTATGACGATTTCTAACCGAAATCGGATCAGAGGCCGCAATGGATCTCTCGAACCTGAC